>JBPBQP010000076.1:0-56022 GCA_050954745.1 Janthinobacterium lividum | reverse complement strand
AGATCATTAATCCGGGCGACGCCATCCTGCGGGTGACGCGAACCGCGATCTGCGGCAGCGATCTGCACCTGTATGGGGGCTACATTCCGACTATGGAGTCGGGCGACATTCTGGGCCATGAGTTCATGGGAATCGTGGAAGAGGTTGGTTCTGACGTCAAGAACCTGAAGCGCGGTGATCGCGTGGTGGTGCCGTTCACCATCGCCTGTGGCAAGTGCTTCTTCTGCTCGAAGGAACTGTGGTCGCTGTGCGATAACAGCAATCCAAACGCCCACGTGTGCGAGATGATGTATGGCTACAGCGGTTCAGCCCTGTTTGGCTTTTCGCACATCTACGGCGGGTACGCGGGCGGTCAGGCGCAGTATGTGCGCGTCCCTTTCGCGGACATCGGTCCTATCAAGATTGAAAGCGACATCGACGACGAGAAGGTCCTGTTCCTCTCAGACATTTACCCGACCGGCTTCCAGAGCGCGGAGAATGCCAACATCACGCCGGGCGACAACGTGGCCGTTTGGGGTGCTGGTCCGGTAGGCCTGTTCGCTGCAGCCAGTGCCTACATGCTGGGCGCGGGTAAGGTGTTCGTGATCGATCGCTTTCCAGAACGGCTGGCACTGGCACGCGACTACTGTGGGGCAACTGTCATCAACTACGCAGACGGCAACCCCAGTATCGTGGAGGCACTCCGCGACCTGACCGGCGGCGTTGGACCGGATAGCTGCATCGACGCCGTAGGCATGGAAGCGCACGGCGTTGACACCATGGCCCTCTACGACAAGGTGGAGCAGGCAGCCATGCTGGAGACGGACCGGCCTACCGTGCTGCGGCAGGCGCTGCAGTCTGTACGCAAGGGTGGAACCGTTTCGATCCCGGGTGTCTATGGCGGTACGTTGAACAAGCTGAACTTTGGTGCAGCTTTTGGAAAAGGCATCACCATGAAGATGGGCCAGACCAACATGCACAAGTATCTGAAGCCCCTGCTGAAGCGCGTGGAAGACGGGCAGATCGACCCCAGCTTCCTGATCTCGCATCGCATCGGCATTCAGGATGTGCCGGATATGTACAAGATCTGGCAGGAGAAGAAAGACAGCGTCACAAAGATTGTGATTGACCCTTTCCGAGAAACGGGCATCGATCACCTTCACGCGCGATAGTGCGGTGATGACCTTTAGAAAAAGCCGGAAGCGGTATGTCGCTTCCGGCTCTTCTACGTTCAGGGACGGACAACGTGTTACGAGCGCATACGCCAGATGCCGCAGTCCTCAAAGCCGGTCGTGACGTACAGGCCGTCCGCATCATGCGAAATGATGGCCTTGTCCGCGTCGCGATCCTCATGCGACAGGTGAATGCGTCCGCGCCACAGTTCCTGGTAGTTCCGGTGAAGGTCCTGCAGCAGCCTGCGCTGCTCGTCGTTTACGTAAAGCAGGTCAAGCTCACCCGACCGGTTGCGAAACTGGTGGGTAAGCCGCGTCAGGAAGCGATCCATCAGGACGGCGTCGAAGGGATTGAACAGAAAAGCCAGGCATGGACCTGCGGGAATACGCATGCGCATCGCGTCCCCCTCCTCAAGTCGCATGGGTGAACCCGCGTTTGTTGGCTGCCACTGGTCCATGTTGGTTCGCGCCGCCGCCGCGAGGCCGGGATGAAGCTCCACGCCGACAACACGCCGGAAAGGCAGTTCCGCAGCCAGCAGCATGGCTCGACCTTTGCCCGCACCAATGTCGAGGAACGCAGTCGCCGCAACGGGATGTATGGCGAGCCCTTGCCAGCGTGTCAGCAGCTTGCGGAACAGGGAGGGAGCGATGCCATGGTAGGCCGTAATATGGCGGTCATTGCGATGGCCGGTTGCAAGCTGGTCACCCGGGATGAGCGAACCGGTATTGGTGCCGTGCTGCTGGTCAAAGGGGTGAACCGGTGCACTGCCCCGTCCGCGCCTGTTAAGTTTCGGGGCAATCATGCTGCTGGTGAGTGTAACGCGCCCATCAGGGCGAAGGAGCCTAGGGCTGTTCTGCCGGGGCCGGGAGCACAGCTCCCTCGCCAGGGTGTGTGCCGGCGGTGCTATAGCTGTGTACCGGCTGCAACCCTGCCCCCAGCCGGGGAATCGCCAGCGGCAGGAACGCCAGCAGGGTCAGCACAAAGACAACAATCAGGGGCAAAGACACTCGGTTTGCAACACGGCGATCCGTCATCATGTCCGCAATATAGAGGCGGTGTTCAACACATGTAAAAGGAGCGCCGAGTCACGGCGCTCCCTTTCCATGTGAATCTGACCAGAACGGTATTACGCGGTAACTTCTTCCGCAGCTGCGGCACTACCGGGTACGTAGTTCGGGTCGTCGCTCTTGATGGTTACCTTCACGTGAGCAGATACTTCGCGGAACAGCTTGATGGCGACGTGGAACTCACCGAGCTGCTTCAGCGGCTCATCCAGTGCAATCTTGCGACGATCGGTCTCAAAGCCCTGCTTCTCGAGTGCCGCAGCAATGTCTGCCGAGGTGACCGAGCCGAATAGAACGTCATTCGCACCGACCTTGCGCTCAAAGGTCAGTTCGACCGCGTTGAGTGTCTCTGCCTGTGTCTGCGCCGCGGTCTTTTCCTTGGCTGCCTTGCGGACCGCTGATTCCTTCATCTGCAGGATGACGGCCTTGTTCCCGTTGGTGGCCTCAATGGCCAACCGCTGTGGCAGCAGGTAGTTACGGCCATAGCCGTTCGCAACCTTTACGACGTCTCCCCGATGTCCCAGGGTCTCAACGTCTTCTTTCAGAATAACTTCCATCGTCTTCTCCCGGAATGACCACCACAACGGCGGTCACTCCACAGCTGAAACAGCCAGTTAGAACTTCGCGGCAAAGGGCAGCAGGGCGATATTGCGAGCCTGCTTGATGGCACGGGCCAGCTGACGCTGGTATTCCGTGCGCGTGCCGGTCAGGCGACGTGGCGTAATCTTGCCGCGCTCTGCAACGAACTGCTGCAACAGGCGCACATCGCGGTACGAGATGTGGTCGATCTTCTCTGCTGAGAACTTGCACACCTTCTTGCGGCGGAAGAACTTACGGCCGCCGGGTCCGCCTGAGGGACGGGGAGGACGCGGTCCGCTGTTATTGCCCTGGTAACCACCGCCACCGCCGCCCGTGGGGGGCGTGGAAGGCGCGCTGGGGGTGCTGCTGGTCTCGTCTGCCATGATGACAAATTCCTTTCGATCGGTTCGGCGGCTGTCTGCTCCGGGGCCGCGTGGGACCCCCTGAACGGTGGAAGCAGACTCTGCCGCAGGTTTATGCCGAAGCATGCGCTTCGGGGTTGCTTAGACTGCTGCTTCGACCGCAGCGGTCTCAGGCGGTGCAGGCTCTGCAGCAGGTGCCGGCGTGGCTTCTGCAGCGGGAGCAGCTTCCACGGCAGCCGGTGCGGACGCTGGCGTCGGGGTGGGGGCAGGCTGCTGCTGTGCCGACACCTTGATCTTGGTCGCGCGGATCGCCTTGATCTTCGCTACGCGCTTGTTCTCAAGATCGGTGCGGACGGTCAGGAACTTGATGACGGGTTCCGTCACGCGGAGACGACGCTCCAACTCGGCGACCAGCGGGCCGTCAGCCTTTATGAACATCAGAACGTAGATGCCATCTTGGAACTTGCGGACCAGGTACGCCAGGCGACGGCGGCCCATCTTCTCGAGGCCGGTGACTTCGCCACCGCCGTTGGTTACGACGGCGTTGAAACCTTCGATCAGCTTATCGAGATCGGCTTCTTCCACGTCCGGCCGAACGATATACATCACTTCATACGTGCGATCCATGTGTTTCTCTTTCTGCGAGCTTCTGTAACTCGCACCCTCCGCGTGGAGGGTTTGGAAAATAAGTACTGCCCGTTCGTTCCTTAGTTCCTGGCCTCTAAGTTTCTAATCACAGCGATCCGCATAGAAACCAGAACACAGCAACAGGAAACCCTTCTATCCATGGCGGTTGAACTCGTTCATCGCCGCCCCGATGCCCTGACTTACTACCATCTCGACCGCTCTACTTACCCTGTCGAGCACTTCGTCCAGCACCACGAGTTCAGCTTTGCGCATGGGTGCAAGTAAGTAGTCCTTGCCACCTGCCTTGATCTCGCGGCCGTCCGGCAGCGAAGGTTTCCCAACGCCGATCCGAACGCGAATCCAATCTTCTGTTCCGAGCGTCGCGGTGATCGACTTCGCACCGTTGTGCCCGTTACTGCTACCACCCGGCCTAAGCCGAAACTCGCCGAGTGAGAAGGCCAGCTCGTCGTACAGCACGATAACGTCCTTCGCCGGCTGTAATTCAAAGTCCTTCACCAACCCGGCGACGGAAAGCCCGCTCAAGTTCACAAAGGTTTCGGGCTTTACCAACAGGCACTCTTCGCCCGCCAGAACTGCCTTGCCGGTAAGTGCCCGGCTTCGACGGTTTGCCACGACCGCACCGCACTGTTCCGCGATACGGTCAATGGCGAGAAAGCCCGCGTTGTGCGGCGTAAAGGTGTACTCCGGGCCGGGATTGCCGAGACCGACGATCAACTTCACGTAAAGCTCTTTCTGTTTTGCTGGTCTCCGGTTGCCAGTTGCCGACTAGCAACTAACAACCAGAAACCGGAAACGAGTTACTTCTTCGGTGCAGACTTGGCGGCAGCAGGTGCTGCTGCTTCCGGCTTGCCCTTGCCCTTGGTTACTTCCGGCTCGGTAGTGGCGGCTGCAGCTGCTGCGGCTGCCTCTGCAGCAAGGGTTTCGTCTTCCTTGATCTCGGTGACGTGGGCGACCAGCGTCTCCTCATCCTGCAGGAACTTGATGGAACCGGTGTGCGGCAGGTCAGAAACGTGGATGGCACCGTACAGGTCCAGACCGGAAACATCGACGTCGATGTGCGAAGGAATATCGCCCGGCAGGCACTCTACTTCGATCTCGCGCAGAATCTGATCGAGCATGCCACCCTGCATCTTGACGCCGTTCGGAATGCCGCTCAGCAATACGGGCACGGACACACGCATCGCCTTGTCCATGGCAATGCGCTTCAAGTCGATGTGCAGCAGCGAACCCTTGATCGGCTCATACTGCCAGTCCACAATCATCGCCTTGGCGCCGGCACCGTTCTCGATGTTGAGATCGAAAATGGTGTTATGGCCAGTATCGGAATGGAGGATCTTCAGGATCGACTTCGGGTCGATGGTGATGGCCTGCGACTCTTTGCCCGCGCCGTAAATAACTGCAGGGATCAAACCGGAAACGCGAACGCGACGTGCCGCATTCTTGTTGAAACGACCTTCGCGGAGTGTTGCCTTGACTGCTTCTGTAGGTGTGTTTGCCATGGTTTCCTTTCGGGCTCGGTTAGCTTCCAACGTTCGGCTGCTGGCTTCTAGCTAATCCCTTTGCACTTATTAGGTGCGATTACTCCGTTGTAATGCGTTGAAGTTTTGACCAGAGCTGAAGCCCAGCAGCTGGAAACTATTTAGGAGAAGAGCGAACTGACGCTGGTCTCCATGTGAATGCTTTCAATGGCGCGACCAAGCAGGCCCGCGACCGAAAGAACTTTAATCTTGCTGAGCGCCGCAGCTTCAGGCCGCAGCGGAATGGTGTTGGTGACCACCAGCTCCTTCAACGGGCTGGCTGCCAGACGCTCGACAGCCGGTCCGGACAGCACGGCGTGCGAGGCGCAGGCGTAGACATCGGTCGCGCCGTTTTTCAAAAGAGCCTCGACCGTCTTGGTCAGCGTGCCGGCGGTGTCGACAATGTCGTCCAGGATGATGCAGGTCCGACCGCTGACATCGCCGATGACATTCATTACCTCGGTGACGTTGATGTCGGTACGGCGCTTGTCCACGATGGCAAGGGGTACGCCAAGTTTCTGTGCAAAGAAGCGTGCGCGCTCCACGCCACCGGCATCCGGCGAAACGACCGTCAGGTTCGGCAGGCTCAGATCACGGAAGTAGCCCACCAGCACGGGTGAGGCGAACAGGTGGTCAACAGGGATGTTGAAGAAACCCTGAATCTGTGCGGCGTGCAGGTCGACCAGCAGGGCTCGGTTGGCACCGGCCTTCTCCAACAAGTCGGCAACAAGCTTCGACGTGATGGCGACGCGCGGGCGATCCTTGCGATCCTGGCGTGCATAACCGTAGTACGGAATGACGACCGTGATGCGACCCGCCGATGCGCGCTTCAACGCGTCGATCATGATGAGCAGTTCCATGATGTTTTTTTCAACAGGAAAGCTGGTCGGTTGCACCAGGAAAACATCCGCGCCGCGCACATTTTCCAGCAGTTGAAAGTGGATCTCGCCGTCAGAGAAGCAGACCAGCTTGGTCTGCCCCATAGGCACGCCAAGAAAGCTGCAAACTTCTTCGCAAAGCGCGCGATTTGCCGAACCACTGAAGATTTTGAAGCGGCGATCATCTGCCAGGCGGCTTGAGCGCTTGCGGTCGGCAGCGGTCGCGGGCTGCTTCGCAGGAGCTGAAGCGATCAGAGTCGCGCGGTCGGCGTGGTCTGTTTCCTGAATGGGAGCAGCAGTGGGCAAAGGATTTTGGGCGGTCATGCGGGGTCGAGCCTCCAAGCCGTTTAGCGTTGGTTGGTTCTGCCGGATTGTCTGCCTCTGCTCCCTTCACGCGATGTACAACACCCGCACGCGAGGAACATCGACGCTGTCTGGTTGGGCGACTAGGATTCGAACCTAGACAAAGTGCTTCAAAGGCACTGGACCTACCATTAGTCGATCGCCCAACTTGCCTCCCAGGCCGTATGCCGGGGAAGAAGTTCTACCGCAACCAGTGTACTGAAACCACAAGGCATTGCGATGTGCGCGTGGCACCTGTTGCGACTGGCTACCGCCGAATCAGCAAAACAGGTTGCGCCAGTATGCTTCGCGAGGCATGGTTTCCGTGAGAAAGACCGTGCCAGCCAGCTTCTGTGCGCGTGCCTGAGCCGCTTTGGCGTCTTCTTTATTCCTGTAAAGGCCAAACAACGAAGATCCAGAGCCTGAAAGCGAGGCCAACACGGCCTGCTGTTCCGCTGGAACGGTCTCGTCACCCGCAAGGGCACGCTTGATGTCACGCAGAAAGGGATGCTGCTGAAAAACGACCTCTTCGAAGTCGTTTTCAATCCCGGTACGGACAAGCGCAGGAAGAGGATTCCAGGCCAGGCTCCCAGCGGCAGACCCCTTCAGGTCACGTGCCCCGGAAGCACCGGAGGCGCCGAACTCGCTGTTGCCCACCGGGGTGAAAGCAGACGCGTAGATACGGCTCAACTCACAGAGTCTATCCTGCGCGGCGACCGCGGTCAATGCGGCCAGGCGCTGATCCCACGCTTTGAAGGCCAGAGGCGTCGACGAACCAACGCCCGGCGCGACAATCACGCAGGGCATAACCGGCAGGTCAGGGTAAGGCAATACCAGCTCGCCGCGGTTGTGGCCATAGACGGTCCCCCCCACCAAAAACAGCGGGACGTCAGACCCAATGCGCTCCGCGACTCTCAACCGCTGAGGACCATCCAGTGCCGTACCGAGCTGCTTTTCCAATCCCATCAGAGCTGCAGCCGCATTTGCGGAACCGGCACCCAGGCCACCCTGCACCGGCAGATTTTTCTGCAGGTGCACGTAAACGTGGGCTGTAACCTTCATCTCCAGCAATGCCGCGGAGATCATGCGATGCACGGTGTTACGCCCATCTGTAGGCAGGCGGGGATCACTCGCGGTCAATCGCAGGACGGTTTTGTCCTTGCGCTCGGCTTCAACCGTCACCTCATCGTGCAGGCCGATGGTCTGGTACAGCGTGTGCAGTTGGTGAAAGCCATCCGGCTGTGGCGGCCCGATGCGCAGGCCCAGGTTGATCTTGGCAAAAGAACGGACAGTGGTGGGTCGCGGCATGGTCGCCCCTGAGTCTATTCGGTCCTGCTGTAACTCGGTGGAATGCATTGACGTGTACTAAGTAGCTTCTGCTCTCCTTTTCCACATAGTTCACCGTGCGAGGTTCAAGTTAGCCGATTTCCCTTGTAAATAGTGCGAACGCAATGACTCCCGTTTGCGTATAAGCGGTTGAAAGTTCCTCATGAAGATCCAGACACAACTGCTCAAAGCGGCCCTTGCACTTCTCTGCCTCTTTCCGCCCCTATGCCGTTCCCAGCAGGCCGCCGCAGAGCCACAGGCGGCAACGCGCACGCCGCACCCGTCGCAACTGACCAGCCGCGACGGACAGGTCGCCGTACCGTCAATTGACCGTGCCGTAACGCTGAATGACTTCGCCGGTATGAAGCCTTCGGAGTGGGCTGCAGAACACCTGGCCCGCGCGGGCGACATGGTGCAGAATCAGCCCTTCGACGGCAAGCCGCCGACCGAACGCACCGAGGTTTGGATGGGCCGCACGGCCACTACGTTCTACGTTGCGTTTATCTGCTTTGACCATCAACCCGCATCCATGCGCGGGCACCTGGCGCGCCGCGAAAACATCAGTGCAGACGACTCTGTCGGGCTGCTGCTGGACCCCTTTCAGGATCGCCGCCGGGGCGTGCTGTTTCAACTGAATCCAGCAGGCGTGCAGGCCGATGCCAACTGGACCGAGCCGGGCGACCAGGATTACAGCTACGACCAGGTGTGGGACAGCAGCGCGCGCCGCACACCGAACGGCTGGATGGCGCTGATGGCCATTCCCTTCCGCAGCATTCGTTCGCGCAGCACCGCGCCGCAGTGGGGCGTCGTCCTGATGCGGCAACTGCCGCGCAACAGCGAAACGGATTACTGGCCGCGGGTTTCCCAGTCCATCAGCGGCACGCTGTCGCAGGAGGGGTCGCTGCTGGGCATGAATGGCGAAACCTCGCACAATATCCAGATCAATCCGTACGGCATTCTGCACCGGCTGCGGCAGATCAATACCGACGATCCCATGAATCCGTTCTTCAGCAATCGCAACCTGTCCGGGACGGCAGGCGGAGACGTGAAGGCGGTCATCAAGGACACGATCGTTCTGGATGGCACGGTCAACCCCGACTTCAGCCAGATTGAGTCAGACCAGCCGCAGTTCCGCGTGAACCAGCGCTACGCCCTGTTCTACCCGGAGCTGCGCCCCTTCTTTCTGGAAAACAGCAGCTACTTCGACACACCCATCACGCTGCTGTACACCCGCACCATCGGCAATCCGGAATTTGGTGCGCGCGCCACCGGAAAGATCCGCCATACCAACATCGGCCTGCTCGCCATTGACGACCGCGACCCGGGCATCTTCGTCGCGCCGACGGATCCGCTGCACGGCAAACGCGCGTTTACCCTGGTGGGCCGTGTCTCGCAGGACATTGGCAAGTTTTCAAGCTTGGGTGCGATCTATGTGCAACGCACGCTGAACGGCAGCAGCAACCGCGTTGGCGGCGTCGACTTCAGCGCGCGCATCAACCAGCACTGGCAGCTTTCGGGCATGACGGTGGTCAGTTCCACGCACCAGCTGGATGGCAGCTATAACGCGGGTCCGGCCACCCGGCTTCGGGTGTCACGAACCGGGCACAGCTTCTTTTTCAATGAGCAGTACCGTGATTTCAGCCAGGGTTATGAAGCGGATGCGGGTTTCGTCACGGTGCCACAGGTGCGCCAGTCCAACACCAACGCCAACTACCAGTGGTACCCCACAGGGCCCTTTGCCAAGCGATTTGGCATCCAGTCCTACGGTGTTGAGACGAACCTGCGTGCGGCGTGGAACCGCAGGGGCGAGCGCGTCTTTCACTACTCCAATGACGACGTATTTGTGGCGCTTGCGCACAACACGATCATTGCGCCCATCTTCCAGCAAAACTCTGACTCGTTGGGCCCTGCGGATTACTCGGGACTTACCCGTCGCGTGAACTTCTCTGAGAACAAGGGCGGTCTGGTTTTGCGCTCGTCGCCGCGCCCGCAGGTTTCTCTCAACATAGAGGCGTTCCACGGCGCGACGGTGAACTACAACCCGGTGGGCGACGCGAACCCTGCGCTGCTGAAGGAAGACTCCGTCAACGCCATGGTGACGCTGCAGCCGATCAGCCCGCTGACCATTGACAACACTTACCTGCTGGACCGTACCAGCGACGCGCACACCGCAGCGCACGCGTATGAAAGCCAGACCTTCCGCACCAAGATCAATTACCAGTTCACACGTTCGTTTTCACTGCGCGCCATTGTGCAGTACGACTCGGTGGCGCGCAACGCGCTGGTCAGTTCGTTGGAGCGCACCAAGCAGGTGGGAACGCAGGTGCTGTTCACGTGGCTGCCGCACCCTGGCACGGCCTTGTACGCGGGGTACAACTCAGACCTGCAGAATTTGAACCGCAACCTGTGTACGCGACTGATGACCGGCCAGTGCGACAGTAACTACCCCATCATGCCCCGATCGAACGCGTACCTGGGCGATGGCCGGGAGATTTTTATCAAGGCCTCGTACCTGTTGCGCTTCTAAGAGCAGCCCGTCCCTGCGGACATTTTGCTGGCTTCGGAAGCGGCATGGCGGCTCTTGGCGGCATCACAGCTTGGTAGGAGAAACACCATGAAAGCTCTTCCCTGGATCATTGCGGGCGTCGCATTTGGCGCAGCCGCGTATTACATTGCCAACCTGCCTGAAGGGCAGTACGCGGACCGCGACGTGGAGCGGGCCGCGAACGACACTAGCCTCTGGGGCGGCAAGCAGCGCGTGAAGGGTACCGGCGGCAACGTAGTCGGCAAGGCGAAGGAAGGCTTCGGCCGCGCAACCGGCAATGACAGCCTGGCTGCAGAGGGCGTTGGCGATCAGATCGTCGGCGGAGTCAAGGATGCAGCGGGCAAGGTTGCAGGCGCAGTTGGCGACACACTGCACGACTTGAACAAGGCATAGTTCGATCATTATCGAATAAAGACAGGGGCCGCTAACGCGGCCCTTGTTTGCTGGTCAATCCCCGCGTGCTGTTTGCACTCAATCGCCTGCGGGCGAGGCTCCTAATGGGCGGGCACCATGACCGCGCCTTCGTCGATTTTCGGGATGCCGAAGTGGCCGCTTAGGTGTAGCAGATCGAGCGGCCGCAGGGTGCAGTCGACGGTGACGACGCTCATATTGCGGTCGCCGCGGCTCAGCACGGTGACGTTGTTAATGTTCCCGCCGTTGAAGTGCAGCCACAGGTCCATCAGGTTGGCAGTGGCCTTGCCATTGCCGTTGACCAGGTGCTTCCAGCCCGCACCCCGCAGTTGCCCATCGATGGCGGCAAGGGCACCGGGGTCGTAACGCGCGAAATCCTGCGCATGGTAGTTACGCACGGTAATGCTGTTCAGCCCGGCCAGTACGCGGCGCGTCTCCGGGTCGTTGCCACTGAAGAAACCATCCGCCAGCTGCAGCATAGTGCGATCAAAGGTGAAAGCCGTCTGCGAGTACGCGCTGGCCATGATGGCAGCAAACGGCAGCGCGCCCACCTGCGTGGGTGGGCCAGAGGACGGTGGCGGTGCATAGCCTGGTGGCGGAACATACGGTGGCGGTGGGGACAGTGGCGGACCGGCACTGTTGCCTGCGGCAGGATCCCCCAGCATCTGGCCACCTGCGTCTGACGCGCACAGCAGGATGCCAAACAACGCAGAAGCCAGGCAGGAAACGATTTGCATGCGGCGTGCAGTGACCATATATTCCTTGGACCCGATTGCTGCTCCAGAGTCGTACACCACTCGGACGTATTTTCACGCCGTCCCACTCTGGCACCTAATCTTCCTTCGTCAGCCCCTGACGGTCGCGAAGGGTCTGGCAGAGGTGCGTTATGATGTTGCCCATGATGTTCCTGCGCCAGCCCCGGACCTTTTTAGAAGACCTCGAAGACAGGTTGCAGAAGAGCCTTGCAAAAATTGTGGCACCGACGGCAGGTGACCTCGAATTGAATGGCCTGCTGACCGCCGCTGCCTGGGTACTGGGTGGCGTGGGTGTGGTAACACTGGGCCTGCTGGCAGGCCGCGAGCTACGCGGGCGTTACAAGTTGAAGCGCCGCACGCCGTACGACTACTACGCGCACTCCGGCGACCGCTCACCCGATCTGGATTACAGCGTCGGCATCTAGCGGATCCGACCACTGCACGGCCTTACGGTCCTGACGCACCTTCCTTTCAGCCCACAGTTCAGGAGCCTATGAGCACGCAGAGCCTCGCTTTTCTATTTCCAGGACAGGGTTCGCAATCCGTCGGCATGGGCCGCGACCTGCAGGAAAATTACTCCGCCGCAAAAGCCGTTTTTGATGAGGCGGATGAAGCCCTCGGTTACCGTCTGTCGAAGCTGTGCTTTGACGGCCCGGAAGATCAGCTGAAGCTGACGGAGTTCACGCAGCCGGCCATTCTTACGGTGTCGGTCGCCGCCGCCCGCGTGCTTGCAGAGCATGGCATCGTACCCGCGATGGCCGCCGGTCACTCCCTGGGCGAGTACAGCGCACATGTAATCGCAGGCACACTTTCGTTTGCCGATGCCGTTCGCACCGTGCGCGCACGCGGCCAGTTTATGCAGCAGGCTGTGCCTGAAGGCAAGGGTGCCATGTCTGCCATCCTGGGCCTGGACGCTGCCCGCATCGGTGACCTGTGCCAGCAGGCTTCGGACGAGCACAACTGCATCGTCGCGCCTGCCAACATGAACGCGCCCGAGCAGACCGTGATCTCCGGCGATGCTCCTGCGGTGGCCCGCGCAGGCGAGTTGTGCAAGGAAGCCGGCGCAAAGCGCGTGGTGCCCCTGCCTGTCTCCGCACCCTTCCACTGCAAGCTAATGGAACCCGCAGCCGATCAGCTCACCAGCGAACTGGAGCGCGTCGTCTTCAACGATCCCTCGATTCCTGTCGCCAGCAACGTGGACGCCCGCATCGTGACGCGGCGTGCGGAGGTACGCGACTGCCTGATCCGCCAAGTGACCGGCGCTGTGCGCTGGACAGAGTGCATCGATCTGCTGCGCACTTCTGGCGCGACGATGTTTCTCGAGGTCGGACCAGGCCGTGTGTTGAGCGGTTTGCTGCGGCAGATCGATCGCAGTCTTGCCTCAGCGAATGTGGAAGATCGTACGAGTCTCGAGAAGACACTGGCCCTGCTGAACGCTTCCGCCTGAGTACGACATGCCGCCGCTGCTCCGCGTCGAAGACCTCACCATCCGCTTCCCCGGCGCGGAGCGGCCTGCGGTGGACGGCATCGGTTTTCACATCGACCGCGGCGAAGTGCTTGGCCTGGTGGGCGAATCGGGTTCCGGCAAGTCGCTGACCTCGCTCGCCATACTTCGCCTGCTGACACCGGAGGCGCGGCTGACGGGCAGCCTCCGCCTGGACGGCAACGATCTTCTACGCCTTACGGAAGCGGAGATGCGTGCCCGTCGCGGCAGCGCTCTCAGCATGATCTTCCAGGAACCCATGACCGCGCTGAACCCGGCCATGCCCATCGGCGAGCAGATTGCCGAGGCCGTGCGCGTACACCACCCGAAGCTGTCGCGTGCCGACGTACGCGGGCGTGTGCTGGAGTCGCTGGAGCAGGTGGTGCTGCCCGATCCAGCGCGCCGCATGGCCGACTACCCGCACCAGTTTTCCGGTGGGCAGCGGCAACGCATCCTGATTGCGATGGCCGTAGTCAACAAGCCGCAGCTGCTGATTGCCGACGAGCCGACCACCGCTCTGGACGTGACCGTGCAGGCACAGATCCTGCGGCTGCTGCGGGATCTGCGCGAACAGCATGGCCTGAGCATGCTGTTCATCTCGCATGACCTTGCGGTCACCGCGCAGACGGCAGACCGCGTCGCGGTGATGCAGCGCGGCAGGATTGTGGAGACAAATACGGCGGAAAACCTCTTCCGGCATCCGCAGCACCCTTACACGCAGGCGCTGCTGGCCGCCGTTCCGACCATGACAACGGACCGTACCCGTCCGCTGGCCACGCTGTAGGGGCTGTCACGTATCAGGACAAACGCTGCAGACGCCTTCAGATAGCATAGGTAAGTTCGCGCAAAAGCGCCGACAACAACGTCTATGCGCGCGCTCATCCTCTCTGACATTCACGGCAACCTGGAAGCTCTGCAGGCGGTTCTGTCGGCAGGTGGAGCGTGTGACCAAGTGTGGAACCTGGGCGACGTCGTGGGCTATGGCGCCAGTCCCAACGAAGTCGTGGGGAGCATGCGCACCGTGGCCACGCTGGGCGTGCGCGGCAACCATGACAAGGTGTGCGCGGGCCTGGCCTCTGCGGCCCAGTTCAATCCTGTCGCGCGCGATGCCGCGGTGTGGACGCAGCAACAGCTGACGCCGGAGTCGCTGGCGTGGCTGCAGGCGCAGCCGGGCGGGCCCCTGCTATGCGAGAACGACACCGTTGCACTGGCGCACGGGTCGCCGCTGCATGAGGACATTTACATCCAGAACATTCGTGATGCCTGGGCACCGCTGCAGCAGATGCAGGCACGCTGCACCTTCTTTGGCCACACCCATGTGCAGGGTGGTTTCGGATGGGAGTCAAGCCGCTGGTTCGAGGTGCATCCGCTGCAACGCCGCGACGAACACCGGAGTTCGCACTGGACCATGCCGCTGGAGGGAGGTCGCCGCTACCTGCTGAACCCAGGCTCCGTCGGCCAGCCCCGCGACGGCGACCCGCGCGCTGCTTACGCCGTGCTGGACGATGCTCTGGAGACGGTCACCTTCCACCGTGAACCGTACGACATTGACCTGGCGGGTGGGCGAATTCTACTGGCGGGTTTGCCGGAGCGCCTGGCGAAGCGACTGCACCAGGGCCGCTAGGTTGATGACCCCAAAGCACAAACGCCATCCTGAGCGAAGCTCAGGATGGCGTTTTCAGGCTGGGACGAAGGGCTGCCAGGCGAGTTCGTAAGTGACTTACGCCGGGTCACGCACTTCATGCAGCTTCAGAAAGTTAGTGCCGCCGATACGGCTGGCAGTACCGCCCACGATGCCCAGGATTTCGCGCGGGTGTGCGTGGCCCAGCCGGGTCAGCGTCTCTTCGGCCATTTCTACCTGCAGATCGCCACCCCCAAACTTGTCCACCTTGATGGGGTAAACGCCCCAAAGCATCATGGTCTTGCCAATGACCAGGTCGGACGTGGTGAGCGAAAAGATGCGCGTGCCGGGTCGGTACTTCGAAATCAACCGTGCCGATGTGCCCGTCTCCGTAAAGATCGCGATCGCGGTCAGGTCGAGGTCTTCCGCGGCCGACGCCATGCTTTCGCAGATGGTTTCGGCGACGCTCAACTTAAGCGATTGCTGGTGCTTTGGTGGCAGTGGCTGCGTGGAACGGTCCATGGCCATCTGCACTTCGCTTTCGACAATAATCTTCGCCATCATGGCGACGGACTGCACCGGGTACTTACCGGCCGCCGACTCCGCCGACAGCATCACGGCGTCCGTGCCGTCGTAGATCGCGTTCGCCACGTCGCTCACTTCCGCGCGTGTCGGACGGGGGTTGTCGATCATGCTTTCCAGCATCTGCGTGGCGGTGATTACGGGCTTGCGATAGGCCAGGGCGCGGCGGATGATGTGCTTCTGGATGGCCGGCACCTTCTCAGGGGGAACCTCGACACCCAGGTCGCCGCGCGCCACCATCAGGGCATCGGTCTCCTCGAGAATCTCTTCCAGATTTTCAATGGCCTGCGGCTTTTCCAGCTTGGCCACGATCCACGCGTCGCAGTTCAGTTCCTTCATGCGGCGGCGGGTATAGCGAATGTCTTCTGCGGTACGCACAAACGACAGCGCAATGGCGTGAACGTCCTGCGTCGCGATGAACTCGAGGTCTTCCTCGTCCTTCTCGGTCAGCGCGGGTACCTTCACCGGGATGCCGGGCAGGTTGATGCCCTTGTTCTCACCCAGCATGCCGCCGTTGATGATTTCGCAGACGACGTCGCCGCCTTCGACCCGCGCCACGCGCAGTTCGATCAGGCCGTCGGCCAGCAGGATGATGTCCCCCGGTCCAAGGTTCTCAGCCAGCGTTGGGAAGACGGTGCTGACCTTTTCAGCGGAACCCTTCATCTCGTTGGGCGTAATGGTCAGGTGCTTGCCCGCCTCCAGCAGCACGGGTTTGCCGTCGATCAGCTTGCCGGTGCGGATCTTTGGACCCTGCAGGTCGGCCAGGATGCAGATGGGCTTGCCCTCCTCGGCGCTGACCTTGCGCACCATCTTGATCAGGTCGGCCTTTTGCTCGTGCGAGCCGTGCGAAAAGTTCAGCCGCGCCACATCCAGCCCGGCGCGCAGCAGTTCGCGAAAAACAGCCTCTGTCGAACAGGCGGGGCCAAGCGTTGCTACGATTTTCGCGCTGCGGCCGTTGCCCAGCAGGTGGTTGGCTTGTGTCATCGTTCCTCGCGGCGGGTAAGCCAATGCTCGTGCGCCCTTACGGATTCTACGTTGTCGAAGCTTGATGCGAAGTTACAACCGGAAACGAAGGCGCATTGCTATGCGGAAGCAGGAGCCACGCTACCCGATGGCTGTGTTTGCGAAAGAGGTATGCGTACCGCATCGCGCCCCAGTTCTGCATTCAGTTCAGCACCGCACAACACGGTCAGCGCCGTGAGGAACAGCCAGATCAACAGCACCACGCCTGTGCCCAGCGAGCCGTATACGCGGGAATAATCTGCATAGCGAGTCACATAGAAACCGAACAGCAGCGTCGTTAGGAACCACGTCGCCGTCGCAAAGGCGGCCCCCGGCAGCACCCGCCGCCACGGCGGACGCACCGGCACGGCAAAGCGGTAGATGAAGGCCAACACCGCTGCCGTGGCGCTTAACGATGAGGCCCACCGGACTGCATTCGCCGTCCAGTACAGGCTCTTGTCCCAGCCCGTGGGCGAAATGTACATGGCGGCATTCAGCAGAAAGTGGCCAAACACGATCAGCACGCTGGCCCCGGCTAACGGAATCAGCGCGATGGGCACCAGAACAAACGATTGCAGTTGCTTGCGAACGCCGCCGCGCCAGCCTACGCCCCAGCACTCTTCGCTCAGGTTGTAGGCCCGGCGAAAGCCCTCCATCAGCGTGCCCAGCACCCCCGCAGCGCCGTAGATGCTGACCGCGGCAGCGCCCAGCAGCACACCCGCGCTCTGCGGCGTGCTGTGCGCCGTGATGAAGTAATGCTCAAACAGCGGGGCCACGCTGGCCGGCAGAACGCCATTGAAGAAGATCGCCAGCTGGTAGCGGAGTGGGGCCGCGTAGGGCAGCAGCGTGACCAGCGCCGCCACCAGGCCCAGCGCGGGAAAGACTGCAAAGATCGCAGAGTAAGCCGTGGCCTTCGCCGTCGTCAGGCAGTCATGCTGAAAGGCGTTCCAGTACGCCAGCCGCACCTTGTCGGTGAAGCGCAGGCTGCCCTCTCCAAACTCGCGCGCATGCGCTGTGACAGAGCGACGCACGTCGGCACTGCGATTGATGCGCTTGGTCGTCGCGTCGAGGGCGTCCACATCCACCAGCATAGCTGCGCGGCTGAGCCAGAGGGAGAGAACCACAGGACACACTTTCGCGGCGACCGGATTGGTGGTTCGCTTGGGAGACCATGCCGACTCGTCGCAGCTTCCTTGCCGCAGCTACCCTCGCCCTGCCCTGCCTGATCCATGCGGAGGTCGGTGCGCTTGCTGCCCTGCCGCAGGCCTTTGCCGACCTGGAAAAGAGAAACGGTGGCCGCCTGGGCGTTGCCGTTTTGGATACCGGCAGCGGCGCACGCACCGGCTACCGCGCAGACGAGCTCTTTCCCATGTGCAGCACTTTCAAGTTCCTGCTGGTGGCCGCCGTGTTGCGGCGCGTCGACACGAACAATGAGAGCCTGCTGCGGCAGGTGGATGTGCCTGCAAAGCCGCTGCTGGGCAACTCGCCCCTGACGGAGCCGCACGCGGGTGGCAGCATGACCGTGGGCGCACTGTGCCATGCCGCACTGACGCGCAGCGACAACACTGCGGCGAACATCCTTCTGGAAGCAGTCGGCGGACCGGCATCCGTGACGCAGTTTGCACGCACGCTGCACGATCCGGTCACGCGTCTGGACCGTAACGAACCCACCCTGAACAGTTCGTTGGTTGGCGATCCGCGCGATACGACCTCACCAACAGCCATGACAGGCGATCTACAAAACGTGCTTCTAGGCGATGGCTTGGCGGACGCCTCCCGTATGCAGATCACGCAGTGGATGGAGGCCAACCTGACCGGCCTGGAACGGCTGCGCGCAAACCTGCCCGCAGGCTGGCGCGCTGCAGACAGGACCGGGGCGAATGGCGAACACACCTCAAACGACATTGCCGTGCTGTGGCCCGTTGGCAGACCACCGGTCGTCGTTGCCGCCTACCTGACGCAGTGCCCCGGGCCTGAGGCGAAACGGGGTGCCGTGCTGGCGGAGATCGGTCGACTGGTGAGCGGCGCGATCTAGACGTGCCAGGCTGTGGTCCGGCGAACCTGCGAAGCCGTCCAACAGGCATGCGCATTCGAACCCCTTTGAAGATCGCGGGCCTGCCCCTTGCCGCGACACTTTGCTTTGCCCAGGCACCTGTCGCGCCCACAACTGCAGCGACGCAGACGTTGAACGTCAGTGCGAATCTCGTGGTCGTGCCCGTGACCGTGCGCGACACCAAGGATCACCTGATCCGCACGCTGACCCGCGACGACTTCACGCTGACGGTCGACGGCAAACCGCAGGCAATCCGCTACTTTGACCGCGAGGATGACCTGCCGCTAACCGTGGGCCTGCTGGTCGACGTCAGCGGCAGTCAGCGCACCGTGCTGGATGCGGAGCGCACCGCCAGCGCGGCCTTTCTGGATGGAATGCTGCGGGCCGACCGCGACCGCGCCTTTGTGGTGCAGTTTGGCCGTACGGCCGACATGCTGGCCGACATCACGCCGTCCATTCCAAAGCTGCAGGCGGCGCTGCAAAAGATCGATGCGGACGGGGATCGTCCCACGTTCCAGCAGGCAGATCCGCAGCAACGGGACGACTCGCAGAACAGCACAGCCAGCGGCCAGGGCAGCCAGCCGGATAGCGGCAGCACGAACAACGGCGGCGGACGAGGTCGGCACGGCGGTGGGTCACGCGGGGGCGGCTCCGCGGGCGGTGGAACCGTCCTTTACGACGCCGTCTATTTGTCGTCGGACGAGGTGCTGAAGAAGGCGCCGGGCAAGGATGGCCAGGCCCGCAAGGCCATCATCCTGCTGACGGACGGTGATGACCGCGGCAGCAAGGAATCGGTCGCCGACGCGATCGAAGCCGCGCAGCGCACGGACGCCACGCTGTACGCGATCTACTACCGGGGCGAGGAACCGCGCGGCTTTGGCGGTGGCGGCTTCCCGGGGGGACGCGGTGGCGGCTTTCCCGGAGGACGTGGCGGTGGCTACCCGGGCGGGGGTGGCGGCTACCCAGGCGGCGGTGGCAATGGCGGCGGTGGGAGCCGGGACCGCGTCGATGGCAAAAAGATCCTGGAACGCATGGCCGAAGAGACTGGCGGACGCGTGTACGAAGTGACGAAGAAGATGCCGCTTGCGGAGATCTACAAGCAGATTGCCGAGGAACTACGCAGCCAGTACCGTATCGGCTTCAGCCCGGCCAACAACGAGGAAGGCTTTCACAAAGTCGTGGTCGACACCGCAAAGCAGTCGAAACTTATCCTGCAGTCCCGGTCCGGCTACTACACGGGGGCTGCCGCCCGGTAGACACGCTTTCGGCGTGGCAATTCGCTCTCACTCGTAAAAGCCCCCTCCGCAGGGTGATTGCGGAGGGACGAAAGCGTAGTGTGCTGGCCAGCTAAAAAATGGGTGTTGCTAGCTTTTAAGTAACGTCATCTTGCCGTCAGGCGTTTTGCGGAAGCCATGTAGCTGCTTCGCGTCCGGGCCAACGTGCCGCAGGATGATAGCTTCCTTTGACATTTCCATGTGCGTAAAGCCGATGACGCGGCTGCCGAACGGGCCGCGATTTTCCGGTGGCACCGACCAGTTCACCAGCTCTGCACCGCCGCCGCCGGAGATGATGAACGACGTCGGATGGCCGTCGAATTCAATGTGCTGCAGGTCGTGGTCGTGGCCCGTGATGTAAAAGTCGACCTTGTGATCGCGCAGCAGGTGATCCCAGCGCGGAATCAGGACCCGATTATCGCGGTGGATGCCGTTGGTATACAGCGGGTGGTGCGCGATGACGGCCACGAACGGCGTGGTGCGCGGCTTTTGCAGTTCCCCTTCAAACCATCGGTCCTGCTGTTCACTCTCCTCGCGAGTCATCAGGTAACTGCCTGGCATGAATTCAAACGCCTTGGTGCCCGGCAGGTTTGAATCAAGGCAGATGAAGGTGATGATGGGATTCTGCTCGGGATACTTGAAGGTGTAGTACCTGGCCGGCATGGTCCAGCGCGTCTTCTTCTGCCGGGGGTAATCCAGCTGCACCTGCACCTTGTCATGCTTGCCCTTTTCGTAATCATGGTTGCCCAGCACCGCATAGGCGGGCCCCGGAAACAGGTTGGCGGGATACATGTTTTCAAACTGCGACTGCCAGCGTTCATCGTCCACGCCGTCATGCAGGTGGCCATACCAGTTATCGCCCAGCAGGAACATGGCTCCGGGCTGCACGTGTTGCGCGCCCATCCAGGTGCGCATGCTGTAGGACACAGCCTTTTGCTGGTCGATGTACTTGTCCGTGCCCCAGTCACCGATCATGAACATGTGCTGCGCACCGGGGTCGGGTGCGGCAAAACCCGCGGCCTGCGCAAACACCTGGCCTGGCTGCAGAGCCGCCAGCGCAGAGAAGGCAAAGGTCTGCTGCAGAAACGACCGGCGGGAAAGATCGGGAAAGTTCTTCAACGTCTGCTCCTTGGCTTGGTCACCGCTCGCCGTACTGCAGTGCTACTGACAGGCTTACCGCTGCTGCTTAAGCCTGTATGAAGACAGTTCATCCGACTCACGGTTGGGGCGGGCTTTACCGTGCGATGGCACCCGGGTTCGGCACCAGGTAGAGAAAGGATCCCAGCACGATCAGCAGCCCCAGGAAGTAGGCCAGCGTGCCCGCGCTGTTCTCTTCCGGCGCATCGTTGGTAAACATGCGCCACGCCATGCCCGCGCCCAGGAACAGAAACACACCCTCACGCATCAGCGCGAACATCAGGATGCACGAGGCCAGGATCAGGCCGCGGCCCAGGCGGTTCAGCGCATAGGTCGCCTGAGCACCGTCCAGCCCCAGCACCGGAATCATGTTGATGAGGTTGACCCATGCACCCGTGTACGCAAGCGCCTGAAACAGCGGATTGTGCGTCCACGCGTACAAACCCAGGCACGCAAGCGCCGCGCCCAGACCCCACAGCGGGCCAGCCAGCGCAATGGCTGCCAACTGGTCCAGCTTCATGCCCTGTGAGTACCACCGCACGTACGCGCCCAGGCCCGGCAGAAACATGGGCAGGTCGGCCTTCAGGCCACGCCGACGAACCGCTACGTAGTGGCCCATCTCATGAATCAGGATCGAGATGGTGAAACCCAGCGCAAACTTCCATCCAAACAGCGCCCAGTAGATGCCGAAGTAGCCCAGAAAGCCGAGCAGGAACTTCATTTTGAACAGCAGAAACAGCATCGACTTGAACTTCGCGGCACCCACGGCGATGGGTGCCAGGGGACCGAGCCGCTTCTTCCAGCGCGCGGACTTGTCAGATTGCGCCTGCTGTCGGCCGTCCAGTGAATCGATGTGCTTGCGGATTTGTTCGGCCTGGCTGGCATCCTGCGGCAGCCATGGCAAAGCGCCGGTCCATAGCTCGCGCGCCTCCAGCAGCTTGCCTTCGCGTTCTGCGTTGGCAGCCGCCGCGCCCACCTGGTTCAGGTACGGGGAGTAGACCAGGGTCTGGCAGTCCGGGCAGGCCAGCACACCCTCTGCAATCCAGTGGCGGCAGTTCGGACAGGAATAAACGGGCTCTGGATCGGGGATGCTCTCAGGCGTGATGACATCCGGGTTTGCTGCTGTGGTCGCACTCATTACTAACTCAGATTACGCCTGTTTGCGCACGGATTCGCGACGGGCGCTGCCAGGTCCAACCCCTTGCAGCCCTGCAGCAAAGCGAATCGGGAATTTGAGTCCTGCCACGCCGCACACCTACCCACGGCTAGTGCGACAGCCCCGGATTCTTATCCATGCTCAGCAGGTTGGCCATGATACGAAAGCTGCCGGGCACCCCCTCAGGCATTTCCCGGAAGAAGGCGTAGGCCAGGTAGACGTAGTAGCCCCTGCCATACTGCGTGTAGATCAGGCCGCCGGTCTGCGGGTCCTGCCCGGTGTCATGTACGGACGTCGGCGCAATGTACTTCGGGTCGAACGATTTCGGAAAACCGTGGCCTCGCTCCTCCACCCAGCCCTCAAAGTCTGCCACACCGATCCTGTTGGGCCAGTTCAGCACCGGGTCGTTCGGCTTCAGCAGGGTGACCTTTGCATCTTCTTCCACGACGGTATGGCCCTGGTCACCGGGGACGGACAGCGGGTAGGGGCCGTAATCGTGGTCGAACTCGGCGCTTTGATACTGCGTGATGACGACGCCACCGGCGCGAACGTAATCCAGCAGGCGACCGTTCACCGCGCGTAGCACGGGCCGCGCTGTATAGGTACGCACACCCAGAACGATGTAGTTGTAGCTGCGCAGGTCGCCGCTGCGCAGGTCTGCGTCCGACAGCAGGGTCGCGTTCACCCCCATCTGCCGCAGCGCATCCGGTACGTCGTCACCGGAACCCATGACGTAGCCCACACGAACGCTGGGATCGAGCTTGACGTCGATGCCGGTAACGCTGCTGACGGCAGGTGAAAAGCGTGGGTAAGGCCGCACGCCAGGGTACCCGATAGTGACGAAGCCGTTGCTGTACTGCTTGCCAGCGACGTCGGCCACGGCGGTGATGCGGTACGTTTTCGTCTGCAGGCCGGGCGTCATGACGCGGAAGCGCAGCACCACGTCTTCATTGTCGCGGCGCGTCTGAAAGGTGGCCGTGGCGGGTTCGGCAGTCCAGCCCCTGGGCAGGTCCAGCTTCAGGGTTCCCTGCGCCTGCCCCTTGATGCTGCTGTGTACGGTCACCTGCAGCGACAAGGCCGTCGCCGTAAGCGGCAGGACTCCACTGGCCGGTTCCACCTGGACCGAGATGGCGGGGGCGATGCGCAGCGGTTCCGATAGTGTGCCCAGGCCGTTGTACCGATGCGGCGTCTGCACCACACCTTCCAGCATGGCGTGGGTGCCGTTGAAGGTGTAACGCACTTCTGCAGAGAGAGGGTATGGCTCTTCCGGCAGGGTGAGCCAGCGCGGGTCGTGGATGTCGTAATAGCTCTGCTCAAGCGACGGCCGAGAGTAGTACGGCATGGTGGGCGCGGCATTCGCGGGCACGGTGGCCAGCAGGTAATCGTCCACAGCCACACCGGCGGCGAGCGGACCTGATTCAAACGGCTTGGGCGCTTCGGTACGCACCGGCGGCTGTTCGGTTGCGGTGACCTTTGGCGCACCTGCGACGGCAGCTGCGTCCGGCGGTATTGCCGCTGCAGACTGGGCCGGGGCTGGCGCAGGTGGTGCCGAGCGCACCTTCCAATCGCCGCCCAGAGCCGATGGCTGCAGCAGGATGCCGTCGACGGTGACCGGCTCAGTCCCCTGGTCAGCCACGTGGATGCCGACGCCGAAGGTCTCGCCTGCGACAGCCGTCTGCGAAGTGATGTCGTTGCCTCCGGGCTGGCCGGGGCCGCGCTGCGGCTGCGTGGGGCCGTTCTGCACCGTGGCGACCATGCTCATACCTAGCGACTGCGCCAAGGCCTCGTTGAACTGCCGCTCCTTGATGCGCAGCTCAAACAGCGCGTCATAACGATCGTCATCTGACAGCTTCTTATTTGCCTGCAGACTGCTGATGAGTGCGCGGGTGTCGTCAAGCCCCCTTGCAAGTGCAGCAGCGCTCTTCGCAGGATCGTTGGCGTCGAACCGATCGATAGCTTCCTTAACCATTGCGGTAATGACCTGCAGCTTCGCCTTTGCCTCAGCCTGCGCGGCTGTCGGCAGGTAACCCGCAATGCCTGCTAGTGACGTGTCGATGCCCTGGAAGAAGCCGGACTCATGCTCGGGCAGCGTACCGGTCTGCACGCGCGAGGCGTACAGGTGATACGTCGCATCCGCCCTGCCGGGGGGCGGGGTAGGAACGCCGCCTGTCTGCGATTTCTGCTGGTTCAGGCCCTCACGCGAAATCTGCGCATAGCTCTCGCCGAACAGCGCGTTGTACTGGCCGGACGGTACCGTCACCGTTACGGCTGGAACCTCGTGCATCTCTGCGCCAGTCACGTAGTTCTTGTAGAGCAGCGGCTCAACCTTGCCGGTGGCGTAATCGAAGATGCCTTCCTTGGTGACGCGCGCAAACGGCGTGCGTGCGTAGACCTTCAGCGGTGCCCACGGGCGCAGACCTTCGCGAATTTGGTCCGGAAACATCTTCGGATCGGCGGCGGCGTTGAACACTTCCTGTGCCAGCACGCCTGCGGTCTGGTGGTGACCGTGACCATCCGAAACATTGCCGGAAAAGACGCTGGTGACCACCATGGGATGGGTCTCGCGCACCACGCGCACGGCATCGCCCAGAACGCGTTCGTGGGTCCACTGCTTCAGGGTTTCTTCGCGCGTCTTGGAAAAGCCAAAGTCCGCTACGCGCGTGTAGTAAAGGTGAACGCCGTAGTAGTGGTTCGCGGCAAGATGTTCTTCCGTTCGCAAAATGCCGAGGCCGTCCCAGAACTCTCCCGTCATGATATTCTGGCCGCCTTCGCCGCGGTTCAGACTCAGCAGCGAAACTTCTGCGCCCACGCCGCGGCTTTCATACGCCAGCATGCCGCCATCTTCATCGTCGGGGTGCGCGTTGATCTGGATGAGGCTCGCGCGCGTGGCCAGCTTGCGCAGTGACTGCGCCAGGCCTGCTGCGCCGCGATCGAACGGCAGCGGCGTGGCGTAGGCAGGGACCGGTGGCTGCAGAGGAGCCGGCGAACTCGCGGTGCGCTGTGCGGCCAGGGGAACGGCAGCAGCAGCAAGCAGGATCAACGCGGTGCAGGCAGATTTGACATCGATCTCGTTCACAAACGGCTCCTCAATAACAGCACTTGGATCGGCGAAACTTGATGCGGGACTGCTTCAGTAATAACAGCACCCACAGGTTTTGCGACTTCGTGGAACGCACCGCTGTACCATCGAGCGCATGCCCTCTTCCTCCACCGCGACCCCGACTGCGCCTGCGCAAGGCCTGCAGCGCGGCCTGGGCACAACGGGTGCACTGGGTGCGAACATCATCGACATGGTGGGCGTTGGGCCGTTCCTGACGCTGCCGCTCATTGTGGGCGTAATGGGTGGTCCGCAAGCCATGCTGGGCTGGTTGCTGGGCGCGCTGCTGTCGCTGGCCGACGGCTGCACATGGAGCGAACTGGGCACGGCACACCCGGAGGCAGGTGGATCCTACGCGTACCTGAAACACAGCTTTCCAGAGCCGTGGGGCCGCATGTTCTCGTTCCTGTACGCGTGGCAACTGCTGTTCTCTGCACCGCTTTCGATCGCCAGCGGATGCATCGGCTTTGCGCAGTATGCCAGCTGGTTTTTGCCGGGGTATTCGCACGCTGTGCAGACCGGTCTGGCCATGGTCGCGTGCATTGCCTGCACACTGTTGCTGCTGCAACCAGTGCGTCGAATCGGTGCCGTTACGAAGCTGCTGGGCGTTGTCGTGCTGCTGATCCTGGTCACCGTCATCGTTGTCGGCTTTACGCATTTTTCGAAAGCGCAGGCATTTTCATTTCCGGCGGGTGCGTTCCACCTTGACGGCGCCTTTTTCATTGGTATTGGCGGCGGCCTGCTGATTTCCGCGTACGACTACTGGGGTTATTACAACGTCTGCTTTTTAGGCGCGGAAGTAAAAGACCCGCCGCGTACTATTCCGCGCGCGGTGCTAGGTTCCATTGCGATCGTAGGCACACTGTACCTGCTGATGAACACTGCGGTGCTGGGCGTGCTGCCGTGGCAGGCGCTCGCACGGGAAGATGCGGGCGCGCGGCAGTACACCATCGCCGTCTTCGCACAGCAGGCGTTCCGAGCGCACACGTGGGCGCATGGTGCGGGCAGTGTAGCCGTAGTACTGATTGCGCTGGCTGCGCTGGCATCGGTGTATGCGTTGCTGCTGGGATACTCGCGCATCCCCTTCGCCGCCGCGCAGGATGGCAACTTCCCCGCGATCTTTGCGCGTCTGCATCCACGGCATCGCGTGCCCACCACGGCCCTGCTGACACTGTGCGGCGTAACGCTGGTGTGCTGCCTGTTCCGCCTGCAGGAGGTGATCGCGTCGCTGGTGGTAGTGAGAATCGTTTTTCAATTTTTGCTGCAGGGTACGGCCGTGATGCTGCCGAAGCATCGCGCCGCGCGACAGCGGCCGGGCGTCTTTCGCATGCCGCTGTACCCGCTGCCCACGCTGCTGGCGATGTGCGGGTTCGTCTACATCCTGCTGTCGCGACCGCACCTGCTGCTGGAGCTGCGGCCCGTGCTGTTTGTGCTGCTGACCGGGCTGGCGGTCTACGGTGCAAGAACCTTCCGCCAGCGTAGCTCGCCGGTACACTGATCTGCATGAGTACCCTTCTGGAAGCGGGCGGAGCACTGGCCGCCGGCGGCCTGCTGGTAGGTGGTTACTGCTACGCGTCCATGTGGCCAACGTCACAACTCTTTGGGACGACGCTCATTGCCGGTCCAGACACCGTCCCGCACACCATCGCCCTGACGTATGACGATGGCCCCAGCACACGCAACACGCCGCCGTTGCTCGACCTGCTGGCAGAGTTCCAGGTCCGCGCCACGTTCTTCATGATCGGCGAACACGTGCGCAAACATCCGGAGCTGGCGCGGCGCGTGGTCGCGGCAGGCCACGTAATTGGCAATCACACGTCCATGCATCCGAACCTGGCGCGCAAGTCTTCGTCGCGCGTGCGGCAGGAGTTAACGACATGCCAGAAAACGATGGAAGATCTACTCGGTGTGTCACCCGTGCTCTTCCGTCCGCCCTATGGCGCTCGCCGGCCTGACGTACTGCGGACGGCACGCTCGCTGGGCCTGACGCCGACGCTGTGGAACGTCACCGCGCAGGACTGGCTGGACATCGGTGCCGACGCCATCCTGGCGAACGTAGACAAGGCGTCTACCCAGAACCAACGCAAGGGCGACGCATCCAACCTGCTGCTGCATGACGGATCGCATCTGGATACTGCTGAGCCGGTCTCCCGCGCAGACACCCTTGCCGTGACCCGGACGTTGCTGGATCGCGGCACTTACCGCTTCACGACGCCGCTGGAGTGGATGGCTGCGAACGCTATAGCGCCGTCTCTTTAACGCCGAGCTGTGTAAACAGCAGCACGATGGCAACGGTCAGCACCAGTGCAATCGTTGTCGCGATCCAGCTCTGCCGAAGGCGCTTGCGCGCAACACCGACCAACAGCAGCACGACATACAGCAGCAAGACGGCAATCAGCCAGTCGTAGTCATACGTGCGCACGGTAGAGGCTGTCTGGCTAACCACGCGTGAGACGCGCAACACCGGCACCGTCATGCCGGCAATAAATCCTGCGAAGGCGGCCACGTACAACACAATCGCCTGCCAAATAATCGATAGAACCTGTTTCAACGCGCCTCCTTTTTGCTGTTCAGCGAGAGCTTCGGCATCAAGGCCTCGAAGACGTGGAAGCGCCGCTCCAACTCCCACTGCTGCGTTGCTCGTTCGCTCCCGGCGAGAAAAGCAGCGCATACCTGACTCGGTGTTGCGGCTGCTACGTCGGCGCACTCCCGCTGCGCAGCCGTAAAGTTGTCCGGCACAGCCCAGAGGCTTTCGCCCGGCAAAAACGCGTGCTCCAGCGACGTCCGCGCGGACATTTTTAACTGTATGTAAGTAAGTCCCTGTTCCAGCGCGGCACGCTCATATTCATGGGTCAGGTCAATGCGGGAAACACCCTCGTCGTCGGTGGACAGCCCAACTGGCACGCTCGCCGCAAGGTAGCTGCCCAGCGAATGATCCTTGCCGTGAATGCCGAGGATCACGTCGTTCGAAGTCAGGTTGACCTCGACCATGACGTGCCGCTGCGCCATGGTTTGCAGCAGGCCCTGCGCGTCCGTCTCATACAACACGTCGACACCGTGGCCAATACGCTCCGCACCGGCCTGCACCACTGCATCGTGGATGTGGAAGCGCAGCCCCTCCGGCGGCACCATGCCCGGCGACAGTTCGCCCGCGTGCAGACTCAGATGCACCTTTGGGTAGACTGAGCGCAGGTAGTGCAGCATCTCCATCTGGGTTCGGTACTGTGACATTGCCAGATACGCGTCTTCCGGTTGCACGAAGTTGATACCGACCACGCGCGGATCGATCGCCGCCAGCTCAAAGCCAAGCAGCGTTTGCGCGAAGACGCGGGCCGGTTCCGCGGAACGCAACACCTGGTACAGGTAGCGCACCTGGACCGCGCACGCGGGCGTCGCCGCTGGTGTGCCGCAGTGCTCGCGTGCGTTGCGCTTGGCGTCCATGGCGTCGAATTCCGCGCGATCCGCGGCGATGTTGTCGCGCAGGCCAGCGGCCAGCAGCGTGTCACGCATGCGTGCGGGATCGCCTTCCCACGGGTGCTGCGACGCCAGCCGCAGGGCCACACCGAAGTCGGGCGTGTGCATGAGTTCAAGGTACTGCTCGTTCTGCGCGGCGGCGCGGGTGGCCACTTCGTCGACCCACTCGCCCAGGTGTGTCTTGGACGTGCCTGAGAAGCGCGGGAAAGTAGCAAAGAACTGGTCATGACCGTTGGTTCCCGCACTCGGCACAAAGGCGCGCATGGAAAAGCTGTCGACCAGACCGTCATACAGCTTCTGGTCCTTCAGCGCAGTGGCCGCAGGGATCGTGCCTTCCACGCAGACCGGCTGCGGCGGCACACTTTTCGTCAGGCCACGGTTCGGCAGCAGTACCAGCTTCACGGGGTCGACGCACAGGTGATCTTCCGCCGCATCCTGGATAAAGGTTTCCGCGTACACCGCACCGGACAGGTGCATGTGCAGATCGCCACCTTTGGGCATGCGCAGCAAGAAGGCGTGCAGCGCCGGTGGATTTGCGCGCAGCATTTCCATTTGCCGCGCGGCGCGGGCCTCGTCGCTACCTGACCGGGCAGCGGGCTTCTGCGCAAAGGAAGGCAGGCACAGCAGGCTACCCGAAAAAAGAAAAACTGCCGCTGTTCTCATCCAACCCATCGCGATGCACACCCTGCCTGAACTTCCAGGTCCCCGTCCGGAAAGCCTAAGCATAGCGGAGAGAGGCTTGCAGCCCGGTACAAAATGTCTGCGCCATAGGGCAAATAATCTACAGTGCGTTGACGTTCGCAAATGCCCGGCTTGGCGCTGTTGCTTTCGATTGCTATACTCAGGGAGTTGTTCCAGTAATCCATGCGGCACCAAGGGACCGCAGCCATGGCACACCCTGCCGGGCACCTACTCCCAAGGCCAGATAGCTCAGTGGTAGAGCGCGGCCCTGAAAAGGCCGGCGTCGGCGGTTCGATCCCGTCTCTGGCCACCACTCCGACAACCCGAATAATTTGCCTGCGTCAGGCTCCCTTTGCCATGAACTTGGTGAAGTAGAACACCATGGGCGTTTTGCCCGTGTTCACGATGCCGTGCAGCACGTTTGCTTCCGCATACATCATGTCGCCCGTCGTCACTTGGGAGGTCACGCCTGCGACGACGATCTCGCCCGTTCCAGAGCCAATGACCATCAGCTCTTCTTCCGGGTGCTGATGCGGCGGATGTGGTCGCGCACCGGGTTCCAGCGTCACGACGCCCGCAGCAACGGCTGCCAACTGTCCTGTTGGGCCGTTGAAATGGACCTGCGCCTTTGCGCCCGGGCTGTCGCCTTCCAGCGGCAGGCCCTTCTGCTTCACCACAGAACTTTTTAGCTCAGGGCCAGTTCTGACGGAGTCCACGTGCGTGATCTGCGCGGGCGAATCCTGTGCAATGGCACCGGGCAGCGCAGCTGCTGTGGCAAGAAATACGCGTCGATCCATACCGCCTCCGTATGCCAGCTGCCTCAATCCAAGCGCTGACCCGTTCAGCCTACGCCTTTTGCGCACTACGCCGGAACAGTATCAACGCAAGGACCAGACACACCACGCTGAAGCACGCCAGCCAAACCACGTGGCCCAGCACCGTCCACCGCATGGGAAAGCCTATGTCGTGGATCGCCAGTTGCCCCAGGTGCCACGTCGGCCAGATAGGCGCGATGGTCCGCAGCCAATGGGGCAGCCCCTCCAGCGGGAACCAAAGCCCCGACAGGAACGACATGGGCAGGTAGATCAGGTTTACAAAGCCGATGGCCGCGTTCGGCGGCACCACTGTCGCCAACAGTATCCCCATGGCTGCGAAGGGAAATACGCCCAGCACCACGGTGGCCAGCAGTCTGCCGATCTCCGCCGCGCTGAAATGCACGTGTGCCAGCGTGACACCGCATAGCAGCAGCAGCGTGAAGATGATCACACCAAAGGCGATGGCCGTCAGCAGCTTCGACAGCAGGTAGGCCGCCGGTGGCATGGGGCTGGCCTGCTTCAGTTCCAGCCAGCCCTGCGCGCGTTCATTCGCAATGGTGCTGCACAGCCCGAACAGCGACGACCCCACCAGCCCGAAAACCGAGTAGGTTGCCAGCAGGTACTTTGCGCGGTCGAATCCCTGCGCGTGATCGGTCGCGGCCACAATGCCAAACAGCAGGTAAAAGCTGAGCGGAAAGCCAATGGTCGCAACCGAGAACGAACGTGCCCGTAACAGGCGTAAAAACTCGTACTTGGTTTCTTTCGCGTAGGGTGCCAGCGATGACGTTGCATTGCTGGCGGTGCCTTGGACAGCAGCGGTGCTCATGCCTGCTCCTTTTGCGTGGTGCGGGTGCGGGTCAGTTCCAGAAAAGCATCTTCCAGAGCCGGGCTGGAAACTTCCAGGCTGTGCAGTGTCGCGTCCTGCGCCAGCATGGCACGCAGTACAGGCTCTGCACTCTCCACGGTCAGCGTGACGCCTGCACCGGTATGCTCCACGCGCCGGACGCCTGCCAACGCTTCCAGAACATGGTCAGAGATGTTGGTTACGCAGCGGATCTTGCGACCGCCGGCACGGCTCTTGATCTCTGACGGCGTACCCTCTGCCACGATGACGCCGTCCGCAATCACCAGGATTCGGTCCGCCAGCGTATCGGCCTCTTCCAGGTAGTGCGTGGTCAGCAGCACGGTCTTGCCGCGGTCTGCAAACGACCTTACCTGCCGCCAGAGGTTGTGGCGCGTTTCGATGTCCATGCCCAGCGTTGGCTCGTCCAGAAAGATCAAATCCGGGTCACCGCACAACGCGAGTGCAAATAACATGCGCTGTTTTTGGCCGCCGCTCAGGTCTTTGAACTGGCGCTTCTCGATGCCGGTGAGGCCGGTAATTTCCACCAGGTGCGCCATGGGTAGCGGGTGCGGGTAGTAGCTGCGAAACAGGTCCAGGTACTCGCCCACGGCCAGCGTCTCTGGCACGCGCGCTACCTGCAGCATGGCTCCGATGCGCTGCCGAGTGGACCGCTCGCTGGGGCTTTGGCCGAAGATCTTTGCGGTGCCCTCCGTGGGTTGCAGCAGGCCCAGCATCAGCTTGACTGCGGTAGTCTTGCCGGCACCGTTTGGACCCAGCAGTGCAACGACTTCACCCGGCTTCAGGGTTAGCGAAAGACCCTGCAGCGCCGTGTGCGAACCGTAGCGATGCGTCACCGCATGCAGTTCTGCTGCGGGCGGTGCGCTGTTGGTCTGCGTGTGGGTTGCCGGTAGTACAGCGGTACTGCTCATAAGGGTTCCTCGCCGTGTGCTGCGGATACAGCTATCTTTCGCCACGCGTGCAGCAAACGATACTGCACACCATCACCGTTCTCGCGTGACAGTTGTCACACCACGCGGCTGTAGCGATACCCGTTGTGTGTCAGTACCGCCAACAGCTCATCTGCCTGGTCGCGGCCACGCGTCTCCATGGTGATGTCGATGGTGGTGTCACCCAGGTTCACGCCGTAGTACGCGCGGTTGTAGAGCGTGTCCACAATGTTGACGCGCTGCTCTGCAATGATCTTCGTCAGGTCCTGCAGCGCACCCGCGCGATCCAGCAGGTGAATGCGCAGCCGGATCATGCGGCCATCCTGCACTAGGCCGCGCTCGATAATGCGCGACAGCAGCGTGACATCGATATTGCCACCGCAGATCAGCACCGCCGTGCGCGCGCCCTGCAGCGATGTGCGACGCTGCAGCAATGCCGCCAGCCCGGTCGCGCCAGCGCCCTCCGCCAGTGTCTTTTCGCGCTCCAGCAAAACCAGGATAGCCGCCGCAATTTCGTCCTCGTCAACGGTGACGATCTCGTCGACATAGGCCTGTACCAGCGGCAGCGTCTTTGCGCCGGCGCGGCGCACGGCAATGCCGTCGCCGATGGTGGTGGCGGCATCAATGGTCACCGGAGCACCCGCTTCCAGGGCAGCCTGCATGCTGGGCAGCCGCGACGTCTGCACGCCGATGACGCGCACGTCCGGCTTTAACGACTTGATCGCGCAGGCAATGCCGCCGATCAAACCGCCACCGCCGATGGGCACAACTACGGCCTCAAGCCCATCCACCTGCTCCAGCATTTCAAGCCCGATGGAGCCCTGGCCTGCAATCACATCCGGGTCGTCGAAGGGATGAATAAAGGTCGAGCCATCCAACTCGCAGCGACGCATGGCTTCTGCATACGCGTCGTCGTAATTGGCACCGTGCAGCACCACATCCGCACCAAAACGCCGGGTTGCCGTAACTTTCACCAGCGGCGTTGGCTCTGGCATGACGATGGTGGAACGAATACCGCGCCGCGTGGCATGGTATGCAACGCCCTGCGCGTGGTTACCCGCGCTGGCTGCAATAACACCGCGGCCGATCTGCTGCGGCGTCAACTGCAGAATGCGATTCAGCGCGCCGCGCTCTTTGAAAGCGCCGGTCATCTGCAGGTTTTCCAACTTCAGATGGACTGCCTGGCCGGTCAGGTCGCTCAGGGTACGGGAATGGGCACAGGGTGTCAGGTAAACGGCATCGCGGACGCGTTCGCGCGCGGCCTGTACGTCTTCCACCGTGATGCTGAGTTGCTGGTTCGTGTCTGGAAGTGGCATCGTGTGCCTTCTAGACTAAGCTGTTTTGCTGCGGCTTACCTGTTGCTGTTCTGCATGCCGTGCATCGAGGCGTTCCTGCACGTTCAGGAGCACCTTTCCCAGGGTGGCGTGAAAGGCGCGCAGTTCCCGGTCTTTCACGCCTGTCCATATCTGCTGCTCGATCTCTGCGTAAAGCTTCAGCCCCTTACCCAGCATCTTCTGCCCCGCATGTGTGAGCGTCGCCGCAAGTATCCTTCGGTTCGCAGTCGATGCGGACCGGGTAATCCAGCCCTCGCGCTCCGCCTTGGTAACGACCGCCTGCATGCTTTGCGGCGTGATGTAGCAGGTACGGGCCAGGTCCGCGGCAGAGGTCTCAGCCCGGTCATTCAGCGCATGCAACATGCGCAGCTGCGCCAGCGTAATCCCTTCACCCTCAAGCGCCGCTTCCAGCAGCGTGCGATACCCGGTCAGCAGGCGCTTCATACTAACGGATAACTCCCGCTGTTGATCGCTCCGCTTCTCTCCTTTTGTTTTCTGCATTGTTATCAGCCTGCTGATACTCTATATCAGCACCCTGATATGTCTACAACTCTGGACCAAGCCGAGTGGAAGCCAAAGCATAATCCCTGGCTGATTGCGCTGACGGTGACGCTGGCCACGTTCATGGAAGTGCTCGACACTTCCATTGCGAACGTGGCGCTGCCTCACATCGCCGGTTCCGTCGGCGCATCGCAGGAAGAGGCTACGTGGGTCTTGACGAGTTACCTCGTAGCGTCTGCGGTCATCCTACCGATCTCAGGCTGGATCTCGAATCGCATCGGACGCAAACGCTTCTATATGATCTGCGTGGTTGTCTTCACGTTCTGCTCGCTGCTCTGCGGTCTGGCACCAACGCTGCCTTTGCTGATCGGCGCGCGCATTCTGCAGGGGCTGGGCGGTGGCGGGCTGGCACCCAGCGAACAGGCGATCCTGGCCGATACCTTCTCAATTGAAAAACGGGGGCAGGCCTTTGCGCTCTATGGCACCGCCGTTGTCATCGCACCCGCTATCGGTCCCACGCTGGGTGGATGGATTACCGATAATTACAACTGGCACTGGATCTTCTTTATTAACCTTCCCATCGGCTTGGTATCGCTGTATCTGTCCAACCGCATGGTCGAAGACCCACCCGAATTAGTGGAACGTACCAAGCGCCGCGATCCTGTCGATTTTATCGGTCTGTTCTCCGTTGCCATAGGCGTGGCCCTGCTTGAGTTCACGCTGGACAAGGGCCAGGAAAAAGATTGGTTCGGCTCTGGCGAGATACAGCTTACTGCCCTGCTGGCTGTCGTTATCCTGGTCTTCTTCGTCTTCTGGGAGTGGCGGCACGTCGACCCGATTGTCGACCTGAAGCTGCTGAAGAACCGCAATTTCGGAACCGCTGTTTTCCTGCAGTTGATCCTTGGCATGGTGCTGTTCGGCTCCACGGTGCTCATTCCGCAGTACCTGCAAACCATGCTGGGCTACACCGCAGAGCTCGCAGGTAAAGTGCTCTCACCTGCGGGCCTGGTCATGATGGTGATGATGGCCATCGCAGGAAAGACGCTCGGTAAAAGTGACCCCCGGCTTACCGTCATGCTGGGCTACCTGGCGGTTGCAGCGGGGCTGTATAACCTGACGCGGCTCGACCTTTACTCGTCTTTTGGCACCGTGACCCTCTGGCGCATGCTGCAGGTGGTGGGCCTGCCCTTCATCTTTATCCCGATCAGCACGCTGAACTATGTCGGTGTGCCGCGCGATAAGAGTAACCAGATCTCATCGCTGTCCAACTTCTCGCGCAACATTGGCGGCTCTGCAGGTACTGCGCTGCTGACGACATTCCTTGCGCGTAACGCACAGGTCAACCAGAACTCGCTGGCGTCAAATATCAGCAACGGCAGCTACGCGATGAGTGCGTATATCAGCAACTTTGCGGCAGGCATCCACTCTACCTTTGCCGCAGCGCAACCCACGGCCATGGCTTCGGCGTACGGCATGATGGTTCGCCAGGCCAACATGCTGGCTTACAAGAATGCGTTCGCCTTGCTGGCGTTTGTGCTTGCTGTCTTATCGCCGCTGGTCTGGATTATGCGACTGCCGCCGAAGCGCGCAAAGATCGACCCGGAACAGATGGCCGCCCACTAATCTCATGTATTCCGGTTACAAAGGGCTCCGACGTATGTCGGAGCCCTTTTTGTAACCGAAATACAACTAGCTTGCAGAGGACGGCTGGCGACGGCGGCTGAATAAGCCAGACGCCGCAAGTCCTGAAGCCACCATGATCAAGCTCGTCGGCTCAGGCGTGACCGCAACAGGTGTGGCTGCAGCTTCAAAGTTATAGGTTGTTGTTCCACCGTTCCTGCTGCCCAGGGTGATGTTGTCGATAGCACCATCAAAGGTGCCATCCCAGCCTGAGCCAATGCCAGTGCTCAGACCATAGACCCGCAACGTCGGTTAGCGGGTGCTGTGAACTGGATGAATCCATTTCCTGCATCCGGGTGAGCCGTGGTGATGCCTGCCGCTCCACCGCTGCGGACAAACTTATGTCAAGGAACTAGATCCGGATTCAAAGTTCTTAAACAACAGTTTGCTAAAGCCTGGCCTTGAAACGGTTCGCTAGAGCAAACTCATCCCGCAGTTCTGCCGTACGCAAGTTTTCCCGTATGTGTTGAAGGCGCTGCTCGAGCGTTAAAAGTGTCTCTGCAATGGGTATCTGATTGGTGTGGGCTACGTCACGCCACATGCTGTACGGGCTTGATCCCAGCCGCGTCATCTCGCGCAACGCACGGCCACCGATGGCGCGCAGTTCCGGCGAATCGCCAAATTCATCTTCCAACATGGCTGACATGGCAGTGGAAACCATCTGCGGCATGTGGCTGACCCAGGCACAAATGCGATCATGCGCAACGGCTTCCAGGTCGAGCGTGTGGGCACCGAATTGCACCACGCAGTCGCGCCACGTTTGCTCCACGGCATTGGTTTGATGCAGGGGCGTAAAGAGCCACGTTGCACCCTGAAAAAGCGACGCCTGCGCCTGTGCTGCACCACCGCTTTCCTTGCCGGCCATGGGGTGGCCGGGCAGGAAGTGTTCAGGCATTCGCTGGGAAGCAGCTTCGCAGATCTGGGCCTTTGTAGAACCCACATCGGTCACCAATTGCCCCGGCCGCAAAAGGGGAGCAATGACCTGCATCCATTGCAGAATCGCAAGTACCGGCACGGCCAGAACGATCACATCAGCCCGCTCGATGGCTGCGCGATGCTCGTCTGGCGATCGTGCGGCGTGATCAATCGCGCCTACTGTTTGCGCCTCAGCAAGCTCATCCCCGCTGGCATCAATGCCGACAATGCCACCAGCAAAACCGGCCTCGCGCAAGGCGAGGCCGATAGATGCGCCGATCAGTCCGGTGCCGATAAGGAGGACGTTGTTCATCTAAAACACAAGATGCTGATCAAAGAAGAGCAGCGAACGCGATTTCGCCAGGCGCGCCGCTTCCACAACATAGGCCTTGTGATCTTCACTGCGATTGAAGGCATGGCCGGCGTTGTCATAGAGGAAGATTGGCACTTCCGGATGCGCCGTCTGGATCTTCTCGATCATCTCCGCCGGAATATGCGCGTCTTCCTTGCCAAAGTGCAGCATGACGGGCACCTGCGGCTCTTCATTGAGAAAGTTGGCGATGTTGCCGCCGTAGTAGCCGACAGCCGCTTCCACCTTCAGGCGCGTGGACGAGAGCCAGGCCATGGTGCCGCCAAAGCAGTAGCCCACCACACCGACATTGGCGCTTGTTTCGCCGCGCAGCCACTGCACCGCAGCGTCTACGTCCAGGGTCGCCTTGTCCATGTCGAGTTTTGGCACAAAGCTCATCGCTTTTGCCCAGCCCTCTTCGTCATAGTCCAGTTTGACGTTCGGCTCAATGCGGTCGAACATGGCAGGCGCGATGCACAGGTAACCGTCTGCCGCCCATTGTTCGGTATCGTGTTGAATCTGTTTGTTGACGCCGAAGATCTCCTGCACTACAACCAGCGAGCCCTTTGGCTCCCCTGCTGGCCGCGCAACAAACGCCTGCAGTTTCACACCGTCTTTTGCTATGAGTTCTACCCATTCCGACATACTTATGATCCCTTCACGACTACTTACGAAGACTTAGACGTTCTATGCGACCGTGCGACCGACCACCGGTGCAAGCTGGCGCAACTGCTCGACCAGCTTCGTCAGTTGGTCAGGAAAGAGGGACTGCGCGCCGTCGCTCATGGCCTTGTCCGGATTTGGGTGCATCTCCATCAGCAGGCCATCCGCACCGGCAGCGACCGAGGCCAGGGCCATAGGCGGCACAAACTCGCGCTTGCCAACGCCGTGCGAGGGATCGCCAAAGACCGGCAGATGCGTCAGCTTTTTCAGCACGGGGATGGCGCTTACATCCATGGTGTTGCGCGTGTACGTCTCGAAGGTGCGGATGCCCCGCTCGCACAGCATCAGGTCGTAGTTGCCGCCGCTCAGGATGTATTCCGCGCTCAGCAGCACTTCTTCGATGGTGGCGGAGATGCCGCGCTTCATCAGCACGGGCTTGCGCACGTGGCCCAGTTCACGCAGCAGGTTGAAGTTCTGCATGTTGCGCGCGCCCACCTGGAAACAGTCGATGTAGGGCAGCATGGGCTCAATCTGCGAAATCTCCATGACCTCGGTGATGACCAGCAGGCCGGTCTGGTCGCCGACTTCGCGCAGCAGCTTCAGGCCCTCAAGGCCCATGCCCTGAAAGCTGTAGGGCGAGGACCGCGGCTTGTAAGCGCCACCTCGCAAAAACTGCGCGCCGGAAGCCTTCACCTGTTGCGCCGAGAGCAGGATCTGCTCGCGCGATTCCACGGAGCACGGACCGGCCATAATCGTTACTTCCTTGCCGCCGACCACCACGCCGTTCGGAAATGTAACAACGGTGCCTTCAGGCCGAAAGTCGCGACCCGCCAGCTTGTACGGCGACGAGATGCGGTACGCATCCTGCACGCCGCCCATGACCTGGAAGTCCTTCACGTCAAACTGGCCGGGATTGCCCACGCCTGCCAGAATCATCTGTCCCGCGCCGCTGGTGCGGTGCACGTTGAAGCCGAGCTCCACCATCTGCTCAATTACCGCTTGAATATGTTCGCCGGTGGCGCTGCCCTGCATGACCACGATCATCTTGCTTCCTTCACTTCCCTGAATCTCTGGCGCGATGCGCCTTCACATCGTTTTAGCGGCGCTGCAGCGAGCGCATGACGTCCATAATGCGTTCGTAAATAACCAGCAGCTGGTCGTTTGGCAGTTCGCCCGTGTTGCACTTGCCCACGTGCTGCAGCACGTTCTGTTCACGGTCCGGCTCGTAAATGTTCGCGCCGGTTTTCGTCTTCAGCGCGCCAATGGCCGCGGCCGCTGCCGCACGTTCACACAACAGCTTGACGATCTGCTCGTCCAGCCCATCGATCTTTGCTCGCCAGTCTGCAATTTCCATCGTTCGTCCCCTGCTGCGTTTTGCTAACGTCTCATTCTACTTACCGGCGGCGGTCAGACCGTGTACAAAGTCGCCCACGGCCTGTGCTTCCTCGCCAGCTTTGCTTTGTTCGATCAGAGAGACGATGGCGCTGCCCACGATCGCAGCATCCGCAAACTGCATGACGGACTGCACATGCTCCGCACGCGAAATGCCGAAACCTACTGCAATCGGCAGGTCGGTGAATTGCTTCAGCCGCTTCACCAACTGCTCTGCGTCGCCTGCGACCTGGTCCTGCGTGCCGGTGATGCCAACGCGCGAGATGGCGTAGACGAAGCCCCTGCTGTTCTCGGCGATGGCTTTCAGCCGCTCATCGGGGCTGGTGGGAGCGGCCAGAAAGACCGGCGCAAGATCGTTCTTCCGCATCTCAGCGAGGTACTCGGTGGCCTCTTCGACGATCATGTCGGTCAGCAGCACGCCGTCCGCTCCGTTGGCCTTGGCCACCGCGCAGAACGTGGGCAAACCCATGCGCACCACGGGGTTCAGGTAGCTGAACAGGATGATGCCGCATGCGGGCCGCGCCTCGCGGATGCTGTTCGAGAGCGCGAGCACATCGGTCAGCGTCACACCGCGTCCCACGGCACGCTCGCTGGCCCGCTGAATGACCGGGCCGTCCGCCAGCGGATCGCTGAACGGCACACCGAGTTCGATCACCTGCGCGCCGCTGTCGATGGCGGCGAGCGCGATGTCGTAGGTGGCTTCGAGGGAAGGGTCGCCTGCTGTTAGGTAGACGACTAGTCCTGGCTTATTTGCAAAAGAGAGAGGCATTTCGTTCTGTATCCAATTCCTTACGGCTGTGCTTCTAGGCAGTTTTTAGCGCCAGCAACGATTGCGTCGCACTTGGCACGCACATCAACTGCTTGGCTTTGCTCGTCCGCAGATCTGTAGTCATAGCCTTTCGCACCATTCAGCAAAGTTGCTCCTTGCTCCTTTAGCTTGGCTATCAGCGATGCCTCTTCAATACGTGGCTCTGTGCACATCCTGTATTTAGCAAAGACTCTTCCGCTAATCGGTGGAGTGCAGAAGTATCGGACTGCTTCTCCAACTTTAAAGTCGGTCATAGCCTGGAAGTCTGCCCAGAAATAATCATCCATGCGTCCCAAAAAGCGTGTCGTCTGGCCCACATAGAAGGGTATCTCGACGCCATCCTTACTAAAGATCAGTACGTATACACAACCGCTGTGGTCGTCTGCTTTGGGAACCAGCTCTAGGCTTTGAAAGCCGTTGAAATCCAGACTTAGTACCTGCGTCTTCATCGCGTTCCCTTGTTTTCGGCAGGCTCGCTACCCAAATGCAGTTCGCGGCTGATGATGCCCATGTCCTTGTCGCCGCGACCGCTCAGGTTGATCATGATGACCTGGTCCTTACCCATCGTTGGGGCGATCTTCATGACATGTGCGACGGCGTGGGCGGATTCAAGTGCAGGCACGATGCCTTCCGTCCGCGAAAGTACCTTCGTGGCATTCAACGCTTCTTCGTCGTTGGCGCTCACGTACTCGGCACGCTTCAGGTCGTGCAGCATCGCGTGCTCCGGGCCGACGCTGGCGTAGTCCAGACCGGCGCTGACGGAGTGCGTGAGAGCCACCTGGCCCGCATCGTTCTGCAGCACGTAGCTGTAGGTGCCCTGCAGCACACCGGGCAGGCCGCCGCCCTCTTTATTGAAGCGTGCGGCGTGGTCGCCCAGCGCGTTGCCGCGACCGCCGGCTTCCACGCCGATGAGGCGAACCTTCTCGTCCGGAATGAACTCGTAGAACGCGCCGATCGCATTCGAACCACCGCCCACGCATGCCACCACCACGTCAGGGTTGCGGCCCACCTGCTCCGCAAACTGCACCTTGGCTTCCTTCGAAATGACGCGGTGAAAGTCACGCACCATCGTTGGGTAGGGGTGCGCCCCTAGCGCCGAGCCAAGGATGTAGAACGTCGAGCGCACGTTGGTGACCCAGTCGCGCATGGCCTCGTTGATGGCATCCTTCAGCGTGGCCGAACCGGAGGAGACGCCGCGCACGTCCGCCCCCAGCAGGCGCATGCGGTAGACGTTCAGTTCCTGCCGGCGCATGTCCTCGTCGCCCATGTACACGACGCATTCCAGGCCGAACAGAGCGCACACCGTGGCGGTGGCTACGCCGTGCTGGCCTGCGCCCGTCTCTGCGATGATGCGCTGTTTGCCCATGCGCCGCGCCAGCAGGGCCTGGCCAAGTGCGTTGTTGATCTTGTGCGCGCCGGTGTGCAGCAGGTCTTCACGCTTCAGCCAGATCTGCGCACCGCCCAGCTGCTCCGTCAAGCGCTTGGCAAAGTACAGCGGCGTGGGGCGGCCGCAGTAGTGGTGCAGCAGGTCGTTCAGCTCCGCATGGAAGGCGGGGTCGTCCTGCGCTTCCAGGTAGGCGTGCTCCAATTCCAACAGCGCCGCCATTAGCGTTTCCGGCACGTAGCGGCCGCCGTACGCGCCGAAGCGGCCCGTGCCCATGGTCCGCTTTACCTCAGTGATTGCTTCCAGAACCGGCATCTGTGTGACCTTTCGCCTTGTCTCTGCTGCGTGCATCTTGTTTGCTACGTACATAAGGAAAGCCGCGACCTATGCTGGCCGCGGCTCCCTGAAACTGTTCTCAAATCTTCACCCTGCGGTTGGCAGCGTGTTTAGAGAGCGTGTTCCACTGGCGCCGCGGAGTGGCCGCGGTAGATAAATCGCCAATAGAAGAAACGCACCATGCCGAAAGCCTACCGCAAATTGCGCTGGAAGGAAAGACGGCAGCTACACCTCCGCAAAGGGACGCCTGGACCGTACCGAGCGAGGGAAGCAGGAAGAGTCGTAAACGCCTGCAGCACACCTGCGGTCAAAGATACTGAACCGAGCAGACCTGGGAGCGCGGGTGGAGTGTCCGCCCGCGTCTTTTTTCGCTCCGCTTAGACAGAGCCTGCTCACAGTGATCCGGAGCCAATCTGCTCTTCCGAGATTCGAGCGTGTTGGAGAAATCGCTTGAGGGCAGCGCTATTTTTCACACCGGGAGAACTTTCCACACCGCTGGACACATCGACGCCCCACGACTGCAGTGCGTCTATGGCAGCCGTAACATTTTCAGGGTTCAGCCCACCTGCAACGATCACCGGCAACGCGGTTGCACGCAGTACAGGTGCGGCGGCCTGCCAGTCAAAGGTGCGGCCGGTTCCACCGGTTCTCTGCGTTGTGCGCGAATCGACGAGAATCGCCTGGATCAGGCTGTCTGATGCGATGTGGCGAATCGTGGCGCTGAAATCGTCAATCTGGTCCGCAGCCGCTGCGCCGACATCCCAGTGGACAACCTGCAGCAGCCGCACTGGCTGCCCAGGAGAGAGACTTGCAATCACGCCGCGCACCAGGTCAGGGTCGTACCGCCCGTGTAGCTGAACGCCGGTCAGGCCCGCGGCATTCGCGCTGTGTGCAATTTCGACGACGTCGTTTGAGGTGAACACCCCAATCTTTTCCAGGGACGCTGGTAGGTGCGCTGTGATGGCGGCAACGTCGTGTGTGGTTACGGTACGTTTACCCGCAGCGAACACGAAGCCAACTGCGTCCGCACCCAGCTCGGCAGCCAGCAGACAGTCTTGCAATCGCGTATTTCCACAGATTTTGATCCACATGATGCTAGCCAGCCAGTAGCGCGGCCAGTGCCTTACCCGGGTCCGCCGCTCGCATCAGCGACTCGCCAATCAGGAACGCGTTGTAGCCTGCATCCTTCATGCGGAGGATGTCGGCGTGCGAGCCCAGGCCGCTTTCGGCTACGCGCACCGCGTCCGAAGGCAGGTGTTGCGCAAGCTCCTCAGCCGCGGCCACATCGACCGTAAAGGTGCGCAGATCGCGGCTGTTCACACCGTACATCTCGCAGTCGAGTGGCAAGGCGCGGTCCAGTTCCTTGCCGTTATGGACCTCGCACAACACGTCGAGTTGCAGGTCACGGGCGGCGGTGCGCAGGTGTCGTAGTTCCACGTCTGTAAGTGCGGACACGATGAGTAATACGGCGTCAGCAGAGTGGGCGCGCGCTTCTACGATCTGGAATGCATCCACGATGAAATCTTTGCGCAGGCATGGCAGCCTGGTGGATTGGGATGCAATCTGCAGGTTTTCCAGCGACCCTTGGAAGAACGGTTCATCCGTCAGAACGGACAGGCATGCCGCACCACCAGCTTCGAGGGACTGCGCAATCACCGCTGGATCGAAGTCAGGCCGAATCAGGCCCTTGGATGGCGAAGCCTTTTTTAACTCGGCAATGACGGCAGGCCGCGTCTTTGCCGCCTCTCGAAGCGCCGCGGCAAAGCCACGCGGTACGTGTTCCGCAGCCAGTGCCTCAAGTTCGCGCGTGTACCGCGGCGTGCGGCGCAGGGGCAGGTCGGCACGCGTACGAGCGACAATGCGTTCAAGGTGCGTGGTGGTAGCAACAGAGCTCATTGGAACCATGCTAACGGACCCTCGCAGGCGCCTTCCGGACAGCAAAAGGCCCGATGCAGACATCGGGCCTTTTGAGAGAGTTTGGTGCCGAAAAGAGGACTCGAACCTCCACACCCTTGCGAGTACATGGACCTGAACCATGCGCGTCTGCCAATTCCGCCATTTCGGCACGGGAGCTAGTATTTGGCAGAGCCATTCACTTCGCTTGCAGCTTTTACAGTCTCCCAGAGCGTACGGCACATGTCAAACGCCGCGTGTCTTCGTGGTCCAAATTGCGGTTCCGCGCGGGTTTCGGACATACGATCAACCTGCGCCCGATGGCATGCATCCAAAACGCACGTTCATAACACAGGCGCGACCGCAGCAGTTCGAAGCGTGCACGTGACCCTTTGAGAGACTGCATGACACCCTTCGACGCACAATCCGCACCATCGCACGCAGACGACGCCGTGATTCCAGAAGAGCTGGCACTTGAAATTCGTAAGCTGGCGCACGATTTGAGCAATTCGCTCGAGATCATTGTGCAGACCGGCTACCTGTTGAGCACAGCCGATCTGAAATCGCCCGCCAGCGATTGGCTGCGGATGCTGGACAACGGCACCACGAAAGCCCTTGAAATTAACCTTGCGTTGCGTAACTACATCAAGGCCCACGCGCCACGATAGTCTGCGGCGCGTGGGCCTCCAAGGGGTTTGCGGCTAGCGAGCCGGCTTTTTCGTCGCAGTCTTTGCGGGCGGTTTCGCCGGCATTTTTGCAGTGGTTTTCTTTGCAACGGGAGATTTTGCCATTGCGGGCGGCGCAGACTTCTTCGTTGTGACGGACTTGACCGGAGCAGATTTCTTCGGTGTGGCAGATTTCTTGCCGGGCGACGGCTTTTCTGCAGCCGCGATGGAGACGGACCTCTTTGCTGGCGCACTTTTTTTCTTCGACGCAGACTTTACAGCCGCTTTTTCTTTCGCCGCAGTGTGACGGGTAAAAAGTGCCTCCAACTGCTGCAACAAAACACGTGTATGCATCGGCTTCACCAGCATTTTGTCTGCGCCCATCGAACCCAGTGCATCGTCATCCACTGGGAACGCGGTCAGCAGGGCTACGGCCGGGTTGTAGGGGGCTTCCTTGGCTGCGGCGATGACTTCGTGACCGGCGTGGTCGTCTTCCATACGCATGTCCGTGATGACCATTTCATATTCACGGTGCTTGATGCGTGACTTGCCCTCGCGAGCCGACGTGGCCGTATCCACGTCGAATCCGCTGATCTCCAGCACGGCCTTCAGGGTCAGCAGAACAGCCACTTCATCATCCACCAGCAAAATGCGACGCTTCATCGTTCCCCTTATTTCCCTCTGACGCAATCGCTCTGCCAGCATGTGTCGAAACTCGACAGGAGAGGCAGTCAGACGCTTTTTCAGCGAGTGTCCCTGCAAAAAGGTACTGCGCTGCGCCCCGGAGAGCAAGCGCCGGGTCAAAACGCTCTCAGCAGATTCCTTGTCACCAAAGTTTTACCAGCTCCGCAAACCGCCGTTGTATACTACGACATGCATCACCGCAGAACGGAGTTGGGCACCTACCTGTGCACCGGTCCGTCAAGAGCGAGTGCTGCGGAGGCGACTTATTCCACCGTTTACTGACAAGCGTGCCATCAAGTCATTCATCCGCACCAACGAGAAGATCCGGGCGCGTGAGATCCGCGTCATCGATGAGAATGGCGAACAGCTTGGCATCATGGTTCCGTTCGATGCGCTCAAGATCGCGCGTGAACGGACACTCGACCTGGTCGAGATTTCGCCCAATGCCGTTCCCCCTGTCTGCCGCATTCAGGATTACGGCAAGTACCTGTACGAGAAGGACAAGAGCGACCGCGCTGCACGCAAGAAGCAGAAGGTCATCGTCATCAAGGAAGTCAAGTTCTCCGTCACGGTAGATGAGCACGACTACCAGACCAAGAAGAACCAGGCTGTCCGATTCCTGGGAGAGGGCGACAAGGTCAAGGCTTCCCTGCGTTTCCGTGGTCGTCAGATGGCGCATCGCGACCTGGGTTACAAGATCGTGAATCGCCTCATCATGGACATTGGCCCCGCCGGCATCGTCGAGTTTATGCCGCGCATGGAAGGCACCACGCTGCATGCCATCATCGCGCCGACCAAAAAGCCCGACCCTGTACCGGTCAAGAAGGTCACAGCTGCCCCGGAAGAGGTTTCCGCCGAAGCATAAACTCGCAGTCGTTTCCCGCAGACAGAACGGAGCCCGCAAGGGCTCCGTTCTGCATTAGGCCAGCTTGCCGCCGCGGGTCACGATGCTGAGCCGCTCAGTGGCCAGCGTTCTGCGCGCCTGCATGCGGGCATGGGTTGCCCACGGCCCCACCGGGTCTAGACGCACGTAGTGCATCCAATGGCGCAGCGCTCGGCGACGCTCACCGGTGCGCTCATACGCCAGCGCCAGGTTGTAATGCGCGTCCGCATACTGCGGAACCAACTGTACGGCACGCTGATAGGCGACCACAGCCTCAGGCAGGCGGCGCATCTCATCCAGCACATTGCCAAGATCGAAGAAGGCGAGGGCATAATCAGGATCGATCTCGGCTGCCGTGCGGTACAGTACCTCCGCCTCGGCAAACCGGCGCTCGTTGTAAAAGATGGTGCCCAGGTTAATGGAGGCGGGGGCATGGCGCGGCCAGATGCGCAGCACCTCGTTGTAGAGCCGTGTTGCCTCCGCTACTGTCTCCTGCTTTTCTTCCAGTTGCACCGCGCGCTGAAATAGCTCCTGCGCGCGTGCCTGGTCGCGGCCCTGTTGTTCCTGTGACACCTCGCGCGTCAGTAACGGCTGCTCCTTGCGCGACGCGGCCTGAAAGTCGAAGGCCATCTGCTGCGTCAGCGGATCCAGCAACGAACCTGCATGATGAAAGACCAGGCGGCTGCCGTGCGGCATGGGGGCGCTCTCGCGCAGGGGATCTAGCACGCCCGCGACCCTCTGCATGGCTTCGACAGAGCTTCGAATGGAGCGCACGGAGAGCCGCTGGCCACGCAGATCGCGCAGGCTGCGAATGCTGGCCAGATCACGCATGGAAAAGTCTTCGGACGATGCAATCAGCCCGGCACGCTGCCACGCCGCCAACTGCTTCTCAGGAATGTGAAGGATTCGTGCGGCTGCCTGCCGCGTATAACGGGAAACAGGCGCTGTCAGTACGGGCATCGTCTGTGCTCCTGGTGTCCCTGGCAGCGCCACAAAAGTGTGCGCGTGGCCGGACATCTAGGCAGAGTATGCGTGAAGCAGGTGCGCGAAACAAGGCGTTCATGGCACCTAATCTGCAGATTCCCGTGGATAATCGGTACTGTTTCCCTTCCGGGAACATTCACGGAAGAAAAGACCGCATTGAGGCCGGAATGGAGCCGACGAACGGACTTGAACCGTTGACCTGCTGATTACGAATCAGCTGCTCTACCAACTGAGCTACGTCGGCCTCATGCTGATTCTAACCGGCAGAGGCGACACACGCAAAGTGCGCATCCAGGTGCGCCTGCGAACGGAAAAAGCCACCCAAAAACGGATGGCTTTTTCTTCAGGGAGAATAGTCCGGACGGAGGCAAAGCCATCAGAACTTTCTGGCGAAAGTCTATGACCCGGCTCCGGGCAGTGTCAAGAAGATTCGCAACTCTCTCATTCAAGGCGGGTTAAGACAATGAACCAGGACGCTGTCGTAAATACGTTTTTGCCCTTTATTCGCTTTAGCGAACAGGAGACAACGCCCTACGAGCGAATGCCATGTTCCGGCTTGCCGCGTAGATCCAGACGAATGATCTCCATATCGTCCAGGGATGACATGGGCTTGCCGCGCAAGCGTCTGACCGCGGCACGACCGCCTCCAAACACCAGGCCCAGCACCAATGCGGCGCCCGTCATAACGAAGACGAAGATCATGATCTGGACCATCACGCTGGCTGCGTTAGTGACCTTGAACTGGTCGATGTAGCCTTCCGGCTTGTTCCACGTCACATCCGCCTGGAACTTCACCTTGCCTATCAGCTTTGCCGCTTCTTTGGCAGAAAAACCACTGCTGGCCAACGTCACGATAGGGCCGGATCGCGCCGTCTGCGGGTCACCGGTCAGCATGTCCGAGGGAAGGCTGCCGTTCTTCACCGCGGCTTCTACGGCACGCGAGCGATCGCCCGCAATCGTCGGCGTTGGATAGAAGATGGTGGTCAGCAAACCCCGACCGGCGCGTCCGCTGTACCGTGCCGTAAGAATTTCCGGCGACTTGCTGAAGTCGATGACGGACGTTGGAAGTTGGCCCCCGCCCGCAGCATACGTCAGCGGTCCCACGGCGTAGCGCACGCTTTCTTTCAGCAGCCCTTCCTGCGGGATGCGTGTGGGCAGCAACGGATGCGCCCCCTTCGATCCAGAAGGCCTAGGCAAGATTCCGACCAAGTCACTGAAGGAACTCGCGGAAACCGCCTTCAACCCTGAAGGTGCAATGGACACCAGCGTATCGCCCTGCCAAAACAGCAGCTTGCCCGCGGAGACGGAGCAGTCCACGCCAAGGCTGTTGCCACCTGCGCAGGGGTGCATCTCCGGCGTGCGCAGCAGGGTAAAGGCGCTGTAAGCACCGGTCGCGTCAGCGAACTCAATGGCGGATACAGTGGCGGCATTGCCTTCGGCTGAGTATTTCTTCACATCGCGCCGCGTCACGATCAGTTCTTTCAGCACACCGTCGGCAATGGCGATGGAATCGTCACCGGGCCCGCTCACCTGCCACTCCCCGAAGTGATCGGGCAGCAGCGGGGCAGGCGGCATGGACACGGTGGTAGAAGGCAATGGTGCCTGCGCATAGAAGGACGGCGTCACAAGGGTGACGGCGAAAAGCAGTCCTGTAAGAGAACGAAGCATATGTTGAGTGAGACTATCACCGGCACGCGCTGGGTAGCGCCCGCCAGGTAGGCCATGGCGTCATCCAGCGATGAGGTCAGTCACCGTCAGAGTCGTTTTTCTTCGCACCCGCCACGCGCACACCGGAAAGGCCGCTGGTGTACGTAGCGATGCCTTTGAAGATGGATTGCGCCACGCGCTCGCGATACTCCGGCGTGCGCAACTGCGCGGCATCTTTGCTGTTGGTCACAAAGCTGATTTCCGTCAAAATCGACGGCATATTCGCGCCAATTAGCACCACAAACGGCGCTTTTTTGACGCCACGGTTCTTGAGACCTTCATTGCCCCGGTGCAATCCGTCGTAGAGCGACTGCTCCACGTCCGAGGCAAACTCGCGCGACTCGTCGATCTTGTCCTTCAGCGTGATTTTCTTCACCAGGTCGGCGAGCTGGTGGATACTTTGGTCGCTGACGGCGTTCTCGCGCGCGGCGACATCCAGCGCGTCCGTCTGCGTGGTGAAGTTGAGGTAGTAGGTCTCCACGCCGCGCGCCGTCTCGTCCTGCGAGCTGTTGGCATGCACGCTGAGGAACAGGTCTGCCTCAGCCTTGTTGGCGATGGCGGTGCGCGTCTCAAGCGGGATAAAGGTGTCGTCAGACCGCGTGTAGATGATCTCCGCGCCCAGCTTGTCGTGCAGCAGCTTGCCCAGGCGCAGCGCCACGTCCAGCACGACATCTTTCTCCATGATGCCGCCCGCGCCGATGGTGCCGCTGTCGTGACCGCCATGGCCCGCGTCGATGACGATGCGGCCAATCTTCAGGCCAAGTGCACGCACCAGCGACCGTTCGCCGGCAGCGGTAGGAGCGGCGGCGTGTCCCGGCGTAGCTTCGGCCACCACCGGATCTTTCCGCTTTGCCGTCTTGGTGCGCGTAGGGATCGGCTGCGGCGTGGCCACGGCAATGGGCTGACTAGTGGGCTGTGCGGTGGCTCGTTGGTTATCAGGGGCCGCGCTGAGCGACGCCACTTCCCCGCCGGTGGTCGACCGTGTGGCGACGGTGCTGGGCACGGCTGACATCGTGACAGGCATGGGCGGTAGGCTGCTCACGGTCGGCCCCACGGTGGCCGCTGTGCCACGCTGGGCAGCTGCCGCGACGCTCCCCTGCACGGCTGACGGCGGTCGCAGCAGGTCAGCACCACTGCCCTGCACCACAGCGGACGTTCCCGCAGCAGGCGACGACTGGCTGCCGCCATGGATGTCGATGATCAACCGGTAGGGATTCGGCAGCAGGAACGCCGAGTACTCCGTCACATCGTTCACATCCAGAACGACACGCGTCATGTCGTTGGAATACTGCGCCGCGCGGATTCGCTTCAGGAAACCATCATCCGTCACGGTAAAGCTTTTGCCCGCAAGCTCCTGCGCCAGCCGCGTGCCGTGCAGGTCAAAGTAGATGCGGTCGGGCGACGGTACGCGTGCGGCCTCGTATTGCACCTCATCACCCAGATCGATGGCGACGCGGGTGTACGTGGGCGTGGACCAGTGCCGAATCGCCGAGACCGTTGCCAGGCCGCTGCGTGTGTGCGCGGGCACTCTGGCCGACGCGTCCTCGACAGCCGCACTGCCGGCCCCTGTGCGAGGCACCTGCGGCGCGGCGTTTTGCCCGGTGGCGATGCCTGGAGACGAGGCCTGTGGCAGCGGAGAAACTCTGCTTTGAGAAGCCGCCAGACTCGCCTCTGCATGCGACTCCGGCGAGACCGTCGATCCGGGAACACCGTTCGAAGCTGCCGCCGATCCGCGGGCCGCTACGGGAGTCCCAGCCGCATTCCCACCCGCATTCCCAGCCGCGACCGCAGGCCGTGCCGACTCCGGTGTGGGCGCTGGCACGGCCACTGCGGCGTTGGCTCCTGCCACCGGCGGCAGCACGCCCGCGCGCAGCTGCTTCAACGCGACCTGTGCTTCGTCGATGTGGGCTGACTGCGGATATTGCGCCGTAAACTCACTGAACTTCGCCCGCGCCAGCTTGATGTCACGCAGGTCGTTCATGGCGATGCGTGCTTCTTCCAACAAGGCGGCAATGCGAAATGACGATTGCGGATAGCCCTTGCGCAGGAACTCAAACTGGCCCACGGCCGCCTGCAGCATCTTCGGATCGTGCAGCGTCATGCCTTCGTCTTCCAGCAGCAGACCCACGCTGTATATGGCTTCCGGCGCGTGCAGATCCGCCGGGTTCGCGTGGTAAATCAGGCGAAAGGCGTCCATCACCGTGCGGTAATCTTCTGCGGTGCGGGTCTCGGGGGGCATGGTCTGCAACTGCTGGCGGGCCGATTCCGCCATTTGCCATGGCGTCTGCGGCACAGGCTTCTTCGCGGCGCACCACGCCGGGTTCGCGCATAGCATCAGCAGTGCGGTCCAACGCGTGCCACGGTTTGAGGAGACGTTGACCAAGCCGCCTACAGTCTACCTAGACGCAACCAACCGCCACGCCATGTCACCGCGAAGGTACACGGCGCGGCACCTTTTTTGAGGTGCCTTGATCCTGGTGTAAACCTGCCAGACCTGAAGATAGCGTTCGCTGACCGACCGCATCCGCGACGTGGGCAACACGTCCACCTCAACCTGTGGGCGAAGCCGTGCTGCTGTGCCGCGTGTGCCACGCAGAACTGCAGCTGCACGATTACGCAGCAAGCTGCTGCGCCGACACCGACGCCTGCTGCTGGCGCGCACTGAGCGAACGCTGCTGCTGGTGACCGTACGACCATGACTTGCCTGAATGCGGTGCAATAGGAGAGGCATGGCTCAAGCCATGCCCCGCCCAATGAGCCTTTCAACGGACCAGCATCAGCCCAGCAGCGAACCCACGGCATCCGCCGCACCGGCCAGTGCCGCATCCAGTTGCGACGGATCGGTGCCGCCCGCCTCTGCCAGATCGGGCCGGCCGCCGCCCTTGCCGCCTACCTTTGCGGCCAGTGCGCCAACAACTTTACCCGCCTGAACGCGTGCGACGAGATCCTTCGTTACGGCGGCGATCAGCGCGACCTTGCCGTCCTCGGTCGCCGCGCCCAGCACCACCACACCGCTGCCCAGCCGACCACGCAGCGTGTCCACGAGCTGCCGCATCTGGTTGCGATCAAGGCCGCTGACCTTCTGCGCGAGTACCTTGACGCCCTTCACCTCAACGGCAGATTCGGCAGCGTTTTCGGTCGAGGCCGAAGCCGACTTCATGCGTGCCTGATCCAGTTCGCGGCGCAGCTTCTTCAGTTCTTCGTCCTGCTGCGACAGCCGCGTCTGCAACGCGGCTGCGGGAGAATCCGTCGCACCGCCGACCAGCCCCGTGACGACGCGGGCCACCGAGGCGTCGCGACGGAACTCGCGCAGGCTACCCGTGCCCGTGACCGCTTCTACGCGCCGGATGCCGCTCGAAACGGAGCTTTCGCCCGTCAGCTTGATGAGGCCGATCTCGCCGGTTGCGCCGGTGTGCGTGCCGCCGCAGAGTTCGGTGGAGAAGTCACCGATCTTCACCACGCGCACCTTGTCGCCGTACTTTTCGCCGAACAGCGCAGTGGCCTTGAACTCGTTCACGGCCACGTCGATGGGCACGTCCACAAACGTCTCCACCTTGGCGTTCGACAGAACTTCGCGATTGACGATGTCCTCGACCTCCTGCAACTCCTCGTCGGCCACCTGCGCAAAGTGCGAGAAGTCGAAGCGCAGCCGCGCGCGGTTGTTCAGCGACCCGGCCTGCTTCACATGCGTGCCCAGCACCTCGCGCAGCGCCGCCTGCAGCAGGTGCGTGCCGGTGTGGTTGCGCGTGGTGGCGGCGCGCTCCGTGCCATCGACCACGGCATCCAGCGTGTCGCCCACGGTGATAGTCCGCCGCACCGTTACGCGATGCGCAAAGACCCCCTGCACCGGCTTGGTGCAGCCATGCACGTCGGCCAGCGCGCCGGTGTGGTCCGTGGGATACAGCCATCCAGTGTCGCCCACCTGGCCGCCGCTGTCGGCGTAAAAGCTGGTGCGGTCCAGCACCACCTCGCCCTCATCGCCGGGCTGCAACACCTGCACGCCCACGCCATCCTTCACCAGCGCCAGCACGGTCGCGTCGTCCGCACGCAGCGCGGTGTAGCCGAGGAAATCTGTCTTTGTGAGCTCACGGTAGGCGGGGCTTGCCGTTTTCTGCGAGCCGCCCTTCCAAGAAGCACGCGCGCGGGCTTGCTCTTCTTCCTTGGCTTGCTCAAAGCCGACTAAGTCGAACTCGATGCCAGCGTCACGAGCGGCATCCACCATGAAGTCCAAAGGCATACCGAAGGTCTCGTAGAGCTTGAACGCAGCCGCTCCGGAGATGCCCCCGTAAGGTTTTGGCCTGTCTTGGACGCCGCTATAGCCTACTGTCGAATCGAGCATAGGATCTAACGTGTCTCGGATAAGCTGCTCCAACTGAATTGCGCCCGATTGCAATACCCGCGCAAACTGCTGCTCTTCCTGCAGCACCGTCTTGCTTACACGATCCGCAACGTCGACCAGCTCCGGATAAGCCACCTTCATCTCACCGACCACTGCCTGCACCATCTCGTGCATGAACGGTTGCTCCTGACCCAACAGGCGGCCATGCCGAATCCCACGACGAAGAATCTTGCGCAGCACATAGCCGCGACCTTCATTTGCAGGATTAACCCCATCGGCAATCAGGAACGTAGCCGCACGTGCGTGGTCCGCGATGATGCGCAGCGAGGCCGCACCTTTGGCGTCACTGACCGAGGCTTCCTCTGCACTCATGAAGTTGGGCAATGAAGCATATTCCTGCTTAGCCTTCGCTTCGGGATCACCGTAGCTTGCCGGTACTATCGGATGTCGCCTTGCCGCCTGCGGACCAGTAAGATCAAAAGCCTTCTGTATAAGTGGAACGAATAAGTCGCTCTGGTAATTGGACAACTTACCCTGCAGCACACACGCGATGCGCTCAAGCCCCATGCCGGTATCGATGGATGGCTTGGGCAGCGGCATGAGTTCTGCCGCGCCACCAGCGGTCACGGTGCGGTCGAACTGCATGAAGACGAGGTTCCAGATCTCCATGTAGCGCTGGTCGTCTTCGCCGAAGGGCTTGTCTTCGCCCGTCTCGCTGGCGGCAAGGCCCAGGTCGTAATAGATTTCGCTGCACGGGCCGCAGGGGCCGGTCTCGCCCATCTGCCAGAAGTTGTCCTTTGCACCCAGGCCGAAGATGCGGTCCTGCGGCACGCCGACGCCCAGCCAGAACTGCTCGGCCTCGTCGTCGCGCGGGGTCTGCGCGTCGCCTTCGAAGATGGTGACGTACAGCCGCGCCGGGTCGATGCCGAACCAGTCGGGCGAGGTCAGCAACTCCCACGCGTAAGCGATGGCGTCGCCCTTGAAGTAGTCGCCAAAGCTGAAGTTCCCCAGCATTTCGAAGAAGGTGTGGTGACGGCGCGTGAAGCCGACGTTCTCCAGGTCGTTGTGTTTGCCGCCCGCGCGGACGCACTTCTGCGACGTGGTGGCGCGATTGTAGGGCCGCTGGTCCGCGCCAAGGAAGACGTCCTTGAACTGGTTCATGCCCGCGTTGCTGAACAGCAGGGTGGGGTCGTTGTGCGGTACAAGCGAGGACGAGTGCACGCGACGGTGCCCCTTTTCCTCAAAAAAACGCAGGAAATCTTCGCGAATCTGGCTTCCGGTAAGGTCACGCATGGCCCTTCGAGGATACCAGCCGCGCCGCCTACTGCTTGTACGGCCCTGCCGTGGTCAGGCCGCCTTCGACCAGCACCGGCGGACGCCGCAGCTTCGTGGCCTGCTCCCAGCCGTAGGCCCAGCCCAGCAGGTCGCCGTCGCGCCATGGCCGTGCACTGATCTCCAGGCCGAACGGCAGCCCCGTCGGGTAGTACCCGGCAGGCAGAGCGATGGCGGGTACGCCAATCTTGTTGACCCACCCGGTTTCCGAGTGCGGACCGCCGGACAGCCTGCCGTCCTGCGGCTGCGTCTCATCGGGCGGCGGCATTTGCGCGGTGGGGTAAACCAGGCCGTCGAGGTGGAAGCGGTCCAGCGCGTCGACATATTGCTGCAGCATGGCGTCGCGCGGGCCGAAATAGGTTTTCTGCGCATCCGGATCGTCCTTCAGCAGAAGCTGGGGCGGCAGGTTGCGATTGCGGTTCGCGCCATGAGGCGCACCTTCTGTGGGTGCCGAGGGCGCAGGCGCTGCAGCGGCGTCGACCAGGTCGTCCAGCGATCCGCTGACGCCGGTGAATACGGGCGGCAGGCTGCGTCCGGTTGCTGTCTTGTACTCCGCGGCAGACTTGTATTCCGCAGGTCCGAACCCCGCAAGCCACTGGGCTGCGCCGTCGCGGCGGTAGGGGCCGGTGTTGACCTTGCGCTCGGCATCAAGGAACGGGAGCGGCAGCAGGTCGTCGTCGATCACCACTTCCGCACCAGCCTTGCGCAGCAGATCGATCGTCTGCATCAGCATGGCTTTCGTTTCCGGCTGCAGCGGGGTGCGTTTGCTTTGCAGGAGGAAGGCGGGTACGCCAAAGCGTTTGCCGCGCAGCGCGTCTGCTTTCAGATACTGCGTATACGGCGCGGCCTGCGCCTTCGCGGCGGTGCCTGCGGTCTTGAAGTCCTGCGCGTCTTCGCCTGCCATTACGTCCAACGCGATTGCAGCGTCGGTCACGTTGCGCGCAATGGGTCCGGTATTGTCCAGCAGCCAGTCCAGCGGCGCGATGCCTGCGATGGACACCAGGCCGCGCGTGGGGAACAGGCCCACCACCGCGCTAGTGCCAGCGACCATGCGGATGCTGTTGCCCGTATCCGTTCCCGTCCCCAGCACGGCTTCATTCGAGGTGATCGCCGTGACCGTTCCGCCGGACGATCCGCCGGGTGAAAAGCGCACGTCGTAAGCATTGCCCGTGCGACCAAACGCCGTGGATCGATTGGTGTCGCTGGCGGCAAAATCGGGCATGTTGGTGATGCCCAGAATGACCGCTCCCGCAGATCGCAGGCGCGCGACTACGGCAGCATCTTTCGGTGCGACAAACGCGTGACCAGGGATGGCGAAGCCCTCCCACCCATCCGTGTCAGGCAGACCTCTTACCGCGGTGTTGGCCTTGATGACGATGGGAACGCCCCACAGCGGTCCATGCGACGCGTGCTTTTCTGCGTCCTGCTGCCGGGCGGTCACCAGCACACCTTCCACATCCACCGTCTGCACCGAGCGGTAGATGCCGTTGTACCGCGCGATGCGGTCCAGGTACCAGCGCGTCACCTGCTCCACCGTGTAGCGATGTTTCGCGTACAGCGCGTGCAGTTGCAGGATGGAGGTCTCCATCAGGTCGCGATCCATCCTCGCCTGCTGTTTGGAGGGCAGTCGCGGCACGTCGGTCCGTAGCGGAATGGGATAGGCGCTCGGCATGGGCACGGCCTGCGCGAGACCGACGCCGGTTGCGTGCAGACAAGTACCCATAGCCATTGCAACCGTGACACCGGTGAGCCAACCTGATCTTTGAGACATGCCCTCCTTCTATCACGCGCAGCCAGCGCGCCCTGCGAGGAGAAGAGCCCTGGCGCAACCTATCGTACGATTCAGCTTGTCGCGTCCTTACGGCGCAGGAGACGGAACCATGCAGTGGAACAGGCGAGACTTTGTTGCGGGATCTATGCTGGCGGGCGCTTCGCCCTGGATTACGAGTGCGCACGCCGAGGCGTTGAAGCCCTTTGGAGCCGTGCCCACCGAACGTCAGGTGCAGTGGCAGCGCATGGAAACATGTGCCTTTCTGCACTTCACGGTGAACACGTTTACCGGCAAGGAGTGGGGCTATGGCGACGAAGACCCAAGCATCTTCGCGCCAACTGACTTCGACGCGGACGCGATCATCCGCGACCTGAAGGCGGGCGGCATGCGGGGCGTGATCCTGACGTGCAAGCACCACGACGGCTTTTGCCTGTGGCCCACGAAAACGACCGAACACTGCATCCGCAACAGCAAATGGATGGGCGGCAAAGGCGACGTGGTGCGCGCCATCAGCGATGCGGCGCGGCGGCAGGGCATGAAGTTTGGCGTGTACGTTTCGCCGTGGGACCGTAACAACGCCGCGTACGGCACGCCTGCATACCTGCCCATCTATCGCGCGCAGATTACGGAACTGCTAACGAACTACGGTCCCATTAC
>JBPBQP010000075.1:0-64045 GCA_050954745.1 Janthinobacterium lividum | reverse complement strand
AAGTTCGCGCGGCATGGCAGTGGGCGACCTGTTCAATGATGGCAACCTGTGCGTCGTGATCAACAACATGGATGCCTCACCCACGGTGCTGTGCCACAAGCCGCAGAATAAAAATCACTGGGTCGAACTGCACCTGGTTGGCAGTGGCAAAAGCCCCCGCGACGCGGTCGGAGCAACGGTCTATGTAACAGCGGGCGCGCAACGCCAGCGGGGCGACATCGTTGCGGGTGGCAGCTTCGCATCCAGCAGCGATCCGCGGGTACATGTCGGATTGGGCGCGGTGAAAAAGGTGGATGAAGTCGAAATCCACTGGCCCGATGGCAGGAAACAGGCACTTTCCCCACCAGAGGTGGATCGTATTGTTACCGTGGAAGAAAGTGCGGGTCCGGTTGAAGCAGCAGGCATGGCGCGTTAAGTCGTTGCAGACAATCGTCTCGCGCTGTAATACGATGCTCGTTGCAACATAGCCATGCGCCCCTCTCTTCCCCATCTCCGACTGCTCGGCCACGTCTCACTAGCCGCCTCCCTGTGCCTGTTTCTGTCGCTGCTGGGCCATGTGTTGCAGGGGTCGCCGGTCAAGGCCGGTACAGACGACGACGCACACGTGACGGCGCGCAAGGCCTACAGCGAGAAGATGTCGCAGGGTTACAACTACCGTTATGGTAAGCAGTCCCCCTTTCTGCCGTCGAACATGACGACTGATACTGGGGAATTCATTGATCCCAAAGACTTTCCTACCGCGCAGTACTGCGGTCACTGCCATCAGGAATCGCACAAGCAGTGGCGCGAGTCGGCCCACAGCAACTCAAATCGCACACCCTGGTACCTGAAGAATGTGGGTTTGCTGAACGAAGAAAAGGGCATCGAGTTTTCGCGACACTGCGAAGGTTGCCACGATCCCATTGCCATGGCCGGCGGCATGTTGACGCAGGGCACGCCGCAGGCGGGGTCAAGAAAACGCCCATATGACGCGGACGGCATTACCTGCACGGTCTGCCACAGCATCCAGAAGGTGGACCTGCGTGGCACCGGCAGCTACGTTCTTGCGCCGGCCGCCGTCATGCTGGACGAAGACGGTAAGCCCATCCACCGCAAGGTCGCAGACCTCGAGATCCTGACACACCTCGACCGGCATAAGGCTGCGGTCATGAAGCCGTTTTACCGTACCAGCCAGATGTGCGCCGCCTGCCACAAGGCAGCTCTGCCGCATGAACTGACCGACTACAAGTGGCTTCGCGCCATGACTCCGTATGACGAGTGGCAGAACAGCAGCTTTGCCAAGCAGTCGCCGCTGCCTTTCTATGTGAAGCCTGCAGTATCAAACTGCGAAACCTGCCATATGGGTCGCGAGGCCCTGGTTGGCCGCGACCCTGGTGCGAAGGATGGCAAGCTGGCCAGTCATCGCTGGGTAGGCGCGAACACCCTGATACCCGCGTACTACGGCTATGACGAGCAGGGCAAGCGCGTGAAAGAGTTTCTGCAGAACGCTGTCTTTAACGTCGACGTCTTCGCGCTGGAGGCAGAGGGCGTCGCCGCACCGCTGGCTGAGCCGATGGGCACCAAGCCATATGCGGTCAGGGCCGGGCAGAAGCTGACGGTTTCCGTCGTCATCCAGAACAAGGGTGCCGCCCATTCGCATGTGCCGGAACAGCGTGACATGTACGAAAGCTGGGTCTCGTTTACGGCGAAGGACGCAACTGGCAAGGTCATCGGCGAGAGCGGAGCAATCGGGCCGACGGGTGATCTGGATCCATCGGCGCACAGCTTCACGAACCGCCTCATCAACAAAGCGGGCAGCCTGAACGGCCTGCACCAGGTGTGGAACAACCGTGTGGTGGCCTACAACAACACCATCCAGAGCGGACGTTCGCAGTTGGTGCGCTACAGCTTCACCATGCCCGCGAAGGAGTGTGGGCCGGTCACGGTGACAGCGACGGTTCGCTACCGCCGCTTCGACCAGCGCTTCATTGACTTCGCGTTGAAGCAGGGCTACCAGCAACCGATTGTGGACATGGTAAGCACCTCCCGCACGGTGCAGGTGGGCAGCAATGCCGCAACCGCTCCGTTAAAGGATGAGAACGCAGAGTGGATGCGCTGGAATAACTATGGCGTAGCTCTGCTGGACGCACAGCAATACAGCAGCAGCGTTCATGCGTTTGAGCGTGTTGCAAAGCTGCGGCCCGAGTACGGCGATGCCTTTACCAACATCGGCATCGCAAACATCCAGTGGGAAAAGTACGACGAAGCCCTGCCTAACCTGCAGCACGCGCTTGCACTTGCGCCCAACAATGCACGCGCCCTCTACTATATGGCACTGGTCCAGCGGAACCAGGGTGATGTCGACGGTGCAATTGCCAACCTGAAGAAGGTGGCAGAGCAGTTTCCCCGGTCGCGTGACGCGCACCGCGAACTCGGCTTCAGCTACTACCAGCAACGCCGGTATCCGGATGCACAGGCAGAGTATGAGACTGTGCAGACGATCGATCCGGATGATTTGGCCGCGCACTACAACCTGGCCATTCTGTACCGTCGGCAGGGCATGAAAGAAAAAGCGACTGCGCAAGCGGCCTACTTTGCCGATCAGAAAGATGACCCAACGGCGAGCACCTTCGCGCTCGAGTACCTGGGTAAACATGGCGAGATTGCGCAGGAGTCCGTGCCATGGCACGTGCATGACCTGGACGCGCACGGCAAGGTAGCCGACGGGCATTTGGAAGCCGGTATGCTGCCATCGCAACAGACCCCGTAACACTTCCTATGTCAGTGAGACTTTCTCAGGCTATTGGTAGCTCACGCAAGGCAGGTCACAGCGGCTGTATTTCGCTGAGGACGCTTATGAGCGGCTTGCTGGCGGTTGGACTTGTAGCTGCCTCAATTGGGCACCCCGGCGTGTTGGCCCAGCAGGCTGCGCCGCAGCCGACAGCGCCATCACAGCCGACGGCACCTACTGCACAGGCAGGCGCAGTTCTGTTTTCCGGCAGCGGCTGTACCCAATGCCATGGACCCGAGGGCAACGGGACCGCAAAGGCTCCCAACATCCACGAGGTGCGCAAACGCAAGACGGACGAGGAAATTTACCTTCAGATCAAGGAAGGCAAGGGTGCGATGCCGGCCTTCGGCGACGCCCTAAGCGAAGAGGAACTCCGATCCATCGTTGCGTTTCTACGCGCAAAGGACGGCTGGAAGCTGCTGCCAGCCGTGCCGGAGAAATAACAAGTGCCGTTCAAACGCGCAGGAAGATTCGCTTGCGATAGAGCGGGTACACGGCGATCCACGTAATCAGCACAAACGTCAGCCCAAAGACCAGCGAAGACAAGCCGCCGCCCGGCAGTATGTTGCGTAGCAGGCCGGTGTAGCTCTGCATCAGGTTGCCGCCTGGCAGTTTGATCAACGCGAAGATACCGGGCAGCAGTTCCGAGATCATGTACGCCGCAATGGCGTTGGTGCCAAAGACCAGCAGAGGCTGGTAAAGGGTTGGGCGCTCCGGCTGGTCGGCGCGTGTGACACCCTTTCGGCCCATGCGCACCACATCCACCACGTAGATTGCGAGCGCCAGCAGCAGCAGGCTCAGGCCGCCGGCAAACAGCATGTAAGAGCTGGTCCAGAGCTTCTTGTTGATCGGAAACCACGGATTCCAAAGCAGCCCGAGTAAAACAAACAGTACACCGGCCGCAGCCGCTCCCAGAGCCTTCTGCAGGGATGGGCGCGAAGTGCGCAGCCACAGGCCTGTCAGTACGCCAAACAAGGTGGTCGCAATGGCGGGTAGGGTCGAAAGCAGGCCCTCCGGATCGCGTACGCGCTGGTACAGGTGCTGTGGCGCGAACAGGGCACGGTCGAGCCACGCGGTCAGGTTGCCGTCCGGATGGTTGATGACAACGTCATGGGTAGGCACACCAAAGCCGGGCACGGGCACGAATCGCAGCAGCGCCCAATATGCCAGCAGGCACAGTGCGGCAACGGCCGCTTTGTTCTTCCAACCTGGCCAGCCAATGCAAAGCAACCCGGCTGCCAGGTAGCAAAGCGCGGTGCGCTGCAGCACACCATAAAAGCGAATACTGTCGAGGTGCTGAAAGGGGAAGGTATTTACCAGCAGCCCGAAGGCAAAGAGTACCGCCGCCCGCCGCAGCATGTGCAGCAGCAGCGTGCCTCGTGGAACACCGCTGCGCAACCGTGCCGCCGTTGATAACACCAGGGAGACGCCAACCAGAAACAGAAACGTTGGGAACACCAGGTCGGTGGGCGTAAAACCGTTCCACTGGGCATGGTTCAGCGCGTGAAAAGAGCCGGGGCCGGGCTGGTTGTTGACCAGGATCATGAAGGCGATGGTGATGCCGCGCAGCACATCCAGCGAAAGCAGCCGTTCCGGCTTTGCGGAAGAAGCCGTCTGGTCTGAATCGATGGAGGAAGAAGTCTCTGGGTCGGCCTGTCTGGCAGCGGCACTCATGGCAGCAGCATACTGCAACGGTCGAATCAGGACTCGGCCTGTTACAATCAGTTCTGGTACGGCGGCTATAGTTCAGGGGTTAGAACGCGGGTCTGTGGCACCCGATGTCGAGGGTTCAAATCCCTCTAGCCGCCCCAAAATCTTAAAGGGATCGTTCAAAACCGCCACGATGTTTGTGGCGGTCTTTGTTTTACCTGTCGCGCCGCGGGCCATTGGGTTCATCCGCGAGGAGCAAAAAAGGGGGCCACATCTCTGTGGCCCTTCTCCCAGGTCTGTATTAAGTACAACTAGAACACAGCTGACTGCCAGCTAGTTATTACCAAGGTCTTACGCCCTAGCTTGAAACCTCGGAATAGATGCCGTGTCTGCCAGGCTGCTCGCGTAAGGGCACATGTGAGACGCTGAATGGCAATGCGTACCCGTCAGCAACACACCGTTATGGCTGGCACCTCCGGTTGGGCGTACCCTTCCTGGAAGCCGGGCTTCTACCCTGCAAAGTTGCCCGCAAAGCGCTTTCTGGAGCATTACGGTTCGCGCCTGAACTCGGTCGAGGTAAATTACACTTTCCGCGCGCTGCCCACAGTCGAGCAGTTAGAGGGATGGATGGCGGCGGTTGCAAAGAGCTTCCGCTTTTCGTTCAAGGCTCCCGAGGCAATTACCCACCGTCGGCGTTTGGGTGAATGTGAAGACGCCCTGGAAGAGTTTCTGGAGTCGATTGAGCCAGTGCGCAGGGCAGGTGCGCTCGGATGCATCCTGTTCCAGCTGCCGCCTAACTTCAAGGCCGATCACGCCCGCCTGCAGGGCTTTCTCGAGCTGCCGGGAATGAAAAAGATTAAGCGGGCAGCCTTCGAGTTTCGCCACGAAAGCTGGTTTATGAAGGAAACCTGGGCGTTGCTGCGGACCCACGAAGTGGCTTTGTGCGTGGCTGAGAGTGAGTCGCTACAAACGCCGGATGTGCTGACCGCAAAGAGCTTCGCCTGCTATCGGCTGCGCATGCCGGGCGGCTACAGCCCGCAGCAGCTGGCGCAGCATGCCGAGCAGTTTCGCGCGCTGAGCGCCAGGCGTGACGTCTACGTCTATTACAAGCATGAAGAGGAGCCCACCGGTGCGCTTGCGGCCGAAGCGGTCCTGCAGCAGCTTTTGGAAGCCGCGGCAGCCGCACCTGAGTGCTTGCCCACGGGTTAGAAGTTGCCGCGAAAGCCAATGCTGCGCAGCTGGGCCGGGCTCAGGGTAGCGTGTACGCCCTCCTGGGGAAATCGGCTCCAGTGCCCAACGCCTGCCCGATCAAGGGAACGAAGCGCCTCGCTTTCGGTCGGGAAGCGGATCGGCCGCAGGTTGCGGAGGGAGTGGTCGCTGCCCAAAACGTCCTCTACCGGGTCGGCATGGAGCCAAAGGGTGCCCCCGAGCAGGCGGAGGTCCATGCGAAAGAAATGTGATTCCATCGATCACTAGGCTAGCACTGTGCCGGCGTGAGCCTACCGTGTCGGCGTGGCAGTTGGGTGTGTCGACCACCGCAAGCCCTGCGCGCACAGCGCATTGAAGATGAAGTTTCCACGCTGCAGCAGCGTGGGGAACCGGCTGCCAAGCCATGGCACGGTCCGGATCAGCAGGTCCGTCAGCAATCCGTTGCGGCGCAGCAACTGGTCGGTCACGGTGGTGTGATCAAAGCGGTGCAGCATGCTGTGCGAAGTGCCGCCGTGAAAGCTGAGGTGGGTAGATCCCCGCCGCGCCTCTTCTTCCAGCAGGTAGGTGCGCAGCACGGTGCCCACTGACAGTTTTTCGTACCCGGTACCGTTGCACTGCCATTCAATCCAGGTTGCGCCGGCCTGCCGCCAGCCGCCAATCAGGGCGACCCAGCGGCCGTCGAGCCGCAGCCCAAGGGCAAAGCCGCCAGCCGACCGGCACAGAGCCCTTACCTGGTGGTTGAACTCCCCCTGGTCGATCGTGTCGAGGGCAGACCGGTTCAGTTGGGCCAGGGTAGCGTCATCTGCGGCGGCCAGCACGGCCGTGGCATCCTGCAGCTGCGCCTGCGGATACCGCTGATCGAAGTGGCGTCGGGCAGCGCGCATGTGTACCCGCGTCCGCTTTCCCAGCAGCTGCAGGGTGGCTTCTGCAGTGGGTGCGAGCCGCAGCGTGTCCTGCACTGTGCGTTCCGTGGAGGCGTAAAGGATAGTGCCGTATGCGGGGTCAGCGGTCACGCTGACCTCCATGGCACCACGCCACGTGGTGAGCACAAGACGTGCACCAGAGGCCAGCAGCAGATGACCGGCACGCAGGCATAGCGTGCCCTGAGTGCGTTCTGCGCCCACCACGGTCCGTACGCCGAAGGCGTCACCCGTGGCAAAGACGCCCGTGCGCAAGCCGAGCAGGCAGTACTCGTGCAGCAGAACGGCACCGATCAGCTGCTTTGCTGCACTTTTGCTGTCTTCAGTGTTTTCCGCAGCGTGGAAACAGATGAGGCAAGGGCTTTTCCGACGGGCAAAGCGCGAACCCAGCAACAGGTCAAGCCCATGCATGGTGCCGGGCTCTCTATAGTCCAGCGCTAACTGTTGAAGCTGCGGCAGGTACGACAGAATCTGCTCCAGTCCGCGGATGACTGTTGCCGAACTCTCTCGCGTACCGGCGAGATTACTCAAGCGGTCCTCTTCGAGAGAACCCACCAGCTATCTCCCATGAGTCATCACGGGAGATAGCTGCGTGTGACATTGGAATCAACTACTCGTCCCACCGCTTAAAGATGAGCGAGCCGTTGGTGCCGCCGAAGCCAAACGAGTTCGACAGAGCGTATTTCACGGCATGTTCCACTGGCTTGTGAGGCACGTAGTTCAGCCGGCAGAGCGGGTCCACATTGTCCAGATTGATGGTCGGCGGCACGATACTTTTTTGCATCGCCATAAGGGTGATGCCCGCTTCCAAACCGCCTGCACCACCTAACAGATGGCCGGTCATGGATTTCGTGGACGAGACCAGCAGCTCGTGGCTCAGGGCGTATTCGCCAAAGACGGTTTCCATGCCCTTTGACTCCATGGCGTCACCCAGTGGGGTGGACGTGGCGTGGGCGTTGACATAGTCGATTTCGGTGGGAACCAGACCTGCAGATTTTAGGGCGTTCCGCATGGATCTCGCACAGCCTTCACCTTCAGGAGCCATGCCGGTCATGTGGAAGGCATCCGAACTCATGCCGTAGCCGACGATTTCCCCAAGGATCTTTGCGCCACGTTCCTTGGCAAAGTCAAGTTCTTCCAGGATCAGGATGCCTGCGCCTTCCCCTATGACGAAGCCGTCACGATCCTTGTCCCACGGACGCGAAGCCCGGGTTGGCTCGTCATTTTGTGTGGACAATGCCTTCATGGACGCGAAACCACCCACACACAGGGGAGTGATGGTCGCCTCTGAACCGCCCGCAATCATGGCATCTGCATCGCCGCGTTGGATGGTTCGGTACGCGTCGCCGATGGAATGGGCTGACGTGGTGCAGGCTGTGGCTGTGGCCTCATTGGGTCCCTTGGCACCGTACTTGATGGAGACGTGGCCAGCAGCCAGGTTCACGATGGACGCGGGGATAAAGAACGGCGAAATCTTTCGCGGTCCACCATTCATCAGGTTCGTGTGCTCACGCTCGATGATGTCGAAGCCACCGATGCCGGAACCGATGTGGACGCCAACCATCTCAGCATTTTCAGGCGTCACGATCAGGCCTGCGTGCGCCATGGCTTCTGCTGCCGCAGCCAATGCAAAGTGGATAAAGCGGCCCATTTTTCGGGCCTCTTTTTTGTCGACAAAGATATGCGGATCGAAGTTTTTCACTTCGGCGGCGAAGCGGACCGGGTGACCCTCAAGGCCAAACGCCGTGATGCCTGCCATGCCGCTTTTGCCCGCCATGAGACTTTCCCATACCGCCGGCGCAGTGTTACCGATACCGCAAATCAGCCCGATGCCCGTAACAACAACTCGCCGGGCGGGAATGGTCATAGCCTGTGCCACGTTTACTTAGCCTTTGCGTGTGCTTCGATGTAGTCCGTTGCGTCCTTCACGGTCTTGATCTTTTCCGCATCTTCATCGGGGATCTGAATGTCGAACGCTTCTTCAAACTGCATGACCAACTCAACCACGTCCAACGAATCTGCTCCAAGATCTTCCTGGAACGACGCGCCCGGGGTAACTTCGGCCTCATCCACCTGAAGCTGCTCCACGATGATGCTCTTTACCTTCTCGTCAACTGCTGCCATCTTGCCTTCTCCTGGAGAATCAAATGCTTTGAACAACGCATTGCTCACTTTGTGTGATGCACCGTGCAGGACGTCCCGGGACGCGAAAAGCTCCCTTTCTCCATGCAAAGGCTGCGTTCGTAGCCGTTACCTAGTGTACAGAGGCGTAGGTGCAAGTGCCAGAGCGCGAAGAATGTAGCGCATCCTGGAAAATTGTTCCACGGTTTCTGCAAGGCAGGCCTCAGAGTGGCCGATGATACTCGAGACGGTGAAGTTTTAGCGAGCTCCATTTACCCGGAAGACGGCCAGGTCCCGATCCATGAATTTGCTGCTGTTGCCAGACTTCATCGCCATGACACTGCTGGTTGTTGTTTTGCTGCTGGTGCGCGGCAAGCGCAATGACGGCGTTATCGGCCTGTGGACGGCAGGCCTGCTGCTTATTTTGCTGGAGTGCGCGTCCCGCATTGTGTATGGAATGCACACCTCCCACGCGGTGCACCTGCTGAGCCACACGGTTGCGCTGAATGCCTACGGCATTGCAGGCGCGCTGTTCCTGATGTCGGCTTCCCAGGTGCTGCGGCGCATGCCGGGCGGAACGCTTTTCCTGTGGAGCAATGTTGCCCCCCACCTTCTACTCCTTACGGCCTATGGGCTGGATGTGAGGCAGGCCTGGGTTTACCAGTCCATTGCCGCGCTGGGCTTTTTAACAGGCGTCGTTTCTACGGCCTGGTTTCGGCGAAGTTCCCCGTTTTATGCTGCGTTCGCGCTTATTTGGACGCCTCTGCTGGTCAGCGTCTTGCACCGGGATTACCGCACGACGACTTACCTAAGCCTGTTTTTTCTGTTCGGATTGTCGGCGCTGTTCTTTTTTCAATCGCTGCCGCGCGGCAGCCGGGGAAAGATTGCCGTGGTGGCCGGCTTCACCATGTGGGCGCTTTGTTTCGCTACCCATCCGTGGGTTGCCGCGTTCCATCCGCAGTGGGCAGAGTTCGTCAGCCAGCTTTGGAATATGCAGAAGTTTGTCATCACCGTTGGGCTTCTTCTGGTGATGTTGGAGGACCAGATTCGCAGCAACGAGTGGCTGGCGCTGCATGACGGGCTGACCGGCCTGCCAAACCGCCGACTCTTTGAAGACAGGCTGCAGCAGGCGCTGATGCAAGCGCAACGAACCGGCGGTCGACTGGCCCTGTTTAACCTGGACCTGGATGGCTTCAAGCAGGTGAATGACACCCTGGGCCACGATGCCGGCGATGTTCTGCTGAAAGGAATCAGCGCAAACCTTTCCATGGCACTGCGTCGGACCGATACGCTGGCGCGCCTGGGCGGCGACGAGTTCGCCTTGATCGCCGAGGAACTGGACGGACTGGGCGCAACCCGGCAGACCGCCGTAGCAGCCAACGAGGTGCACGGAGGCGCACTGCGGCTGCCGCAGGTGCAGCGCATCCTGGCTGCGCTGATGCAGGGTGTTGAAACCCCGGTACAGCTCGGCGAATCGTACGACGGCCGCCTGGTTCAAATCTCTGCCAGCGTTGGAATCGCGATTTATCCAGACGATGCCGCCGAAGGCCCGGCGCTGATCCGGCTGGCGGACCAGCGTATGTACGCGCAAAAAGCCAAGGGAGCGGGAGCTGAAAAAAAAGCCTCCAACTACTCTGATCAGGATCTGCAGCGGGCTTGATTTGGCCCCATTTAGCTCAGAGGTTCTTCTTCGCCAACGGCAGCCAGCAGGGGTGCGAAGCCGGCTTTTTCAAAACTGAGGAGTTTTGAGGATTCACCATCAGGCAGTGCATCGACGCCCCGCAGCTGCCGGTTGATGGTCTTTGTCTTGCCGGCAATTTCGCCCAGCGTATTCTGCACCGTGCCCACCTGTTTTTCGACCTTGCCCATCAGGTCGCCAAACTTGCCGAACTCGCTGCGGACGCCCTTCAGCACGTCGCGAATTTCGCTGCTCTTCTTCTCAAACTCGAGGCTGGTGAAGCCCATACGAAAGCTGGTCAGGATCGCCATGAGCGTGGACGGGCCGGCGATGGTGACATCGCAGTTCTGCTGCAATTCGCTCTGCAGGCCGGGGCGGCGCATGACCTCTGCGTATAGCCCTTCGGTGGGCAGGAACATGATGGCGTGTGGCAGGGTAACGGGTTCGTGGATGTACTTTTCGCAGATGCGCTTGCCTTCCTTGCGAATGGCACGCTCGAAGTCTGCACCAGCCTTTGCGATCTCTTCCGCGCTGCCCTGGTCGTAGGCGTGTTCGAGCCGCTCCCAGTCTTCGCGGGGGAACTTGGAGTCGATGGGAAAGAGCGCGGTGCCACCACCCTGCGGGATCTTCAGGGCATACTCCACGCTTTCCAGCGAGTTTGGCTTGATGCGCGCATTTTTCTCATACTGCTCGGCTGAGAACATCTGCTCCAGCTGCATGCCGAGCTGAAACTCGCCGACGATGCCGCGCGCCTTGACGTTGGAGAAAACTCTCTTTAGGTCGCTGACGCCGTTCGTCAGTTCCTTCATTTCGCCCAGACCCTTCTGCACCTCGCCCAGGTGCGTGGTCACCTGGCCAAAGCTCTGGGTCAACCGCTCATTCAGGGTCGATTGCAGCTTTTCGTCGACGGTGACGCGCATCTCCTCGAGCCTGGCTGCGTTGTCGGTATTCAGGGTCTTCAGCCCGGCCTCGACGGTGCCACGCATGCGTTCCTGCTCGGCGCGCTGATCAGTGCCGAGGGAACTCAGTTGTTGCCGGATGCCTTCGCGCAGTGTGTCGTGGCTTGCCACGTTCTTCAGGCCAAGTTCTGTGAGCGAACGGTGCAACGTATCCTGCGCTCCCAGGGCTTGCCGGTTGGTTTCGTTGAAGAAGGTCGTCAGCCGATTGCCGATGACGACCAGTTCGCCATGAACGTGCTCGCGCAGGTGCTTTGCGCTGTCGCCGTTGTCTGCGCGAAAGCTGCCCAGGCCGTCGTTCAGGGTTTTGGACAGCCGCTCGATGTTTCCAGCGATTTCAGCGCGCAGAGCGATGGCAGCTGCGTCGGCGGCACCGCGAGATTCGCGCGCGGTTTTGACCTGTTCGTAGCGCAATTCGCTTACATTATTGCGCAGCGCGGCGTCCATGGCATCCAGCTTGCCGCCGAGCGAGGCCACGGTGTCGGGCAGCGTCAGCAGCCTGGAATCGACCCCTGCCGGTGCCGTCGGCTTGCGGAGTAACAGCACCGCAAGCATCAGCAGCAGAATGATTTGAAGTACCGCAATGGCAAGCAGCATTTGTTCGCCTTCCGTTCTCCTGTAAAGGATACCTTGAAGGCCGCTGTGGACGAGCGATCCAAACCTCTTGAAGCTAAGTGACAACCTTCACAGCAATGGCGTTCGAGAGGGTCGGATCCTCCACATTGAATGCAATGATTTTGCCGGAGCCGGCGATGAGTGATGCGGTAAAGAGGCCGAAGGCATCCACCACGCCGAGGCTCGACGGAATGACCTCCCACCGGGTGAGCGGGTCGCTGGGCCCAACGCAGGTTGCGTAGAAGGCTGCCGCGGTGTTGACCTTGATCTCGACAAAGTCATCGGTGACAGCCCTTCGATGACGCACTTTGTGCTTCGCTCAGGATGGCGTTCGAAGTCGCGTAATATGTGCCGTAACTTACGCGCGGGCTGCTGAGGGGCAGTTCAGGCGTAGCGGAACAGCGCCTTGAAGCCGTAATCCATGTGCTGCTGAATATGGCAATGGAACAGCGACAGGCCAGGCTGGTCTGCGGTGAAGTCCACCACGGCGCGACCGTAGTAGGGCACCACGACCGTGTCCTTGATGATGCCACCGGTCGGCTTGCCATTCATCTCGATCAGTTCCCACAGGTGCCGATGCAGGTGCATGGGGTGGGCATCGTCGCTTTGGTTTCGCATGACCAGGCGATACCGTTCGCCACGCTGCAGAACGAACTCCTGCTGGTGCGGGTAGGGCTTGCCGTTGACCGTCCACAAATTGAACTTGCCCTGCGCGCGCGGCAGTTTACGAAAGGTCATGTCGATAATGTTCTTCGGTGCAGGCGCGGTAGGCGCTGCGTTGCCGAAAACGGTGTAATCCCACGCGGACTTCTTCGGATCGACCCACTGCGGTGTTTTATGCTGCCCGGCGTACTCCACGACCACGCCCAGGCCCTGCTCGCGCACCGCTTTCTCGGTCGAGCCAAGAATCCAGACGCCCGGCTTGTTCATGGTGATTTCGACATCCACGCGTTCGCCCGCTCCCAGAAAGACCGACTCGACCAGTTGCGGCTTTGGCACCGGGTTACCGTCCAGCGCGATGACGCGCATGCTGTGACCAGCCAGGGCGACCCTGCGATTCTCGATGGCGCTGGCGTTCAGCAGGTGGAGAAGCAGGCGCTGACCCTCTTTCACGCGAATGGGTTCGCCCGCGCCCAGCGCCTTTTCATTGATGGAGTAGGTGACTGATCCGACCTCAAGGCCGTTAGGATCGGTACTCATCTCTGGCGGCCTTTCCAGCAGGGGGCCGTCGTGGGTGTCGTCGTCATCGTCCTCCATCATGGTGGTAAAGAACGGTTCCCAATCGCGCAGCGCCAGAAAATGCTCCTGATCGTACGCACCCCTGTCGTTCCCGTCTTCCACATAAACGATGCCGAATTGGCCGCTGTACGCCCCCTTGCGCAGGTCGTCCATGGCCATGGCGTGGGAGTGGTACCAACGTGTGCCGACAGGGCCGGGCGTCAGCGTGATGCGACTGCGGCCATGTGGCGGAATGTAGGGCGAACCCTCTTCTTCGGTGCCGTCCACTTCGGCCGGAATCAGCATGCCGTGCCAGTGCACCAGTTCCGGCGTGTCGGTTTCGTTGACGATGTCGACCGTAACCGGCTTGTCGGCCTTCATCCGCATGAGCGGACCGGGCGCGGTGCCGTTGTAGCCAATGGTCGAGAGGATGCGCGATGGGTCCAGCTCTACCTGCACGGGCGCGATGCGCAGCTCGAAGTCAGCCTTTCCTGCCGGGGCAGTGGGTGGGAGCGACATCTGCATGCCCGCCTGTGCCAGCAGCGGCAGGCGAGCCGCACCCGCGCCGCCAAGGGTCATGCCGCCCAGCTTCAAGAGGTCGCGCCGGTTCATACCGTCTCCTCCTGTTGGAAAGCGTGGGTAAACATGCGTCCGTCAGCGCATCGTCTCACGCCGGAGATGCGCGCTACAAGGAAGGATTAGCCGCCACTTTGAGCCCGCTGCAACAAGGTGCGGTCCAGCTCCGTCTATCCCGGTAGGACGTACGCGGAATCTGGTAGTCTCGCCCCACACTGCTCAAGGGAGGTCGTCCCATGAAGCTCTCGCGCCCTGCATTGCTGGCTGCCGCTGCAGTCCTGTGCTGTGCCAGCATCTACGCCTATCAGCGCGTAGGCAACTTCGGCTTTGGCAGTGAAGATTCACCGCCCGATACCAAGGGGGAGTTTACCTGGTCGCGCCTGGCCTACACCTCAACGATGCAAAGTTATGGCGGCTACGGCGGCGGCTACTGGGGCCGCAGTTCCTGGTCACGTGATTATCCCAAGGCAGACCGGCAGTTCCTTGTCGCCATGCACCGGTTGACGCGCATCGACGGCAGGCCGACCGAGCAGGTTGTGCGTCTCGACTCCGACGACATCTTCAACTACCCGTGGATCTACGCCGTGCAGGTGCAGAACTGGAGCTTTACCGACGACGAGTCGAAGCGACTGCGCGAATACCTGCTGAAGGGTGGCTTCCTGATGGTGGACGACTTCCACGGCACCAAGGACTGGGAAAACTTCATGAACGGCATGCGGCAGGTGCTGCCGAACAGTACCGTCGAAGACCTGGCCGACAACGACGAAATCTTCCACACGCTGTACGACGTCGACAGCAAAATGCAGATTCCCGGCGAGCATTTCATCCGTACCAATCGCACCTATGAGAAGGATGGCTACACGCCGAAGTGGCGCGCCATTCGCGATGGGGATGGCCGTATTATGGTCGCCATCTGTCACAACATGCACCTGGGCGACGCCTGGGAATGGGCCGACGATCCGAACTATCCTGAGCCGTTCGCGTCCATGTCATTTCGCGTGGGGCTCGATTACATTCTGTACGGCATGACGCACTGATCTTCCACGAATGAGTCAGTGGCTTGAAACACTGCGGAACGACTCGCACTCCTTGATCCCCACGAACGTCATCCCGAGTAAAGTCGATCAGCCCATGTTCCCGCTGCTGTTCAAGTACCCGATTCCGGTCTTCACCCGGGGACACCTCGTGTTCCTCAGCGGCTGGCCCGCGTGGCTGCTGGCCGTGTCGATCGTGTTCGTCGCAGCGGGGCTCGCGGTGTTAATCCAGTTTCGTTTGCGTCAGCTTACCGCTGCGGTGCGAGGCGAAGCGTCGAGGCTAGGTAAACGCCGTTCCTGGGCCATCTGGGCGGTTCAGTCCGCGCTACTTGCGCTGCTGTTGTTCCTGGTTTGGCAGCCCGCCATCTCCGTCGCAGAGCTTAGTTCGCAGCAAAACATCATTGCTGTCGTTGTCGACAATTCCAGGAGCATGGCCACGCCCGACAGCGACGGCAAGCCGCGTGAAACAGCGGCATTGACCGCTCTGCAAAGCGGTGTTTTGGACGGCCTGAACAAGCGCTTCCGCACGCGGTTGTACACGCTGAACGGCGGCCTGACAAAGGTGGATTCGCTGCACGCAATTCAGCCTGTCGCAACGGCAACACACATTGGCGATGGTCTGCAGAAGCTGGCGGAAGAAACCAGTGACCTGCCCGTGGGTGCGGTGGTTCTGCTAACGGATGGCAGCGAGAACTCGGCGGGGGTGGGCTCTGGAGCTTCGATTGGTCTGCCCGCCATGCAGGCGCTACGCAATCGTCGCTTGCCCGTTCATACCGTGGCTTTCGGTTCCGACAAGGTCGAGCACGACATCGAGATGGAAGATGTCAGCGTATCGCCAAACGTGGTCGCCAACTCACGCATTGCGGCCACGGTCAGTTTTACGCAGCACGGGTACACCAACACCCGCGCGAGTATCACGGTTCGTGATGGCGATAAGGCCATCGCCGTGCACGAAATTACGCTGGGTCCAAATGGCGCCATCCAGACCGAGCCGTTGTTTTTTTCCGCAGGTTCCGCGGGGGCAAAGACGTTGCGGTTTACGGTCGAGCCGCTGCCCGGCGAAGCGAATGGTAAGAACAACGCGCTGACGCGGCCGGTGATGGTCAGCGATACCAAGCGGCGCATCCTGTATGTGGAAGGTGAGCCACGGTGGCAATTCCGCTTCCTGCGCCGCGCCGAGGAAGATGATCCATCTGTGCAGATCGTCTCCATGCTGCGCACCAGCGAAAACAAGATTTACCGGCAGGGTATCGACCATCCCGAAGAACTGGCAGATGGCTTCCCCGTCAAGGCTGAAGATCTATTTCAATACAGCGGCATCATCATCGGTTCTGTCGATGCAAGTTACTTTTCGCCGTTGCAGCAAGAGTTATTGCGCGAGTATGTAGACCGTCGCGGCGGAGGCTTGCTGTTCCTTGGGGGCCGCGCTTCGTTGAGTGACGGTGCCTGGGGTGCGTCCAGCCTGAATGACTTGTTGCCCACGACCTTGCCTTCAGGCCGCGCAAACTTTCATCGCAATCCCGCAACGGTAAGCCTCACCCAGTCGGGGGTTGAGTCACCTGTGACGCGCCTGCTGGAAGACCCGCAGAAGAATGCAGAACGCTGGCGCAAGCTGGCCTACCTGTCCGACTACGAGGACCCAGGCACACCTCGTCCAGGTGCAACTGTGCTGGCGGAAATGAATGGAAACCGCAAGAGAATGCCGCTGCTGATTACGGAAAATTATGGCAATGGCCGCACCGCCATCCTCGCAAGCGGTGGCACATGGCGCTGGCAGATGAGCGAGCCACTCGGTGACCCGTCGCACAACCTGTTCTGGCAACAACTACTGCGCTGGCTGGTCGCAGATACGCCCGGCGCGGTCTCGGCCTCGGCTTCCGCACACACATTGTCCGATCAGGGCAAGCTGCAGCTTTCCGCGCAGGTGCGTGACAAGCAGTTTCATGCAGCAACGGATGCGCACGTCAGCGCGCACATTATCGGTCCTGCGGGTGTGAGCGCCGTGCTGGACATGACACCTTCGCAGGAGACGCCGGGTTTGTACCAGGCAGCCTACACGGCGGACAAGCCAGGGTCGTACCTTGCAGAAATTAGCGCGGATTCCGCCGGCATTAAAAGCGAAACGTTGGGTGATGATGTGCTGACCTTCCAGCGTGAAGACGGTGTGCAGGAAGACTTTCACGTCGAAGCGAACCGCGTTCTGTTGGACCAACTTGCGAAAGAGACTGGTGGGCGCGCATGGTCGGGCAGCAACCTGAAGGACCTGCCGCGCGACATCTCCTACTCAGAGGCGGGCATTTCTGTGCGCAGCACGAAGGAGCTGTGGAACCTGCCGATCGTCTTCCTTTTATTACTAGGGCTGCCCATTTCAGAGTGGCTGTTGCGGCGTAAGTGGGGTGTTGTATGAAACGCACCCTACGATTAGCTTTCCTATTGTTCGCGCCATCCCTGCACGCCAGTGCCGCGACGTACTACGTTACTGTTGCGGGTTTGGGCGGTGAGCCCGAGTATGAGCAACGCTTCACCGCGCAGGCCAGAGATCTGGATAAAGTTTTTCGAACTGCGGGCAGCACGGCGCACGTGTACACGCTGACCGGTGCACAAGCCACGGCGGCGCAACTGCGCAACATCATGGGAACGGTTGCGCAGCAGAGCACCGCCAGCGACGACCTGGTACTAACGCTGATCGGCCACGGATCATTCGATGGCAGCGAATACAAATTCAACCTGGTTGGTCCAGACCTGTCTGCTGCGGATCTGGCGGCGTTGTGCGATCGTGTTCCGGCAAAACGACAGTTGGTCATCGACACGACCAGCGCGAGCGGTGGCGCTGTTTCAGCGTTGGAGCGCAGCGGTCGCGTGGTGATCGCCGCAACCAAGGCCGGTACGGAGAAGAACGCAACCGTCTTCGCACGGTACTGGGTTGAAGCTCTGCAGGACCCCACGGCTGACACCGACAAGAACGAATCGCTCTCTGCTATGGAAGCCTTTACGTACGCGGCGAAAAAGACTGCTGCGTTCTATGACGCGCAGAAACGCCTGGCCACCGAACATGCCGTCTTTGATGACATCGGCCGGGACGATCCTGTCCGCGAGGCTGGTAATGGACAGGGCCTGTTGTTAAGCAACTTCACCATTCTGCGATTTGGTGCCGCGCAGAAGGCAGCGGGCGATCCGGCAAAGCAGGTGCTGCTGGCAAAGAAGGAAGAGCTTGAGTCGAAGATCGATGCCTTGAAGTACGGCAAGGCCGCCATGGAACCGGGTGACTACAAACGGCAGCTTACCGCAGCGCTGTTGCAGTTGGCGCAGGCGCAGGAGGATCTGGATAAATGATCCGAGCCCTCACCGCGATCGGGTCTGCGCTGCTGCTGGTTGCCGCCGCCCATGCGGCTGATCCCCAAGCATGCTGGACGATGCAAAAGCAGGGTCGGCGCGCAGAGGCTGAAGTCTGCTTCACGCAGCTGATACGCAGTAATGACGCTTACGCACGTGCGGAGGGTTCGTGGGGCCTTGCGGACTGGCAGGGTGCAAATGAGGCGTTCAGGACTGCGACACTGCCCCCGGACAGCCCGGCCCGCTACAAGGTGAGGTGGGGCATGTTGTTCCATGAGCGTTTCAACAATCCTGAGGCTGTCAATCTCTTTCGCGAAGCGCTGGCTAAAGACCCGAACAGTGCAGCTGCATACCTTGGGTTGGCGACCGTTTCGGCCGAGGAGTACGACGGCAAGGCAAACGAGTATCTCGCGAAGGCTGAGGCACTGGATCCGAAGCTTGCGGCGACGCACGAACTTGCGGCGAAGATTGCGCTGGAGAATGACAATCGTGACTTAGCCGCAGCGGAGGCCGATAAGGCGCTGGTTTTGTCCGCGGACGCAGCTGATGCGATGGCGATTCACGCCGCACTCGATCTCATTGCGGATAAGTCGCCGGATGCATGGTTCACCAAGATTGCTACTATCAATCCACGTGACGGCGAGGCGTACCAGCAGGTCGCGCACCATCTCGAACTGCACTATCGTTTCACCGATGCCGCAGCGTACGACCGTAAAGCCATTGAAGTGGATCCAACGCTGTGGTCTGCCCACGCGGCGCTGGGTGGGGCGCTGATGCGGCTGGGCAAGGACGATGAGCCGCTGCACGAATTGGAGCTTGCTTATACCAACGGCTATCGCAATCCAATCACCGTCAATAGCCTGCGCCTATTGGATAGCTATAAGAACTTTGATACCGCGCGGGATGCGACCACAATCGTAAGACTCGACAAGAAGGAGAGCGATCTCCTATTGCCGTACGTGCAGTCCGAACTGCACACCATCCTGCAGACTTACTCGAAGAAATACAACATGACCCTGACCGGTCCGGTGCAGGTTGAGTTCTATCCGAACCATGAGGACTTTGCCGTACGCACCATGGGCATGCCCGGCCTGGGCGCGCTGGGTGTGACGTTCGGCCAGGTGGTCGCCATGGACAGCCCCAGCGGACGCAAGCCAGGCGACTTTAACTGGGGTGCAACGCTGTGGCATGAGATGAGCCACGTCTTCATCATCACTGCGACCAACCAGCGCGTGCCTCGCTGGTTTACCGAGGGTCTTGCGGTGCATGAGGAAGGCCAGCACGCACGCGAGTGGGCCGACCGTGTGACACCAGATGTTCTGCTCGCGATTCGCGATAAGAAGCTGCTGCCCGTGCTGAAGCTGGATCGAGGCTTTGTTTTTCCGGAGTACCCGCAGCAGGTAATTGTTTCGTACTTCCAGGCGGGCAGTCTCTGCGACTACATCGGCGAGACTTGGGGCGAAGCAAAGCTGCTGGACCTCGTACATTCCTACGCAGCGCAGAAGCCGACTGCCGAAGCCATCGAAAGTAACTTGCACCTGTCGCCCGACGCCTTCGATAAGCAGTACCTAGTGTGGCTCGATAAGAAGTATGGCGCACAGGCTGCGCACTTTGAGGAGTGGCGGGGAAAGCTGAAGACGCTGGCTGCTGCCGCGCAGGCCAAGCAGTATGACGCCGTCATCGCTCAGGCTCCGGCGGTTATCGCCTTGTACCCGGAGTACACCGCGGATGCCAACGCCTACGAGGCGCTGGCCGACGCACAGAAAAGCAAGGGCGATAGCAAGGCAGAAGCAGCAGCGCTGCAGCAGTACGAACAGCAAGGCGGATCACAGCCTGCGCTGCTGAAGCGGCTGGCAGCGCTTGAACAGGCGGCCGGCGACAATGCCGCAGCGGCCACGACTTTAACCCGCGTGCTGTATGTCTATCCCGTTAAAGACGCAGACTTACACCGCAACCTTGGCGACCTGTTGTTGACGCAGAAGCAGTATGACGATGCCATTCGCGAGTACCGTGCCGTCGTCGCTTCGGAACCGCTGGACAAGGCAGGTGCGGAGTACAACCTGGCGCAGGCGTACCTCGCCGCAGGGCAACGTGACAAGGCAGAGGAGAGCGTGCTGGTTGCGCTGGAAGCGGCGCCAGATTACCGTCCCGCACAAAAGCTGCTTCTACTACTGAAACAAGGCGCTGCAAAGACGAAGTGAGAGGAAATACAAAGCATGGCCACGTTGACAGGTCTTCAGCCAGACGCAGCACAGTTACAAATGCACATTGAGCGTTTTCATGCGGTTCGCGAAAACATCGTGCGGCAGGTGCGTGAGGTTATTGTCGGGCAGGATGAAGTGGTCGACCAGGTGATGATCGCCCTATTTGTCGGTGGTCACGTGCTGCTGACGGGCATGCCCGGCACGGCAAAAACGCTGATGGTGCGCACCGTAGCAGAGGCGTTGGGGCTGCAGTTTCGGCGCATCCAGTTCACGCCCGACCTGATGCCGTCAGACATCACCGGAACGGACATCATTGAGGAAGATGCCGTCACCGGGCATCGTAAGTGGACTTTTGTGCATGGCCCCATCTTTGGCAATCTTGTGTTAGCCGACGAAATCAACCGCACCCCGCCCAAAACACAAGCTGCGCTGCTGGAAGCTATGCAGGAACGGTCGTGCACGGTACGCGGCCATGTCTATCAACTACCCGCGCCGTTCTTTGTGCTGGCGACGCAGAACCCTATTGAACTGGAGGGAACCTACCCTCTGCCAGAAGCGCAACTTGACCGCTTCCTGTTCAACTCCATTCTCGATTATCTAAGCGCAGAAGATGAATTGAAAGTGGTCGACCTGACCACCGCGACCCGTGTCCCGAAGATTGTGCCGGTAACGAATGCGGACGAGCTACTAGGCTTTCAACAGTTGGTGCGGCAGGTGCCCATTGCAGAGTCGCTGGCGAAGTATGTCGTCAACCTGGTGCGTGCGACGCGGCACAAGAGCGAGAACGCGCCCGACTTTGTGAAGAAGTATGTCAGCTACGGCGGCAGTATTCGCGCGGCACAGTTCATCGTTCTGGCAGCCAAGGCACGTGCGCTTTCGCGCAAGCGCTACCACGTGGCTTACGAGGATATCTGTGCTGTGGCTGTGCCGGTACTGCGGCATCGCATCCTGCTGAACTTCCATGCGGAATCGGAGCGCATCGATACGGATAACATTCTTAATCGTCTGATTGCGCACGTGCAACGGCCAAAGGACTAACCAGGATGCAGCGCTTTCTTGATCCCGCGGTGCTCAGCACCATCTCTTCGCTCGATCTGCTGGCGAAGACGGTGGTGGACGGCTTTGTCGCGGGCCTGCATCGGTCGCCCGACTTCGGCTTCAGCCAGGAGTTTGCGGAGTATCGCGCGTATGTACCCGGTGACGATCTGCGCCACGTCGACTGGAGCCTGTACGGCCGCACGGATCGCACCTATATCAAGCGTTATCGGGGCGAAACCAATAGCCAGCTTACGGTCTTGTTAGATGCCAGCAACAGCATGGAATACACCAGTGGCGGTGTGGGCAGAAGCGCCCTGCCGAAGAAGATGGATTATGCGCGGTACATTGCGGCATCACTTTTCTATCTTGCGATCAAAAATCAGCGTGATGCAGCAGGGCTAATCGTTTTCGACGACGAGGTGCGTGATTCCGTGCGGCCTTCCGCGCGGCAGGGGCAGTTGGCGCGGCTGCTGGGTGGATTGGAAAATGCAGAGCCGCGTGCACGCACCGACTTCGGAAAGCCATCACAGCACTTTCAGCAACTGCTGCACCGACGCGGTATCGCAGTGGTGATTTCTGATTTTTATGAGGACCCGGATGTGGTCGTTCGCACCATTGAACCTTTGCGCTTTCATGGCAATGAAGTGGTGCTGTTCCACATACTGGACCCGCAGGAGTTGCGGCCTGTGCTGAACAGCGCGGCGGTGCTGGTCGATCTGGAAACGCAGCAGCGGATCGAGGTAGTGCCGGAGTATGCGAAGACGACCTATCGCGACAAGGTAAACGCGCACGTCGAGGCGCTGCGATCAAAAACGCAGGCCGCCGGCATGGACTACCACTTGCTGCTGACGGATCAACCCCTGGATGCCGCACTGCGCGAGTATCTGACACTGCGCGAGGCGGCCCATTGATGTGCATTGCAGAACAGTTAAGTACGGAGGCACTATGGGCTTCCTGACGCCATGGTTCTTCGGTGGTCTGCTCGCACTTGGCGTGCCGGTGTTTGTGCACCTACTGAAGCGTCACATCACCGTGCCTCGGCCGGTCGGCTCGCTGATGTTCTTTGAGCACGGTACGCAAAGTTCCACAAAGCATCGCAGGCTGAAGCACCTGCTGCTGTTCGCCCTGCGTGCGGCTCTGCTGTTGCTGATCGTGATTGCATTTGCAGATCCGTTCGTGCGCAGACCCGCGAACGATCCTCATGGACGCCTGTTGCTGATCGTGCTGGATAGCAGTTTCAGCATGCGTGCCGGCACGCGGTTTGCGGACGCGAAACGGCAGGCGCTTGCAGTGCTTGCCGCCAAGCCGTCATCGCAGAAGGCACAGATCATCGCACTCGGCGGACAGGTGCAGATACTTACCCAGCCGGAGAGCGACCAGGCACAATTACGCAACGCGCTTGAAGGCATTCAGCAGGGCGACGGACATGCGACCTTCGGTGAGCTTGGCCGCATCGTGCGCACGCTGCGTGAGGGTACGCACGGCCCGTCCGACCTGCACCTGTTCAGCGACCTGCAAAAGTCTGCCATGCCGGCGAACTTCGCGGACATGGTGCTGCCTGCGGAGACGAAGCTGGTGACGCATTCCGTGGTCAGCGAAACGGCGTTACCCAACTGGACGGTTGCAAGTGTTGACGCTCCCGCAGAGCTTTCTGACCTGAAAGATCCGAGGCGGTCACGTGTGATCGCCGTGATAGCCGGGCTGAACACGCCTGCCGCGACGAAGAATGTGTCGCTGCTGGTGAATGGCAGAAGCATCGCGACGAAGCGGGTCGATGTGCCTGCGCATGGCCGCGCCACGGTAGAGTTTTCTCCGCTGGAAGTGAACTACGGATTCAATCGGTGCGAAGTGCGTGTGGATGGGCAGGATGCATTTCTGCAGGACGATGCGAGCCTGTTCGCTGTGCGGCGTTCGGACCCGCAGCGCGTCCTGTTCCTTCGCGCGAATGGAGACACGCGCTCCGAGCTTTATTTTGGCGCGGCGCTTGCGGCGGCAGCACAGGCATCGTTCACACTGCAGGTGGTCGCACCGGCGCAGACCAGCGACCTGGATCCTTCGCGTTTTGCTTTCGTGGTGTTGGCCGATGCTGTCACGCTGCCACCGATCTTTGAGCGCAATCTTCGTGACTACGTGAACAAGGGGGGCAGCGTGTTGGTCGCGCTGGGCACGGGCGCCGGTCATCATGCGGCTATCCCGCTTTGGGGATCGGAAGTGAAGCAGGTGAACCAATATGCGCAGGGCAGTGGTGGGCCTGCATCGGTAGGTCAGGTCGACTTTACCTATCCCGCGTTTGAAGAGGCACAGCCTGGCCGAGACAATGGTGGCTGGGCAGGCACGAAGATTCTGTACGCGGCCATAGTTGATCCGACCAACACGCGCGTCGCCGCGAAGCTGAGCGATGGAACCCCGCTGCTGCTGGATCGAAACCTCGGCGAAGGACATGTGCTGGTCTTCACCACCGGCTTCGATAACTTAACGAACGATCTGCCGCTGCATCCCGTGTTTGTTGCGTTTGTCGACAGGGTGGCACGCTACCTGTCCGGCACAGACCGGCTCAGCGGGTCGCGCCGCGTCGACAGCTATGTGCAGCTGCGTGCAGGCGCAGGCACCCCCGGGACCGCCGCAAGTGCCGAGGTCGTCGATCCGGAAGGTAAGCGGCCACTGTCCCTGGCAGAGGCTCGTACGGCGCAGAGCTTTCGCCTGGATCGTGCAGGCTTTTACCAGGTTCGTTTCGCGAACGGCAAAGACGCCGTGATTGGTGTGAATGCAGACCGCCTTGAGAGCGATTTGCAGCCCATGCCAACGGAGGTGCAGCAGCTGTGGAGTGGCAGCAACGCCACTTCTTCTGACGGCACGAAAGAGACGCCAAAAGCCGTACCAAACGGATCCGGGTACCGGCCCGTAAGCCTGTGGTGGTACGTTATGCTGCTTGCACTTGCCGTTGCAGTGGCTGAGACGGTGCTGGCCAGCAACTACATGGGCACGCAGCGGGAGGACGCATGAGTAAAGCGAGCGAACTCAACAGCTACATTGCCCGTGTGCAACGCACCTTGCGGCTGCGCGCGGGTCTGCGCGGCGCGGCAATCGTTCTTGCGGTGGCGTTGGTGGTCACGCTGGTGCTGGTGGCGTATCTGAATCGCCGAGCCTTCCCCGTAGACAGCATCGGCTGGGCACGCATACTGCTGGTTGGAGTGACGGCTGCGGCGGCCGCGTTCGGTCTCGCTTGGCCTCTACTCCGGCTGTCGCGCCAGCGCGCGGTGCGACGGGTTGAAGCAGCTTTTCCTGCGTTGGAAGACAGCCTCACTACCTTCCACCAGCGGCAGGCAGGCAATACCGATCCCTTCTTTGAACTGCTGGCTGCCGACACCCTGCGTCGCACGGATGGCGCTCCTGCATCGTCGTTTGCACCCGCTCCCTTGCTGCTTGGCATGAGCTTCGCCGGTCTCGTCTGTCTGGGTGCGCTCTTGTGGATGATCCTGGCGGCGCCCGGCTACCTTGGCTATGGCGCGTCGTTGTTGTGGACGGGCGCGAAGAAGACGACGAAGCCGATCTACGCGCTTATGGTGACGCCGGGCGATACCGCGGTGCGGCGCAACAGCGACCAACTCATTACGGCTGAACTCACAAATCTTCACCCGGATACCGTGCAGATTTTTGCCCACTTCAGCAGCGCCGGTGGGTGGGAGCCAGTGGCTATGCAGCGGCAGGCGGGTACCGGTAGCCGCTATGGGTTTGTCTTCACGGGCCTGCCCGAAACCGTTGAGTACTACGTCAGCGCGGGTCCGCTCACCTCGCCGCACTACAAGGTGCGTGTGGTCGATTTGCCGTCTGTGAAGTCGGTCAAGGTGACCTACCACTATCCCAAATGGACCGGCCTGAAGACCGAAACTGCGGACCCTGCCGGCGATCTGCGGGCGATTGAAGGGACGCAGGCGGAGTTGCAGATCGAGATGGATCGTCCTCTGAAGGACGGCAACCTGACCCTGGACAATGGTCAAACCATTCATCTCACCGCGGTCGAGGGCAGTCGCTACACCGGCACGTTGCCCATGAACAAGGACGGTTCTTACCACGTCGCTGCCACGGATTCGGGCCAGTCCGTTCGTCTGTCGGAGGATTACTTCATCGCCACAGACAAGGCAGAGCCTCCGCAGATTGCCCTGGATAAACCCGGTCGCGACTACCGCGCAAGCCCCATTGAGGAGGTGACGCTGCACGTGAAAGGGTCGGCGCAGTTTGGTCTGCGCGACATGCATCTGCACTACGCAGTGAACGGCGGCGCGGACAAGGATGTGCCCATGCTGAAGCAGCCGGGCCCGCGCAATGCGGATGGCAGTTACACGCTGCGGCTGGAAGATTTCAAGCTGCAGGCGGGTGACCTGGTCAGCGTGTATGCGACGGCAAAGGATGGCCACGCCGAGGCGAAGACCGACATTAGCTTCATCCAGGCCGATCCGTTTGAGCGCGAGTTCTCGCAGTCGCAACAGGGTGGTGGCGGTGGTGGTGGCGGGAAGGCAGGCGACCAGACCGACATCTCCAAACGTGAAAAAGAGTTGATAGGCGAGACATGGAAGCAGATCAACAACAAGGGCGCGGCGGACAAAACGGCGAAGGCGCAGGGCGACTTTCTAGGCGGTGCGCAATCGAAGCTGCGTGACCAGGTGATGGCGCTGTCCACGCGCATGAACAGCCGTGACTTGTCTTCCGCGAACGAGGAGTTCACCACCTTTGAGAAGGACATGCAGGAAGCCGCAAAGAACATGCTGCCTGCTACGGAAAAGCTGAACAGTATGCGCTGGCAGGACGCCCTGCAGTCTGAGCAGAAAGCATTGCAGGCGCTGCTGCGTGCGGAGGCGACCTTTCGCCAGATACAGGTGGCATTCGGCCAGCAACAGGGCGGCGGCGGTGGCGGTAGTAGCAGTGGCCGTGATCTTGCGAGCCTGTTCGACCTGGAACTGGACACGGAAAAGAACCAGTACGAGACGGCAAAGACCTCGTCGCCGCAGGAGCAGAAGGCAAAGGAAGTCGAGGATGCGCTGGCGAAGCTGGACGCGCTTGCGAAGCGCCAGGAAGAGCTGGCCAACAAGCCGAAGGATCCTCAGCAGGCGTTGCAGGAGCGTTGGCAGCAGGAGATGCTGCGCCGCGAGGCCGAGCAGTTGCAGCGGCAGATGGAGCAGTTGGCGTCGGAGAAGCAGGACGGCAAGAACGGCCAGCAGGGGCAATCAGGTCAGCAGTCGCAATCAGGCCAGCAGGGCCAGAGCGGTCCTTCAGGCCAGCAGGGATCGTCTGGTTCGCAGAGTGCCTCTGGTTCCCAGGGTTCTGCCGCTTCACAAGGCCGTCCGTCGCCGTCCCAGACCCAATCGCGGCAGCAGGCCAACCGAAGTGGCTCCGCGTCTGATCAGCGCATCGAGCAGGCGCTCAGCAGGATGAAGTCCGCGGAAGACGCCATGAAGCGCAGCGGCGCCACGGGTGCGAACAGTGCCGAGGCGCAGCGGCAGGCAGCTGAGCGATTGCGGCAAGCAACGGGGCTGATGGGTGGTGCGCAGCAGGACCTGGCAGGCAACAAGATGACAGGGATGTCGCACGAGGCGGACCGCCTGCAGACGGAGGAGCGAGCACAGGCCGAACGCATCGACCAGTACACGCGCGACACCCGCAGCCAGAACTTCGACGCCGACAGCTACCAGGCGAAGGTGAAGCAGCGCAACCAGTTGTCCGCCGACCGGCAGGAGCTTTCCAGTAGCCTGTCGCGGCTGCAACGGGACATGCGCGAGAGTGCGCGGCAGATGGCCGGCAGCCAGCCTGAGACCTCGCAGAAGCTGCGCGATGCCTTGACAGAGATGGACAAATCAGATCTCGACAACCATGTGCAGCGCACCGCGGACTGGTTGCGCAGCGGCATCAATCCGAACTCAAACGGGACGGAAAAGGGCATTGCAGACGGCCTTGCAAAGCTCGGCCAACAGTTGCATGCGGCGCAGGGTACGCTGGGCAAAGGCGGTGCTCCGGGTGGAAGGCCTGTCGGCCCTGACACCGGGCAGCAGACCGCAGCGTTGGGGCAGGTGGAGCGCCTGCGCAGCCAGATCGAGGCCATGCGCGGCAGCGGCAAGGCTGCGGGTCGCAACGGCCAGCAATCGAGTGTGCAGCAGTCCGCAGCAAGCAGCCGCGCCGGTCAGGGGCAATCTCGGCAACCGGGTAGCGGACAGGGTCAACAGCCCGGTCAAGCTGGTGGCAAGGGACAGGGTCAGGATCAGCAGGCAGGCAGCGGACAAGGCAGCTTCTCGCGCGGCAACGATCTTGGTGGCGGGAGCAGCGGACCTGTGCGCAGTGGCGACCTTACCCGACGCGGCGGTGGCGGGAACGGTGACGCGTTCGGCAACCTGAACACCGGCGACAACACCTACGCACAGGGTGGGCAGCGGTACGGTGCCAAGGGTACCGAAGGCAATCCTGCGGACACCGAACGCACCTTTCAGCAGAGCATGCGTGAACTGCAGGCGTTGCGCGGCATGGTAAAGGGCGATCCGGAGGCCGCGAAAGAGGTCGCAGAACTGAGTAAACAGATGCAGGGGCTGGATCCCGCCCGCTTCCCCGGAAACCCGGCGCTGGTCGAACAGATGCATACCGACGTACTGCGCGCCGTCGACAAGCTTGAGCTGCAGTTGCAGCGAGCTGGCGTCACGGAGGCGCGCACGGGCAGGTCCTACACGGTGCCGGCGGGTTATAACGATTCCGTCGCAGACTACTACCGGCGGCTTAGCAGGGGCCGCTGATCCCTTGTAGCTGACGGCTGCGGCTCTCCCTGCGCAGTCGAGCGGCGATTACTTATCAACGCCTGTAACAGTGGGCACCTGGGTATGTACCCGTGGCTCCTGCGTCGTTTGGTGGAGCTAGTCCGCGGAGCTGAGGATGGTGTCTGCTACAGCAGCAGACTGCAAAGCACCGCGCACGTCATGCACACGCAACAGGTGCGCGCCGCTTAGGATCGCAGCTACATCTGCGGCATGGGTGCGCTCGTCGCGCATTTGCAGAGAGTCGTCGGTCGGGGCTGCGGCAGAGACTAGAAAGCCCTTTCGCGACAGCCCCGCCAGCAGTGGGAGCCCAAGCCCCGCGAAGACGTCGAAACCGGCGAGCAAGGCCCAGCTTTCTGCGCCGCGTTTGCCAAAGCCGAAGCCCGGGTCCGCGACGATCCGTTCGCGCACCACGCCTGCCTGCTCTGCGGCCTGCAGGCGTTCCTGCAGACCCTCCAACACCACGGGCACCACAACATTTCGCGCCAGGGGCTGCTGCACGGCCCACGCCGAGGGCAGGCCGCGGGTGTGCATCACCACCAGTCCGCACTGCAGGTCGGCGCAGGTGCGGAACATTGCAGCGTCCCAAAGGCCACCGCTGACGTCGTTCACAATCTCTGCACCAGCGGCCACGGCAGCGCGTGCGGTTGCGGCGCGGTAGGTGTCCACAGAAAGGACAGCGCCAGGTCGTTCTCGAAGAACGCCAACAATGACGGGCACGACGCGGCCTTGTTCGTCAGCGGCTGAGAGGGCCTCGGCAGTCCCCGCAGCGGAGCCGGGCCGAGTCGATTCACCGCCGATGTCTAGAATGTCCGCACCTTCGTCCAGCAGGCACAGCGCGTGGGCAATCGCTTGGTCAGTGGTGGCGTGCTGCCCGCCGTCGCTGAAGGAGTCAGGCGTGACATTCACAATCCCCATGACGTGTGTGCGCTGGCCCAGCGCCAGCGTGCGTGTGCGCAGAACCCAGCGATGCGGCATGCGTTTTTGAAAGCCCATGGTGGTCATTCTAAGCAGTGCGGCGGGGCTGCTACACTCGGGCGCATGACCCGCACTTTCTCCGGTAGTGCCCTGCTGTTTGCCGTGCTGTGCGCCACGGCTCAACCTGGGCTGCACGCACAACAGCAGGCCGTGACAGCGCCGCCGACGACGCTCGACGGCGTGCTGTTTGGTGAGCAGATCGCTGCCATTGTGAATGAGCCTGCCGTGGGCCGCGCGCGCTGGGGCGTCCAGGTGACGACGATGGATGGCGCGCCTGTTTTCTCGCTGAATGAGGGCCGATTTTTCCAGCCTGCTTCAAACCTGAAGCTGTTCACCACGGCCGCGGCCATGGCGCTGCTGCCCATGGAGGAGCGGCTGGTCACACGCGTCATCGGCAGCGGATCCTACGACGGCAAAGGTGTGTTCACTGGCGATCTCGTCTTGAAGGGCGTGGGTGATGCGAACTTTTCCGGACGGCCCGTGCCGTACCAGAAGCCCATCCCCGGCCAGCCCGCAGCGCGCCGTGATGAGCTGCGCTACATCGACGAACTGGCGGACAAGGTGAAGGCAGCAGGCATTACGCAGGTCAACGGAAATGTCGTTGGCGACGACTCACTGATGCCGAACGATCCGTACCCGGCGGACTGGTCGATCGACGACACGCCCTGGTATTACGGGGCGCCAATCAACGCGCTGATGATCGCCGACAATGCTTTCGCGCTGACGGTGCATCCCGGTGCAACGGTGGGCAGCGCGCCCACCGTCACGACGGATCCGTCGCTCCCGTTCTACACCATCGACATGCAGGCGACGACGGCTGCAAAGGGCGGCGAGTCCGCGCTTGATATGCAGCGTGCCATCGGGTCGCGCGTCATTCACATCTATGGCACGCTGGCGCTGGGCGCAGCACCTTACAAGCAGGATATGAGCCTCGGTGAACCTGCAGAGTATGCAGCACTCGCGCTAAAAACAGCGCTGGAGCAACGCGGCATCGCCGTGTCTGGAACTGCAACGACGAAGCACGCGGAGTTCTTTGAGACGAGTTTTAACCGGCACTCGACGCAGCCGCTGGAGACCCTTGGTATTTCGCCCAAAAGAAAGTTATTGCTTGCGCCGCCTGTCTGTTCGGATTGCACGACACGCGTGCTCGCCGAACACACAGGGCCGCCACTCGGCGACGACATCGCCATTACCAACAAGACTTCCGAAAATCAGCACGCTGAACTTTTCCTGAGACAGTTAGGTTTGTTTATCACTGGAACCGGAACCACGGTGCAGGGCGAACGTGTGCTGCGCACATGGCTGATGCAGCAGGTCAAACTGGATCCGGAAGATTTCTTCTTCTACGACGGTTCGGGTCTAAGTGGCCATGACCTGGTGACACCGCGTGCCATCGCAAAGCTGCTGAGCTACGCTTCCACGCAGCCGTGGGGCGCGGCGTGGAAGGCTTCGCTGCCCATCGGCGGCGAAGACGGATCGCTGCGCGCACGCTTCCCGGACGCTCCGCTGAAAGATCATGTCTTTGCAAAGACGGGCACGCTGGGTGAGGCTCGCGCGCTGTCCGGTTACATCGATTGCGCCAGCGGCCAGACGCTGATCTTCAGCGTCATGGTCAATGCTCATACGCCGCGAAACAGCGACGACATGAAGTCCATGGACCGGATTGTGGCGGCGATTGCGGCGGGGAATTAGTTTCTGGATTTCTGGTTTCTGATTGGTAGTTTCCAGGCTTCTAGTCCCTACGTCGGAATGTTTTTGATCTAGAAATTGGACTCGACGCTTCTTGACCATTGATTCACAAAGAACCAGCAACCAGAACTAAGCGAGCTTTACGCCTGCCTCAACCGAAACATCCTCTTCACTGATCGGAGGCCGTGGAAACCCGCCTCCGAAGTGGTAGACCAGCAGCAGCACGGCAGTGCCAAGAACCAGGCTCAGCAGGGCATCAACGGTCAGCGAACCCCTGACCCCGCTGTGACCGGAACCCACGCCGTCCATGTACACCGCGCTTGTAATCGCCAGGTTTGCGGCTGCGATGCACACCGAATACTGCGTTGCCGACAGGGGATTGTCGCGCCCCACAATCTGGAAGACCAGAGCGCTGGTTGCCGTGTAGTTGATGCCCGCCATCAGGTTGTAGAACAGCATGCCGGCGACGAAGACCCAGGGCGTGTGTGGTCCAAATGCCATGGCGAGCGATCCGAAGGCGGCAAGTATGGCTGGCGCGATGAATAGCAGGCGACGGTCGTAGCGGCTGCTCAGTGGCGCACCCAGGGCCGCACCAATTACGCAGGCTACCGTAAACACCACGCCGACGGAAAGGTAGCCGGGCAGCGCCGCCGCGTGAAACTCAGCGATCATGCCGCCGAACAGGTTCTGCAGGGCGAACGTTGCCGAGGGAAGCACAAACACCAGCAAAGCAAACAGGTAACTACGCTGGCGACCGGTCGCCCACAGGTCCGTGAACAGTTGACGCATCGCCTCACGAACAGGCCGCAGGCGGCGCTCTTCGTGAAGGAAAAAGAGTGGCACAGCGCCCAGCAGGATGGGCAGCGGCACCAGGCAGGATGCGGCTGTAAGTGGCAGGTGACGAATCTCCCACACGGCAAGTTCGCCGCCCAGGCCGGTCCACGCCAGGTATGCGATGTTCATCCATGCTGAGACCGCACCATGCTTTGAAGGTGGGACCAGGTTGGGCACCATGCCGCCGATAGAGCTGGTGTAGATCTGGTTGCACAGGTAGCCCAGGAACAACACCAGCATCAGCGCGGTGGTGCCGTCGCCGTGGCCGCCCTGCACGGTTGCACTCCGCAACATGGGCACGGCCGCGCCCAGGCAGACCGCCGCACAGCCAGCCAGTATCAGGGCCCACACGCGTCGCGGCAGACCGCAGTCAACGATCGGAGTCAGCAGGAAACTGACGTAGCTTGCGGTAAGGATCAGGGCTGCGATTTCCGACTCACGCTGCAGCGATACGCCGCGTTCCGGCAGCAGCTGCGACAGTCCGACCGCAACAAAACCGTTGAAGGTGCCGCCGTACAGGACGCCGAACACCCACGGTGATGTGTGTCGCCGGGGCGTCGTTCGCGATTGCTCAGAAGTGGACACTGCCGCTATGCTACTGCGGTTGTGTCCTCTCTTTTATCCGCTTTAGGAATTGAGCCTCACTTCGCCGTCACCGTCAACGAGTAAGTAGCCGCGTGCGTGATGGTGCCATCTGTCGCCGTTACCAGGACGTCGTACGTTCCCGGCAAGGTGTAAGGTGTGTTGCGATCCGGCAGCTTGCCGCTGCATCCATTCATTGCGCCAGCGGTCAACGCAACTGCCAGCAGTGCCAGCGGCAGGCGTGCGGTGCAGCGTGCGCGGCGCTGGCCTGCCAGCAGCGTCAGTGCGCCAGCCAGGCCCAGCAGCGTGAGCAGCAGTCCGTGGTGGCCGGGCTGCAGTAGCAGTTGCCCATAGCCAATGACGGTGTACTGGCTGGTCGTTGTGATGGTAAGCGGATTGGTAGCGGTCCTTGCAAGCGTAAAGCTTGCCGTCGCGAAGTTGCAGGCTGTGCCCGTGGCAGCGGTCGTGCAGCCCATTGTGATGGGAGCGCTGAAGCCGCCAAGCGCCGTGACCGTTGCCACCGGAGCGATGCTAAGCCCGGCCAGGACACTGCCGGAGGTCGCCGTAACAGCTACCGCAAAATCCACCCCGTTGCCGGTCAATGCGACTGCAATAACGGGTGACCGAGCGTCTGCCGTGGTGACCGCGAGCGCGCCAACCCGCTGCCCGATGGCTACCGGTGCAAACACCACGGAAACGGCGCAACTGCCGCCGCCTGAAAGCGTGCTGCCGCAGGTGTTCGCCACCATGGCGTAATCGCCGGATACCGATACGCCCCCCAGCGGCACGGCTGCGCTGGTAAGGTTGGTGACTTGAATCGTTTTCGCGACCGATCGGCTGCCGACGTCCACCGTGCCGAAGCCCAGCCCGTCGGTGTCAGCCTGCACGTTCGTCACGCCGATACCGGTGAGCGAAGCAGTCAACGTACCATTTCGTGACGCTGCAGAGACGACCGCGAGCGTCCCCGTTCGTGTGCCGAGCGCAATGGGCTTGAAGATGACCGACGCTGTACACGACGCGTTCGCTGCAATGGTGCCAATGCAGTTGGTTGCTGTCACAGCGTAGTCACCGGTGGCGTCGACCGACGCAATCGCGAGCGCTGCAGAAGACGTGTTCGTCCAGACAAAAACCTTTGGTGCCGAGGTCGTACTCACGGTTTGCAAACCGTAGTCGGCCGATGCAGGAGTAAGTGTGGCAGCGGAATCGATGCCACTGCCGGTCAGCGGTACGGCGAGGCTGGCGTTCCCTGTGGCGTCGGTCAGCACTGTCAGCACGGCGTTACGTGCCCCGATTGCAGACGGTGCAAAGGTGACGCTGACGGTGCAGCTGCTGCCTGCGGCAAGCGTGGTGCAGTCACTGGTCTGTTTGAAGTCCGCACCGTTCGTGCCGCTGATGGCGATGTCTTTAACGCGGATGTTGCTGGTCGTATGTGTGGTGTTGGTCACCGTGGTCGTCAGCAATTTGCTGCTGCCCAGCGTGGTGTCGCCAAAGTTGAGGGTTGCAGACGGTGTAAGCGATGCGGTGGTATCGATGCCATTCCCGCTCAGCGGTACGGTGAAACTGGGGTTCCCCGTGGCGTCGGTCAGCACCGTCAGCACGGCACTGCGTCCGCCGCTTGCAGCCGGCGCAAAGGTGACGCTAACGGTGCAACTGCTGCCCGCACCCAACGCAGTGCAGGTGCTGGTCTGTGTAAAGTCCGAGGCGTTTGCGCCGCTGATTGCGAGGCTGGTGACGTGGATGGTGCTGGCGAACTGCGTCGTGTTTGTCACGGTCGTCGACAGCAGTTCGTTGTTGCCCAGAGACACATCGCCGAAGCCCAGGGTCGCCGGCGCAAGGGAAGCGGTGGTGGGCACCGGCGGAATTGCAAAGTTTACAAGAAAGCCGTCGTGCGGCGTCAGGCCGGCGGGGGTGTTGGGGTCATTCGCGCTGACAGCGCTGTAGTCGGTGGAGAAGTGCGGCTGCGTTACAAGGTTTACGTAGCTGGCCAGAGACGCCGGGGCGCTTTCCGCGTCCACCACGGTGCTCGAAACAAGAATGTGTTCCAGTGCGGCCGCGTTGCCGCGTTCGATGATGTTGTAGCGGCTGTTCGCCGGCACCTGTGTGGTGAAGTCGGTGAGTGCACCGGTCGTACTGGAAGGCTGGTAGAGCGTGACGGCACTGGCAGCTGCGGGCATGCCGCGGATGACACCAAGTACGTCGACAGAGCCATCGCTGAATTCGTACCCGTTGAAGTTACCCGCGACCACCACGTTGCGGCCACCTGCCTGGTATTGCTGCACCAGGGTGCTCACGGCGGCAGCCTGCGCTGCTCGGCGCGTGCGAACGTCCGCACCAAGAGTTGCATCGCCGATACCGTCGCGTTCCGCCAGATGCACATTGATGACGGTCACGGGATAGTTTTTGCCGACGCGCGCAACCTCGCCCATCAGGATCAGGGGCGGGTGGTCCCACAGCGACGCAGACGCGCCTGCGGAGGTGGTGTACGTCGCACCTCGTCCAAGCTCGATATAGTTCGCATTCTTAACGGTGTTGGTGTCGACCAGGAAGCCGGAGTTGATCAGGTCTGTGCCAAGGACTTTGGCGATGTAACTGGTGCGCCCACCATTTGTCGCGTTGGCGGCGTCTGCAAGGTACTGCAGTGTGTCCTGCCCACCTACTTCCTGCAGGGCCATGATGTCTGGCGAGCCGAAGACGCCGGTAACGGCCATGGTCGCCTTGCTGAGCGCAATCTGAAAAATGGACGCACTGCCCAGAAAGGTGTTCACGTCCAGCGTGCCTATCTTGAAGTCGTCCGCAACTGCGGAGACTGCGGCTGGAACGCCGCCGCTGACGGTGCACTGCACGGACTGAAACAGCATAATGCGCGCAAAGCCCAGCGTGTAGTCGACCACGCCGATGCCCTGCGTCGCACCCGGGCCGGCGGTGTTGGTGTTCGTGCACGAGATGGCCTGGCCCACGGCTACGTCAATGGGCTGTCCGCCAAAGCTGGTGGTGTCGATGAGCACGCGCTGGGGATTGCCGCTCCACGCCGTGACCGTTGCGGGCGCACCGGCAGGGGTGTACTCATCTTCGGCGATCCCTGTGCTGCGAAACAGGTGGTTGTTCGTACCGGTGTTTGCATTCAGCGTCGCCCAGAACTGCCCGGTGCTTACGACGGCACTGCCGTTGAGCGGCAGCGTTCCTGACGTCGGCCCCACGGCGTAAAACGAATGGTTTGCCACTGACTGGCCGGTGTACTTCAAGGCGTCGCCAAAGCTGGTTAGCACACCGCCCAGGCTGACGGTCTGCGCCAGGGATTGCGTGCCGTTCGCGGAGCAGGCGGTGGGCACGAGGAACGTGCCAGGGGTGTTCGCAGCCGTCAGGTTGGGCGCGGTGCTGTTCGTGACGGTGCCAGTTACGGTGACCAGCTGCCCCACGGCAACTGCGTTGCAGGCCGCTACGGACGACCCTGCGACAAAGATGCCGCCCACGCTGTTTGGGTCAGCAACGTTGGCCTGCAGGCTCATGTAAAACCCGCGACTAGCGGAGCCCGCACCTGGGTCGACGGTGCCCACCACAACGCCGGTAGTGGTTACGTTTCCGCCTAAAAAGGGGGAGTTTGGCAGATTGGTCATGACGTCGTGGATAGGCACGACGGTCTGCGCCGGTGTGGCAGGGGCAAGGCCGAGTCCGATCCCCAGGAGCAGGCAGAGCAGTCGCCGCGATGTCCGAAGCGGTATCAGGAAGGGCATTGGAGGCGGCTCCGCGGGCGACGGTCGGTGCGGCGCCGTCAGGGGATTGTGGTGCTTCCATCAGTCTGCCCCGCTGCCAAAGACGTAGCCGTCGCGCCCTGTGCCTGCGGAGGCTGAACGGTGCCGAATCGGCACCCTCTCTTCCACTCAGTGCAGTTGACTGCACGCGTATGGGTTGAATCGCAGGTGCGTTCCGGGCTTCTGTGCAGGGGAGCTTTGGCGTTAGTCACCATCTGCACGCCGCAGCCGCATCATGACCGACACACTTGCGGGACAACGCGGGCAATGTACACTCGTAAGAGCCTGATGACTGCCCACTACGGCGGATCAGTGCGATGCAGACTTCTTGTCTGTCGTCGGGACGTGGCTCAGCCTGGTAGAGCGCACCCTTGGGGTGGGTGAGGTCGCAAGTTCGAATCTTGTCGTCCCGACCAACATTTCCCCTTTTCTTATGATCACCGCAGGAGCTTCAGCCCGGCCCTGCGGCGTCCATCAGCCGGACGCTGTATCGGCTAAAGAGCAGCATCCTCGTTAGCTGCCTCGCGTCTTTCAGACTGAGCGCTCGAGCAGGCACACTTAACAGGCCGGTGTTGAATCTACCTGGATGCCGGCGGAAAACCCGTTGGTGTCATGGAAATCACTGCGTCTTACATGCGGATGTCGCCAGCCTACCTGCAGATTCGTCATCACCGCATATCGAGCCAAGGGAGCGATTCCCTGAGGCCGGAGGGAGCGATTCCGTGAGGCCGGGGGCAATGTGGAACCGCAGCCATGTGGACGCAGGAAGGATGTGCGTCGTCATCCCGTCCGTCGAAGGTTTGTGTCGGGAAGAGGCGGAAACGATTCCGCGTGTTTCTGGATTTGTACGATGGCTTGGAACAGATAGGTGGCGGAGGGAGTGGGATTCGAACCCACGGACCCGGTGAAGGGTCGGCAGTTTTCAAGACTGCTGGCATAAACCACTCGCCCATCCCTCCGCTGGAGGTACTGCAGTGTTCCGACTAGGGTAGCAGTTCGGAGAGCTCCTTGTAGGCTTCGAGCCTCGAAACCGGCGACCATCGACCGCCGGTTGGCTGTACAGATCCTTTAAGCGCTGTGTCGGCGGCGATGGCCGTGCCCGCCGCGTGAGGCATACTGCCGCGGTGCTGGCGCTCCGAACTGCCACTGGCGAACCGGGCCCACGTCCACGTGCACAAAGCCGCTGCGCGGGTAATAGCCCACGCCACCCATGCCCAGGCTTAATGCGGCGTCACGCAATGCGCGCGTGCTTACGCCCGGGATGCGGATGTCGATCGCCTTCGACAGGATGTGCTGCGAGTGCTCTGCCACGCCTGTTTCGGCAGAGCGAGTGCGAAGAAACTGGTTGGACTGCGGCGTGCGGAAGCCGCATACAATGTCGATGGTTGCGCCTGGCTTGTGCAATTTGTTCAGCAGGGCGTGCAACAGGTCGAACTCGCGCGGATCATAATCCGCCTTCTGGTCGGTGCGGTGGTCCCGCAGGAACTGGTTCAGCATGGCCACGCCCATGTTGGAGTACTGGCCGCCCTGCTTGTACGCCACGTCGATGGACTCGCCTGTGTGCAGGTGGTGCATCTTCAGGCGCAAGGTGTCCAGCATGCCCAGGTGGGCCGTGTGCGATGCGGGGATGGTTGGCATTCGTGGCACTTCATCCGCGCGCAGGGCAGTGCAGAAGCCAAAGGAGACCGCTGCGAGCACGGCAGTGCGGTGGAAGAACGAAATCTTGGGGGTCGTAAAGGTCAACAGGAACGCTCCGTAGAAAGACTTGGATCTGCCTGGTTCTTTAGTACAGCCACTCACGCTCGGCAAGGAACACGCCGTGAGTGCATCTTGCGCGCCGCGTTCCTACCTAAGGAATCTATCGTCGCTCTGTCAGTTTACCTGAGTTCGGGTCGGGGAGTCGACCAAAAGGGCCTACAGTGACAGGCGTCATGTCAGGACAGTTGGACGTTTGCGAAGCCGGTCTGCTGGTCGGACTCACGCAGCAGATCGGCGGTCTCCACGGAACCACTGCAACAGCTTGCCGGGCCAATGCGGGTCCATGCAGGGACGTTCAATCAGCAGAAAGTAAGCCATGCTAACGGCCAGTACAACGGGCACCAGCAGAACGACGTGCAGCGCGTAGTTCGCATAGAAGCCGTGAAAGACCATGACGTGGCGCGTCACCCGTGTGGCCAGCGAAAAGACCAGCATGTGCAGCAGGTAAATGGAGTAGCACATGCCGCCAAACAGGGCTATCCACTTACGCGCAAGCAGTTGCCGCGACAGCGGCCCCAGCATGGCGCCAGCAAAGCAAAGCAGCAGCAGCGCTGACAGCAGCAGGCGCTCAAAATGGCCACCGTCAATGAAGAAGAAGACGGGAAAGCAGACCACGCTGACTGCGTCCCAAAGTGGGTGCGACCAGTCAGGGCGTAGATGAATGCGCAGGTCTGCCAATAGGTAACCCAGCACAAAGTAGCAGGCATGTACGGGAAACATAATGCCGTGACGATCAAGCCAGTGCCATGGCAATGAGGCGAGCACGACGGTTCCGGTGACCAGCAGCGCACGTCGCCATAGCAGGGACGGAATGCGGAACACGCGGGCCAGCAGCGGCGCCAGCAGGTAGAACTGCACTTCGACCTCAAGGCTCCAGGTCACGGGATTAATAGGCTTGAGGTTGATGAAGATGAAGTTGTGCACGTAGAAGATGCTGCTCAGGAGGGATAGCAACAGCACATGCAAAGGCGCGGCATGCAGAAGAACAAAGCCGAAGAAATAAAGCAGCAACGCCAGGATGTACGGTGGCTCAAGGCGCGTCAGGCGTCGCCGGTAAAAAGCCTTCAGGCTGACCTTTCGACCGCCGTCCTCCAATTCGTTGAGGAACGGCTGCGCCAGAATGAAGCCGCTGATAACAAAGAACAACTGAACACCACGTGCCAGGCGTTCGCCATGCAGAATGAACGACGCAGAATGCGGGTCAGCAGCGAAGCCGCCCGGCGTACTGTTCAGCGTCATGCCCAGAATATGGACGAGCAACACGGCAAAAATCGCTACAAAGCGCAGGCCGTCGATCTCGGGGAACCAGCGGCCATGTGCCGTGATGCGCTGCAGCTTCAACGGGGCTCCTTTTCTGCCACTATAGAACTTCACGCGAGGCCTTGAGGGTCCCGCCGCAGGAGAAGTGATGGCGCTGTTTGACGTTTTCCGGCGTACTACGAGCGATGCAGATGCAACCACGCAGCCTCGCCGCTTCGGCTTCGCGGTAGTTGGTCTCGGCCACATTGCCGATTACTTTTTGGAGGCGCTGCGCGATTCGCCGACCTGCACCGTGGCAGCGGTTGTCAGCGGCAGTGCGGAAAAGGCGGCAGCCGCTGCAAAGCGCTATCGAGTTCCGCACGCACTGACCTACCCTGACTTCGAGTCGCTGTCCAACCTGCCCGCAGTGGACGCGGTCTACCTCGCCCTGCCGGTCAGCATGCATCTGGCGTACACGCAGCGGGCCGCCGCGGCCGGGAAGCATATTCTGTGCGAGAAGCCGATGGCATCGACAGCAGAAGAAGCCCGCGCCATGATCGCCGCGTGCCAGGCAGCGGGTGTGCGGCTCAGCATTGCGTATCGTTGCCCGTACACGTTTGCGCATCAGCGTGCGCGTGAGATCCTGCGCAGTGGCGTGCTTGGGTCTGACCTTCGTATCGAGTCTGGCTTCGGTTTCAAGCTTGATCCGGGCTGGCGGACCGATGGGGCGCTGGCCGGCGGAGGATCGCTGTTTGACGTCGGCATCTACCCCTTGAATGCGGCACGGTATCTGCTGGGGGAGGAGCCAACCGGCGTCACTGATGCAAGTGCGGTCTGCGATGGCAAGGGATTGGAGCAGTCCGTCCAGTGGACCAGCAGCTTTCCCTCCGGCGCAACGGCCCGCTGTCGTTCGTCGTATGTCGAACACATTCCAGACACACTGCGTATCACTGGCAGCACAGGCACGCTGCTGCTGGACCCTGCCTTCGGCCATCGGGAAGGCCTGCGTCTGCAGGGCGAGTACACGGACCCGGCCACCGGACGCCCCGTAGCGGTGAACGAACCAACGCCAAAGGGTGCAGCCTCGCACTTTCGGCTGGAGGCCGAGGCGCTGGCATCTGCCGTGCGCGGCGGCGTTGACACGCCTACCCCTGGCGAGGACGGACTGGCAGACATGCTGGCCATGGAAGCCATTTACGCTGCGGCAGGTGTAGTGCGCCGCCGCTAACATAGTGCGTATGCAACTGACGGTCAACGAAGCCCGCGTGCTGGGCGCACTCATTGAAAAAGAGATCACCACGCCGGAGTACTACCCGCTCTCGCTGAACGCGCTTACGGCAGCGTGCAATCAGAAGAGTTCGCGTGAGCCCGTCATGACGCTGGCGGAAGACGATGTTCGCAGCGCCCTGCGCTCGTTAGAGGATGCGGATCTGCTTTCAATCGACCACGGCAGCCGTGTGCAGCGCTATGAACATCGCGCACGCACGGTCTTTCACCTGCGACGGGACGAGACGGCGATCCTGTGCCTGCTGCTGCTGCGCGGGCCGCAGACCCCGGGCGAACTGCGCAGTCGCGCCGACCGGCTGCATACCTTTGACGATGTTGCCGCCGTGGCCTCGGCACTGGCCCGTATGGCGTCGGCTGGGGAGCAGCGGCCAGAGCCGATCGCGGTGCTATTACCTCGCCAGCCCGGCACAAAGGAGCAGCGGTACGCCCATGCTTTGGGGAATCCTGAGCTGTTGCAAGCACTGCCCGGCCTGCCCTCTGCAGCCCAGACGGGTGGGGGATTGCAGGGCCGTATCGAGCAGTTGGAAGCTGACGTGGCAGCCTTGCAGATGGCTTTGGAGCGGCTGCAACAGCGGGTCGATTCCATCGGATCGGCTTAGACTCGCCCTGTTCAAAAAGGTTGCAGAAACAGTTTGTGCTGTGTGGTACGCTGTTCGCAATCGTTCGAACTTCGACGTAGGTTCTTGCCGGCTCCGTCAGAAAAATGCACTTGCAAACCTACCGAAACTTCAGCGAGATATTTTGCAGAACAGGGTCAGGGACAGCAGATGGAACAGGGTAATGTGAAGTGGTTCAACGACGCAAAGGGTTTCGGATTCATCTCGCGCGATAATGGCGAAGACGTTTTTGTGCATCACACCGCCATTCAGACACAGGGGTTCCGTTCCTTGCAGGAAGGTCAGCGCGTCACTTTCAACGTGGTGAAGGGCCCCAAGGGCTGGCAGGCTGAGAACGTTAGCCCTGCATAACCAGTTCCCACCATCCGGTGTTCACTCCGCGGAAAGAAGCAAAGGGCCGGCAGACGCTGGCCTTTGCTTTGGTTCGGACCTGCAGCGCGGTAGCCACAGTGCTACAGGCTGCCAGGGAGTATGCTGGAAGTGTGGTTGGTCCAGGTTCCTACTGCGCTGCTTGCCATTTGCAATCCCCGGTCGCAAAGACAGAGCACTTTCCCAGACGGCTGACGAACCTCTCATCATTTAAGAAACAGGCCCCCCGGCCCCGGAGCATCCAGCAACGATGCGTACAGTTGTTCAGGACAAGTATTTCCTTCGCGATCTTCACCGTGAAATCGATCTCTACGACCGCAAGCTGATCCACATGCTGAAGCATGAGGTCTTTGCGACCGATGCACTGCGCGATGTAGCTACCCGCAAGCTGGCCACCAAGCGCGAATCGCTGGCAGCCACGGCGCGCAGTCTCGCTGCGTCCGGTATCGAGTTTCACGAGCATGAGTTGCCGCGTTCCTTCCGGCCCGAAGGTGCCCTTGAGATTGCTGCCGTCGCCAGCGACACCGAGGCCTCGCCTGCCCAGGCCACGGCCGCAGTCAACTCCCTGCACAAGGCTGAGCAACCCTCCGCCTTTGGGGAGCAGATAGCCCGCCTGCAACGCGAAAAGCTGCGCGAGGAAGAGTCGCCGCTGGCAACAGCGCTGGGCTCATGGCAGGACGATCTGGCCGCCTATAAGAAGAAGCGGCAAAAGCCCGCCGTCTCGCTCTAGCCTGTAACAGTCTGTACGAAACTAAAACAGGAAAGCCGGTGTGAACCTCCCGCCGGCCCCCTGTCCCTGGGCTCACGATAGTCTGTCTGCATGGCATTTGATCTTTACACCATTCCGCTGACCCAAATCGATGGCAGCGTTGGCACGCTCTCCGACTATCGTGGCAAGGTTTTACTGGTTGTCAACGTGGCTTCGAAGTGTAGCCTGACGTCACAGTATGACAACCTCGAAAAGGTTTACGCGCGCTTTCGCGAGTCTGGACTCGAGATTCTAGCCTTTCCGGCAAACGACTTCGCCGGCCAGGAACCTGGCTCGAATGAAGAAATTGTGCAGTTTTGCCGAGGCACCTTCGGCACCAGTTTCCCTATGTTTTCGAAGATCGCCGTCACCGGCCCATCCAAGCATCCGCTGTATGCCACTTTGATCGATGTGCTGCCAACCTCAGAGGGAGACGGCAAGCAGGCAATGATCCACGGCCTGGTTCGCTTTGGTGCCAAGCCGAAGGAAGAACCGGAATTGCTGTGGAACTTCGAAAAGTTTCTGATCGGTCGCGACGGCAAGCCACTCGCTCGCTTTTCGCCGGATACGCTGCCAGACAGTCCGGTTGTTGTGAAGGCTATTGAATCCGCGTTAAGAGGCTGATTCAGCCTTAGGGGGCAACGAAGCCGGTGGCCAGCATCGGCTTCAGTTGTGCCCAGTCAATCACGGTATCGTTCAGCGGCGCCGCCCTGGGCGTGACGGTGTACTCGGGATAGCTGACGTGCAAACCATCTGACTCGATGGTCCAGTTTCTGACGTCGGTAATGACATCCAGGAGTTGCTTGGCATCGGGTCCGGTCACTTCAGAGTAGATATAACCTTTTTGTTCGCCGGTTGAGATCGCCTTCCAGCAGGCCGTTGCAACCTTCTGCTTCCATTCACTGGCAGGTGCAAACACGTCCTCTGCACGTAGCGAACGTCCACTATCCAGTAGCCACGTCATCGTTTCGAAGGATTCATTCGGGTGCGCGGCACCGTGGCCCATGGACTCGGTGTTCATGCTGGCTGTGACCCGGTCGTGTTCGAGGCTTTTCACCTGGCCAAGCACGGTAATGTCCTGCTCACTGGCAAGGCTGCTTACCCAAAGCGGCTTTTGGGATACTGCCGTTTGTGCTGTATCGCTGCCGCCCGCCACGGCGAACGCGTTGGCTTCCATTGCCTGGTTCCAGGCTATCCACTTGGCATCTGGCGAATCAGCCGCAGGCCAACTTGCCTGGAGTGTGCCGAAGCCGGGGTACTCAACGCCATTGGCCGTCGCGTCCGCCTTCTCTGGCTCGGCCAGGTACTGTGTGCGGATAAGGAACGTAACGCCATCGCGGAGCAGCACAGTGGTGCGCAATTGTTTGGTGCGGGCGACATAAAGCGGCCGCAAACATGCGGAAAGCGCTGTGGCCTTCAACGGTTCGTTGGTGCGGCAGACCTCCTGCACCCAGGCCAGCCATTGCACCTGGTCTGCGCGCACCGTGCCCACACCCGCTGTAGACAGCTTGCTCAACGCATTGCGGTAGGTGCGCCCCATCAACTCATCTGCCGCGTTCAGCCCTGCATCACCGCAGATCAGCTTTTCGACCGGTCTCTGGGCCTGGCCGCATGGGAAGCTGGCTGCGTGAGCAGGAAGTGTCAGGCCAGCCAGCAAGACAGTAGAAACGAGGTACGGCAGGGTCATTGAGCCTCAACCTCTAGGATGCATCGCAATAAAATGCGGCGGACACCGTGAGGATGTCCGCCGCAAGAAAGAAACAGCTCTACAGACGTTAGTAGCGACGACCCTGCGAGTCATACCGAGCCTCGTCGCGATGACGACGCTTGGCATTCTCGTTGCCGACCAGTGCGCCGCCACCCGCGCCCAGGGCTCCGCCGATCAGGGCACCCTTGCCGCCGCCTGCCAGCGCGCCAATGCCTGCGCCAGCACCACCACCAATCAAGGCACCCTTGCCCGCGCCGATGCCGCTGTGACGCTTGTGCCAGTTACCATTGCGGTCACGGTAGTAGTCGCGACGGTTGTGGTATTGCGCCTCTGCTGTAACCAGCGGTGCTGCAACGCCCAGCATCAATGCTGCGCTCAAAAGTACACGTGTAACCTTTGCCTGAATCTTCAATGTTCCTCTAATCCGCGGAGTTCCCGCGCCCGTACGTTTTGTAACTGCTGTCGTTGTAGATGCTGAGCTACTCATACTTCAACTAGCCTGTGATGGCCCTATCGGAGCAGTGGAGCGGCTCTTCAGAATTACTTCGCGGAAGTAGCCGTTTGCTTCACCGCAGCATCCACCACTGCGTAGAGTGACTGATCTGGGTCGCGACGTGCGCCCGTCTTGATCAGCATGCCCATCTTCCGGCCCGCGGCCTCGGTGTCGGGCAAGGTCACACCACGCTTCTGCGCACTGACAGCCGCAAGCTCTTTGACCATGTCGAAGAACTTGTCTTCGTTGCGACCCGACTTTAGCCAGGCCTCATGCACGGTAATCGACATCAACTCCGCAGTTGCAACCCCTGATCCGCTGCTGTTTGCGCCGGTAACGCTGGGGGCCGGTCCGTTGTTTGCCTGCGCCTGCGTCATCGCTGGCAGAACCGCCAGCATACCGGCCAGTACTGCAGTTGCATTCCAATGCATCTTCATCGTTCAAACCTTTCGTCGCTCGTCTGGGCAACCGTTGTGTAACGCCTCTTGGTATTAAGGACGTGCAGGATCAATAGCGATAGCCGTCGCGGTAATCACGATCGCGCTGGCGATTCTGGTTCGCCTTACCCAGCAACGCACCGCCACCCGCACCTACACCGCCGCCGATCAGCGCGCCCTTGAGGCCGCCACCCAGCAAGCCGCCCAGCAGGGCACCCGCACCGCCACCAATCAACGCGCCCTTGCCTGGCCCAATGCCGCCACGATTGTTGTCATAACGACCGTCATCATTGCGGTAGCCGTTGCGATTGTTGCCATAACGCTGACGGTCGTAGCGGTCGTCATACGGATGCGTGTTGCGATAGCCGTTGTTATAGCCACTGTTATTGCCATAGCCATTGTTGTACTGCGCTGCTGCCTGCACGGGTACGGCACTCGCTCCAACAGAGGCCAGAAGTAACGCCCCACTCAACATCCAATTGCGCTTGCTCATACTGCACGTCCCATCTGCGGCGCTGGTTGCGGCATCGCTGCCCACGCCATTCACTGCCACTGGTATAGATGCACTTCTGCGCAGATAGTTCTGTGGCGGCGAACTCATGTGTGTTCAGAATGGGATTGTTGCCCGCAATGCCCGCGAATGTCTTCGATCAACACACTCCATACAACCCTGCAGGACAACCACGTGCACCCGGTCAAGACGCAAATGGCGTTTGCGTGCAACTGCGACGTACCGTACGCTTGGCCCACTCTCCAAACAAGGTCATCCCGTGAAGCCAATTGTTGTGCTGCCTCTTGCAGGCTTTCTTGCGCTTGGTACCTGCTCTGCCCAAACCTCTTCGCAAGGCAAAATCCCACCTACAATCTCAGCCGAAACACCCTCGCCGAACGGTGGCGTTGAAGGGCGCAAACCCCGTGTCTTCGTTGCAGATAGTGACTCCTGGCAGATGCAAGGATCCGCAGGCGGTAGCCGATCTGGCTGGGGAGCGGCAAGTTCCGGTGGCGCTCGTCCGCAGACTGCAGAGATCATCAAGACGCTGGGCGAACGTTGTCCGCAGGTGACGGTAAATGCCCGGTCTGAAGTCAGTGACTACGTAGTGAAGCTGGATCATGAAGGCGGCAAAGGTTACCTGCGCAAGGACAACAAAGTCGCTGTATTCGTCCAGAGTTCGGGAGATTCAATTTTCAGCAAGTCCACGATGTCGCTAGGCGGAGCCGTCCAGGACGCGTGCGTGGCCATGACGGCTCACTGGTCCGCGCACGCAGCGGAGTTCGACAAGAACGCTTTGCATACCGCGCCGAGTACCGTAGGCACGCCGGCTGTCAGTGCTGTCGTAAGCGCAACCGCAGGTTCTGCGCCGATGGCGGGTCTACAGATAGACTCCTCCGTACCCGGAGCCGACATCGAGATCGACGGAGCTTTCGCAGGCAACACGCCCTCCACGCTCTCGGTCCCACCCGGCGCACACACCATCACCGTCAAAAAGAAGGGCTATACCGACTGGACCCGGACGATGAACGTGAGCGGTGCCGCGGTGCATCTTACAGCCGAATTGGACGCTACAAAGTAAAGCAAGCGACTTTTGCGACGAGTGATCAGGTGCTTGAAAGAGGAAGGCCTGATCACTCAAGGCACAGTTGGTTCGTTATACTCGCCGCGACTGCCTACCCCGAGACCGAACCCCTCGAATGCCAGGACCGGATATCCGCCAACGCTGGATGGTTGGCGCGCCGTTGCTGTCGGGATGGTGCTATGTGCGCACACCGCACACCGCGCACTGGCCCAAACGGCGTAACGCAGTGCGGTTCCCCTCGAAGTCCTGCGGGTACCTTGGTGTCGATATCTCTTCGCGCTGCGTGGCTTGCTGATTTGTCACCGCTTGCTGAAAGAGGAAAAGCTGTTTGGGCGCATTTCACTCAGGGTTTTGTCTTCGTCGCAGCTTTGGTGTTTTCGGCCTGCTTACCTCTACCTCGGCGTGGTGGCCGTGCTGGGGCTTTGGCGGGTGTTACCGGCGACTGGTTTACATGGTTGTCTGCAGGGCTGTTGAAGCAGGCCTTCGTGCGTGCCGGCTGTGGCGACACGTTCTCCCAACGGTGCCAGGCGGTCACTGCGCCAGCAGGGCGCACACAAAGGCCGCCACGCCCGCTGCCATTCGAATGGCGTGGAAGTGAATCCATCTTTCCCGAAGGACGGCCCAGTCTGGCGCAATGCTCGTCGCCGTCCACGATGCGATTTGCTTGTTGATCGGCACTTCAACGATCAGTGTCACCACAATGCCAGCCAGCAGGATTAACGCTGCCGCGGTGAACAACCCTCGTGTCCGGCCATGGTGCAGATAGGCCGCCGCCACAAGCAGTACCAGTGTTGTATTCCACAGCCACGGCATGATCACGCTGAACACAGAGTCGATGCTTTGCCGCGCCACTACCCAGGACGGCCCATCCAGCACACGAAGCTTTGCGTGATCCACCACGGTACCGAACAGCAGGCCGGCAACCAGCCCTGACATCAGAACGGCAAGGTACGAAACCACTCTTGGTACAAAGGGCTGCATGCAGTGTCTCCCGCGGAAGTTACGGCAGTCTAGCCCGCCGCAGCGCCCCGCGCTACCGCTATTTGCCGCGTTTTGAGCCGCCTTACCGTCTGGATAGAGCAGAGCGCCCGCCATTTATACTTAAGGTGACATGGCAGACGATCAGAACAAGCTTCCCCTGGACCCGAACGGCGACTCTGAAGGCAACGAAAACGGCGCACAAGACGCACAAAGCAATGAGGTAAGCGACGCGGCCGGAAATGCCGACGCAACCGCAGCCAGCATGGCCGACGGCGGCGCGACGCCCCCCGGGTCCACCGGGCCGGGCGCCTTGTTCATGATCCCCATCAATATCGAAGAGGAGATGCGCCGGTCGTACCTCGACTACAGCATGTCCGTCATCATTGGGCGGGCGCTGCCTGACGTGCGCGACGGCCTAAAGCCGGTGCATCGCCGCATCCTGTACGCCATGCAGGAAATGGGCCTGCAGGCCAACAAAAAGTACACCAAGTGCGCCAAGGTAGTGGGCCATGCCATGGGCAACTACCACCCGCACGGCGACAGTGCCATTTACGACGCCATGGTGCGGTTGGCGCAGCCGTTTTCCATGCGCTACCCATTGGTCGACGGCCAGGGTAACTTCGGCTCGGTCGACGGCGATCCGCCAGCGGCCATGCGTTACACCGAGGCCCGCCTGCAGAAGATCAGCGGCGAAATGCTGGCCGACATCGACATGGACACGGTGGACTTCACGCCGAACTATGACGAGTCGACGCTGGAACCCACCGTGCTGCCTGCGCGCTTCCCGAACCTGATCGTCAACGGCTCGTCGGGTATCGCCGTGGGCATGGCGACCAACATTCCGCCGCACAACCTCACGGAGATCGTCACCGCCGCCATCATGCTGGTGAACGATCCAAGCTCCACCCTGGACGACGTTCTGCAGCACGTGCAGGGCCCCGACTTTCCCACGGGCGGCTTCATTTACGGCAAGCTGAACATCCGCGAAAGCTACCGCACCGGTCGCGGCCGCTTCCTGATGCGCGCCAAGTGCTCCACCGAAGAGCTGAAGGGTGGGCGCGAGTCCATCATCGTCAGCGAAATCCCGTACCAGGTCAACAAGAACAACTTGATCAAGCGCATTGCCGAGCTGGTTACGGACAAGGTCATCGACGAAATCAGCGACGTGCGCGACGAGAGCGATCGCGACGGCATGCGCATCGTCATCGAATTGAAGCGCAACGCCCAGCCTGAAATCGTGCTGAACCAGCTGTTCAAGAACACCAGCATGCAGGAAAGCTTCAGCATGATCTTTCTGGCCGTACACAACGGCCAGCCGCGCGAACTGCCGCTGGTCGACGCCATTAAGGCGTTCATTGAGCACCGCATCGACGTCGTTCGCCGCCGCACCGCCTTCCTGCTGGGCAAGGCGCGCGAACGCGAACACATCCTGCTGGGCTACCAGATTGCGCTGGATCACCTGGACCAGGTCATTCGCATCATCCGTAACTCGTCCAGCCGGTCGGACGCGCGCGAGAACCTGTTCTCCTTCTTCTCCGGTCGCCGCATTAACCTGCGCGGTACCGAGCTGGAAGGCGTAACGCTCGACCCGGCCAAGTACGGCGTCGATTCCACGCTGCTGGGCACGGCCTTTGCGCCGCGCGCGGGCGACTCCGCGACGCTCATCCTCAGCTACCGGCAGATCGACGCCATCCTCGAACTGCAGCTGTACCGCCTGACCCAGCTGTCCATGGACGAACTGTTCAAGGAACTCGGCGTCGTGCGCGCAAACATCGCAGAGTGGGAGAGCATCCTGGCCAGCGAAAAGAAGCTGCGCGCCGTCATCGTGGGTGAACTGGAAGAAATCCGCGACAAGTACGGCGACGTGCGCCGCACCCAGATCATCGATGAGACTGCCGAACTGCACCTGGAAGACCTCATCGCCGACGAGCAGGTGGCCGTCACCGTCTCGCACTCCGGCTATCTGAAGCGCACCCCCATCAGCACGTACCGCCAGCAGCGCCGCGGCGGCACCGGTCGCATGGGCATGAAGACGCGTGAAGAAGACTTTGTGCAATCGCTCATCATCGACTCCACGCACAGCTTTCTGCTGTTCTTCACCAACACGGGCCGCGTCTTCTGGCTCAAGATCTACGAAATTCCCGACGTTGGCGCAGCCGGCAAGGGCAAGCACATGGCCAACATCCTGGCACTGCAGCCCGGCGAAAAAATTGTCAGCTACCTCGCCGTGCGCGACCTGAAGGAAGACGGCAAATTCGTCTTCTTCGCCACGCGCGAAGGCATCGTCAAGAAGACGCCGCTCGTTGACTTCTCCAACGTCATGGCACGCGGCATCATCGCCATCAACATTGATAAGGATGACGAACTCATCGCCGTCCGTGTCACCAGTGGCGATGACGTCGTCTTCCTGGCCACGCGCGAAGGCAACGCCATTCGGTTCGAAGAAAAGCACGACCCCGAGAAGAGCGGCGGGCTGCGTCCCATGGGCCGCAACGCCGGCGGCAACAAGGGCATCACGCTGCGCAAGTCGGACTACGTGATCGGCGCGGCGGTCACGCCCAGCGAGGCCAGTCGTAACAAGAAGCGGGTCGAGTTTGCCGCGAAATACGACGCAGCCCACCCGGCCAAGCCTGGCAAGCCCACCGTTCTGGAGCAGGTGCAGGACGCCATCGACGAGATTGCCAAGGCCAAGGGCAATCAGCCGCTAGAGCTTGAAGGCGACCCGAACGAGGTCGTCGTCGAAGCCGCCACGCCCATCAACCACTCGGACCGGCTCGACGCGTTGGACAAGCTGCTCGGCATTACGCCGTGCCTCATCCTCACGGTCAGCGAAAACGGCTTTGGCAAGCGCACCGACGTGGACGCCTACCGCCTGCAGTCGCGCGGCGGCAAGGGCGTCATCAACATGCGCACCACGCCAAAGATCGGCAAGGTGTCCGCCATTCAGCTGGTCGACGAAACCACGGAGTTGATGGTCATCAGCCAGTTCGGCAAGATCATCCGTATCGACACCAAGACCATCCGCGCCGCGGGCCGCGCCACCATGGGCGTAAAACTCCTCGACCTGGACGACGCCGACAAGGTAGCCGCCGCCGTCACCATCCCAGCTGAAGAAGTAAAGCCGGAAGGCGAAGACAAACCGCTGATCCAGTGAGAGCTTGTGCAATCTACGTAGAAAAGGCTGGCGTCTTGCCAGCCTTTCTCTGTAGTTTTATGTCATCTTCTAGATGAAGGTGAGTAGTTGGTCCAGAGCGTCTTCGCATTGAGTAACCTGCTCACTATTTACCTTCACACCTATGCCGTGAACCGGATAGTACCCCTGTGACATGGAAGACAAGGGTCGACCCAAGTGAGCAGCTACGACTCCTGCTGTGTTGAAGTCCCTAAGAGGAACCGAATAGATGTTCCGGAATTCTTCTACTGAACCGGGCGCCGTGACAGCATTGGAGAAAAAGTGCGGGTGTTGTTGAAAAGCGCTGAAGAGGGTATCTGCTGTTGCATCGGAAAGCGCCGCAAATGCCGTGGCTGCACCTTCATATTGCGTGAGCCTATTGCCGACTATCACGTGTATGACTGGAACCGGGACTCCGTGTTGCTGACTGCGAGCTGCAAAAGTCCAAGCTCCGTAGATTGGGTGTGGCGGATTTTGCCCGTGCAACAAGATGAAGATTGCATTAGTTGCAACTCTTGACGAATCGTCAGCGTTTACGGGTGTTATGATCCGATTCGCTGCCGAGATCGCAAGTTCTGTGTAAATAGAAAAACTAGGATTGGTGTCGATGAAAACCATCCAATCTCTGTCTGCAACCGTTGAAACGATGGGCAGGAGCGCGATGCCGTCATCGCCAGTTCCAAACTGATCCTGAACCTGCACGCGCATCCGCAAGAGATTTTCGAGTCGGTGCGTGTGTCGTACCTGCTGGCAAACTCAAAGGCAGTGGTCAGCGAGAACTCGCCGGACATCGGCTACTTTGCCGACGCAGTCGCGCTGGCCAATCCGGACACTATCGTGGAGGTGTGTCGTGATCTGCTTGTAAAGGATGAGAAGCGGCGTGCGTTGGAGCAGCGAGGCTTTGAAGTGTTCCGGCAGCACAGCCTGCTCGACAGCTTGGCTTTGGCTATCGCAGCGTACGTGTAGGCGCTGTTCGTCAGCAAGCAAATGCGCTGGGTTCAATCGATGGCCTGCTTAGAGCACCATAATCTTTGTCACAATCTTCGCGCCGTACGCGACCGCGGTGGTCATGGTGTTGATGACCTTGGTGATGTCTCCCAGTTGAGCATCAATGGCCTTTAATTCCAACGCCACGGCGTTCGCCAGGGCGACGTCTGCTTGCAATGCAGGATCATCGTCATGGAATGTCTTATTAATGCAGACGAAGTAATTATGCCGGGTTAGAACGTATTGGGTTCGTATGGCGATACGTTCTTCTTCGGAGTGACAGGCGGCCAGCATGTCGTTCAACCTGGCCTGTGCGTTGAAATAGATAGCCTCTACTGCTTCGAGTGCTGGACTCATGGTGTCACTCTCCCAAATCTGTCTTCACTTCTAATACCCAGGCCTTGACGCCTTCCAGTGTCAGCGGCGGCAGGGTCGCCCGCATTTCCTTATGGTGTGCAACCAGCGTGATGCGGTCTCGCATGACGTGCAGGGATTCACTCAAGGCCGTTCCTGCGGCCTGGTCGCGCAGTTGACGGTCTGCGAGGCGCAACTGCACACGCGTCTTCAAACCTTCCACTGCGCCTTTTCGTAGGGTTGGATCGGTAATCGCCGGGCTCAAGCCGAAAGGTTGCAAGGAAGATCGGTAGAGAAAGGTATGCGTCACCTGGTCACGATCTATAAGAGCATTAGTATTCGAGGCAGCCGTCAAGTAATAACTATTTGCAAAAGAAACATAGCTGCCAACTTCCTTGTCGAAGAACACCGACAAGGACGAGGCTACCGGTTCCATGAGCTTAGCCGCTTTTACATCGTCCCTGGCCTTGATGACGTTAACCAGGGCGGCTGCAGTCACCTTCAAGGCATCCGCTTCATTGCCGCCTGCGAAGGCCTTGATGCTGCCAATCTCTTTGCCCAGGTCACCTGCTGCCTTTGCTGCATCCGTAGGGGCGCCAGAGTTTGTGATGTCAGCAAACAGTGCGGCAACGCGGGCAATATCGCCCGCCATGGCGGCACGCTTGCGAAGTTCTGCCTGCTCGTCGTCCAACAGGTCTACCGCCTCTTTATCAAATGGCACTTTGGATATAAGTGCCTGTGCTGTCTGCACTTCTTTTGTCCTGTCGACCAGGTCGAGCAAGGAGCCGTAATAAGCCTGCAGCGTGGCGGCGGTAGCGGACATTTGCTGCGCAGCTGCGGCCGCATTCTTTTGTGTCTGGCAGCCGGACAGTCCCAGGCTGACGAGCACAAGCAGCCTGGCCAAGGCGGAACGAGGCGGTACACGTTTGCGTCTGAGCATGACGATCTTTCACCTGTTGGTTCACACGCGACGGTAGCGGTCGCGCCGGGAGAGGTCAAGATGTTTCTTTGTGAAACACGGCTGCAGGCGCTTTGCCCAGAAGGGCCGGCATTGCTCAAGACCGCAACAGTTGGTAGAAAATTTGGACGAACAAGGAAGCATCCTCTCCGCAGACTTTGCACTCAGAAGCATTTGTGTTCATGCTGCTTCAAGGCGGTGAACCAGAGGGTTTTGCATGCTGATTGTTCTGCTCGTTGTGTTGCTTTTGGTGTTTGGCGGTGGTGGTTTCTACATGGGACCAGGAGCCGGTTACTACGGCGGCGGCGGCGTCAGCCTCATCCTGTTGTTAGTCATTCTTTACCTGCTTTTCGGTCGCGGCCGCGGTATTTAGCTGGACCGTAAACCGCTTCACTAACGCCCCGCTTTTTAGCGGGGCATTTTCGTGCGAAGAGGCTAATCGGGTGGCAGGCTTTCCCGGATAGTGTCGGCGACCTCGTCAATGGGCGTGTCGCGGACCATGGCTTCAAGTTCCTGGTCATGGCCGACGCTTTTGATGCCCAGCTTTTCTGCCACCAGCAGATTCATCTCCAGTAGCTTGGTCGTCTCTTTTTCGGTCAGCAGCAGTATTTGCAGCATCAGGTGGTCGCGCTGGTCAGAGCGCTTGCTGAGGCGCGATTGCCGCATCAGGATGAAGCTGGCCAGCAGGATCGCCTCGATGGCCACCACGGTGTCCAGCATGCCAAACGGGTAGGGATCGAAGTGCCAGGCTCGCGTGCTCTGCAATGTGTTTAGCAAGAACCACACCGCAAACAGCAGCAGGTGCAGCGCCACGAAGGAAAGGCTGCCTGCGAACGCTGCGACCCCATCGCCAACGCGTTCCAGGGGGGTGCGGTCCTCGTGAAATTGCTGCTCATGCCGGGCGATCAGGTCGATGTGATCCTGCAGGTGCGGGTGTTGCATGGGTGGACGCCTCTGCAGCCTAGGATACGCAGGGGCACAGGTCCTATGAAGGCACGGCGCATCCTATACAGATGGCTCTTAAAAAAAGTACAAAGCCGGTTGACGAGATCCACCCGGTGAAGACGCTGAAGGAGCAAATTGTCTCGCTGGATGCTGCCATGCTGGTGGCCATGAGCGCAGCAGAGATCGGCGCGGTTCACAAGTTGCGAACGACCACGCGACGTGTCGAAGCGCATCTCCGGCTGGTAGATCTGCTGGAGCATGCGACCCAACCCAAGGACATTCCGGCGCATGCTGCGGAAGCCAGCGCGGTACGCCGTCGCCTGAGCAAGGTGCGAAGAGCCGCGGGTGCGGTGCGCGACCTGGATGTGCAGGCGGACGCGATCTGGTATGACGCTCCAGCAAAGACGGCCGGGCAGAATGACGTAGCGGCTACTGCTGTACGTCGACAGGCGAAGGCATTGCGAAAGCATCTGCTGCATAACAGGGGAGTAGAGGCTGGCAAGCTGATCGCAGTACTGCAGGCGCAGCAGCAGAAACTGGCTGCTGCCTTACGCGCATTGGAGCAGGCAATGAAGCCTGCATCCGGACCAGCAATCGAACCGAAGTCGATGGCGAGCCGCATCCAGCAATGGTTTGCAGGCGAGGTGCAGAACGTACTAGGGCTTCGGCACGGTAAAAACAAGTTAAGGATGACGTTGCATGTTCGTCTGAAGCGACTTGACGAAGAAGAACTCCACACCCTTCGAAAGGCGGCAAAGCTGTGCCGCTACATGGCAAAAAGCGCGCCTGAGGGTTCCAATGTGCGAATACTGGCCAAGCAGTTTGAGGCCGTGCAGGAAGCCGGCGGCAAGTGGCATGACTGGTTGCTGCTGGCGCAGATATCCAAGGGTTTCAATGGAAAGAAAGCAGAACTTACCCTGCGTTACACGAAACACAGCGAGCAGTCATTGGCAGCCTACTACGGCGCATTGGAAGAGATGCTGCCAATGCTGACACAGACCGCTTAGCAGGCGATCTGTGTCAGCCACTTACTGCTTTGGCACCGGTTCCGCAGGCTTGCTCTCAGGCGTGGACTGGTTGGTAATGTCCTGGCCGTTGTAAATGATGCGAGCCGTGGAGCGGAAGCGGCGATAGTCCGTGTACTTGACGGTGTTGCGCATGTGGATCTCGTTCGCAGGACCGTCTTTGCTGGCCGCGAAGTGCACGGTGCCGTCCGCACGGGTGTAGGTGGGGAACCAGTTTACGGTGTCGACCTGCTCATAGTAGGTGGTGAAGGGCACTGAGAAGTGGCCGTGCTTGATATCGTCCGGCGTGTTCTTGCCGTTGATCATGACGATCTCCAGGTCCTTCTGATCGACCCATACCTTGCCTTCAAAAAAGCGATGCTTGATGTCGCCTGTCTTTGGTGTTGCCTGAAAGACGTACGTGTCCAGTTCGTCGACCTTCTGCTTCCCCAGGTACTTGACGTCGTAGTTTGGCAGGTCATCCGAAGTCAGCACCAGGGGAATGCGCAAGCGCAGATCCTCAAAGTCATAGGTGTCCAGGGTTACGCGCTCAAGGGTATTTTGCGGAGCGAAGACGACCGTCTCGTTGCGAGATCCGTCGCGGTTGAAGCCGATGTCGGTCACCTGGCGGTACTCGCCGTCTGGCTTGCCGTTGTCGTCGTTAATGCTCTGCATGACGACGGTCTGGCGGAATGTGTAATTTTCACGCGCCTTGGCGAAGGCAGACTCGTGCTTGCCCACTTCGGCGACGATCTCGGTCGCCGTTTTGCCAGTGGGCAGCGACGGATCCAGCTTGCCGAGCCCGTTCTGCGCCGTTGCGACAAGATTGCCCGCTCCAGCAGCCAATCCCAACAGCGCGATTCCCGTAAAGGTTCTCATCACGGTTTAGACGCGACATCGGGGCGGGTGTCGCAGCTTCCAGCGACCACCGCGCCGATTCAGTGGCTGACCCTGAACCAAATGAAAAGCCTGGTAATGCGTAAAAGTCACCTTAAGGGCAGTAACTTTGGCCAGGGCGGCGGTCACCAGAGATTTTGCAAAGGTTACTTTCTCCGGAGCTAACTTCTTTCCTATGACAGTGATCGTCGTGACCCGAAAATCCGCAGAGCTGTCCGCCACGCATCAGGGAATGTCTTCTGTGTGGAGTCGTTTACTCTCGTGGTCCGGGACAAGGAATGCACGCTGCGAGTTTTGTTCCACAGCGCTTGATCCTCGCTCGGCGTACTCCCTCGACTTCGTGGGCAGTTTTTGTAACGAACACTGTGCTGAGGAGTACACCAGTTCGTCTTGTTGGTAACGCCCGTTCGTTGAGCGCCTCGCTGGTTTGTTGTCTCTGATCCAAGCCTGCGTGTACCGTGTAAGCATTCGCGCGCTGCGCGACACGAGGGCGAAAGCATGAGCATGGAATCAACGGTGAACCGGCGTGAGTTTTTCCGCCGTGCGGGAGCAGCAGGCATGCTGGGCGCTGTGCCCGAGTTGATGATGGGGCAGCCGTCGCCGGCGACCGGAATGGATCAAAGCAACATTGTGCATGAAGTGGCGCAGGCCACACCGGGTGCGGATGCCCCGCCGACGGAGACCATCAACTTTGCCGTGTGCGGCATGAGCCATGACCACATCTATGGCATGACCGATGCCATTATCCGCGGCGGCGGCAAGCTGGTGGCCTGGTACGGTGCCGAACCGAACAAGGTGGCGCGTTTCAAGAAGCGCTATCCCGATGCGAAGATGGTCGCTTCTGAAGAGGCCATTCTGGACGACAAGAGCATTCAGTTGGTCTTGACCTCTGCCGTCGCCAGCGAGCGCGCTCCCCTGGGCGTGCGCGCCATGAAGCGTGGCAAGGATGTATTGAGCGACAAGCCCGGCATTACCACGCTGGCGCAGCTTGCCGCCGTGCGTAAGACAATTGCAGAGACGGGCCGAATCTACGGCATCATGTACAGCGAACTGCTCGAGGTCAAAGGCGCTATCCGGGCTGGCGAACTGGTGCAGGCGGGCGCCATTGGCAAGGTCATCCAGACCGTCAACATCGCTCCACACCAGATTGTGCAGGGCGGCGGCAACGGTGGTGGTGCTGACCCGCGGCCGGACTGGTTCTGGAAGCCGGAGTTGTACGGTGGCATCCTCACCGACATCGGATCGCACCAGGTGGACCAATTCCTGTACTACACAGGTTCGACTTCGGCGGAAGTCGTCGAGTCGCAGGTCAGCAACATCGGTCACCCGGAGCACCCGGAGTTCCAGGACTTCGGCGACATGGTGCTGCGCGGCAACAAGGGCTTCGGCTATGTGCGGCTGGACTGGTTCACGCCCGACGGCCTGGGAACCTGGGGCGACGGCCGCCTGTTCATCCTGGGCACGAAGGGCTACATCGAAGTGCGCAAGTACGTGAACGTGGGCGTGGGCAAAGCAGGGAACAACCTGTTCCTGGTAGACGGCCAGAAGCAGCGCTTCATTGACTGCAGCAATGTGACCCTGCCCTTCGGCAAGCAGTTCGTGGCAGACGTGGTGCATCGCACGCACACCGCGCAGGACCAGGCGCAGGCATTGCTGGCTGCTGAACTGGTGATCAAGGCGCAGAACGGCGCGAAGCGGGTAACGATCGACGCCTGATTTCAGGTTCTTCCTTAAACATCATCCCGAGAGCCGGAAGGATCTATTCCTTCCGGCTTCGTTGTGTGGCAGGTGCAAAGCGTTTCGGAAATGTTCGTAGACGAACATCGTCAGAGGGCACTAGGATGACCGGCATGAATAACCCACTTACCCGCCGCGCGCTGTTGCAGGCTGGCAGCCTCGCCGCAGGATCGCTATTACTGTCTCGCTTTGCTGCTGCAGCCGAAGCATCGCCGGTAAAGCTCGGCATTGCCAGCTACACCTTTCGCGAGTTCAAGCAGCCGCAGCAGTTGATCGGCTTTATGAAGCAATTGAACCTGCGCGCCATTAACCTGAAGGACTTCCACCTGCCGATGACTCCGTTGGACCAGGTCGCGGCAGAGGCAGATGTCTATCGTAAGGCGGGCCTGATCATCACGGGAGGCGGCACCATCTACTTCCCCAAGGATGAGGACGAAGACATCAAGGCCAAGTTCGACTATGCGAAGGCCGCAGGCTTTCCCATGATCATCGGCTCACCCACACACGCATCCATCGGCCGCGTCGAGAGCTTTGTGAAGAAGTACGACATCAAGCTGGCCATTCACAACCATGGCACCGAGGACAAGGAATGGCCGTCGCCGCACGACATCCTGAAGGTCATCGGGAACATGGATAAACGCGTGGGCTGCTGCGTGGACCTGGGCCATGCCATGCGCGCAGGCGACGACCTGCCAACCACGCTGCGTGAGGTTGGGCCGCGGCTGTACGACATCCACATCAAGGATCTGGCCGACAAGAACAGTAAGGAAAGCCAGGTTGCCGTGGGTGAGGGTGTCATGCCGGTGAAGGCGATCTTCCAGACGCTCGCTGAAATGAAGTACCCGGGCTATGTCGACCTCGAGTACGAGATTAACGGCAAGGATCCCATGCCGGGTGTGGAGAAGAGCATTGCGTTCGAGCGCAAGGTGCTGGCGGATCTGGGCTACTCAGCCTGAGGGCAGCCAAAACAAAAAGGCCGCGCATGGAGCGCGGCCTTTTTGTTTGCGTGGATCCAGGTCAGACTAGCTTCGGCTCAAACTTCGGGTCGTACGCACGTTTGCGCATGGCTGTTGCCTGTGGGTCGTTGAGGAAGTTGCCAGTAACCGGATCGACGTTCAGCGGGCGCTTCAGGTCGTAGGCGATGTTGGTCATCAGCAGCATCTTCACCGCTACGGCACCCTCGGCAACAGGAGCGTGCAGGTCAGACTGGTTGCCAGACTTCACGGCAGTTAGCCAGTTCTTAAAGTGTGCGTCTGTCATGCTGTCCGCACCCACCAGATCATTGCTCGTGGTCTTGTCCAGACCCTTGTGGACATTGAAGCTGTCGAGCATTTTGCCCTTCAGGTCATGCACTTCCCAGCCATCGCGGTCCAGGATAACGGTACCGGTCTCACCGTGCAGCGCGACGCCGCGTTCGCGGTTGTAGATGGGCATGTCGTTGCAGCAACGGCACTCCCACTCGATCAGCTTGTCCGGGTATTCAAAGCTGGTGTTCAGCGTGTCATAGAACTGCCAGTCGTCCTTGTACGCGTAGCGACCGCCGGAAGCAGAGACGCGATTCGGCAGCGCAACACCTAGCGCCCAGCGTGCCACGTCCACTTCGTGCGTGCCGTTATTCAGGGACTCGCCGGTGCCCCACTGGTGGAACCAATGCCAGTTGTAGGGCTGCACGTTGTCCTTGTAGGCCTGCTTCGGCGCTGGACCCTGCCACAGCTCCCAGTCGAGCGTGGCGGGTACGGCTGCGGGTTTGCCCACGCCGATGCCCTTGCGCGCGTTGGTATACCAGGTCTTGGCGTAGTACACCCGGCCGATCAGGCTGCCCGCCTGCACCTTCTGAATGATGTCCATGGAGTGCGGCGACGAGCGCTGTTGATTGCCCATCTGCACCACTTTGCCGTACTTTTTCTGCGCGGCCACGATCAATTCGGCTTCGTGAATGTTCTGGCTGCACGGCTTTTCCACGTACACGGCCTTGCCGGCCTGCATACCCAGAACGGCCATGGGTGTATGCCAGTGGTCGGGTGCTGCGATGGTGATGGCGTCAATATCTTTCATTGCGAGAACTTTGCGGAAGTCCTGTTCACACGCGGGCATGGTGCCCAGGCTCTTCTCGGCCCGTGCCGCAAACTTCGCCATGATGTTGGTTTCCACGTCCGCCACGTGGGTCAGGTTGACCATGTCCTTATTGGCGTGGAAGGCCGACAGGTGGGCGTAAGCGCGGCTGTTCAGGCCAAACGTGGCGACGTTGACGCGGTCATTGGCACCGATAACCCGGGCATAGCTCTTGGCGGTGCTGGTCAGGGCCAGTCCGGCGGCTGCAGTGGCAGCAGATAAGGTAAAGTCTCGGCGATTCATCGTGATTACGTCTCCTTCGCGCAGCCCATTGTAACCACCCCCGTGCACGGCTGGCCGCGCCCTTCCGCGACAATGTTGCGGGCCACACAGCGGACCACGGATAAGCTGGGGCTATGCCCTTTGGCCGCAAGAAGACAAGTGAACCGCTGACAGAGCCGCAACTGTTCGATTACGCCTGCAAGTCGCTCGGCGCGCGCATGCAGAGCGTCCGTGATCTGCGCCGCAAGATGAAGGACCGCGCCGAACCTGGCCCGGACGGTGAAGCGGCCATGGACCGCGTCCTGGAAAAGCTGCATGAAATGCGCTACCTGTCCGACGAGCGTTACGCCGTGGACTACACCCGTTTGCGGCAGGAAAACCGCAGCCTGGGCCGTCGGCGCGTGCAGCAGGACCTGCAGCAAAAAGGTATTGCCACGGAGCTGATTGCAACCACGCTGCAAGAAGTCTACGGCGATCTGGATGAGCAGGCGCTGGTCCGACAGCATCTGGAACGCCGCCGCATCCAGCCGCCCACCGACGAGAAAAGCACCGCGCGCGTTCTGCGTCGGCTTACGGCTGCAGGGTTTTCGTCGAAGGCGATCTTTGCGGTGTTGCGAAGCCTGCGAGCCGGTGAAGACGCGTTGGCGAAGGCGGAGAGTGAAGTCGGGGAGGACTAAGCCTGTCGTTCGTGGGAAGGGCCTTTGTCTGCGCAACATTTTTATTCGTCATCCGGAGCGGAGTCGAAGAATTGGCTCTTTGTCTGAAGCAGCACCGCAGCCTGGAAGGCAAGCAGGTCCTCCGACTACACACTGCGTGCTTCGCTCAGGATGACGGATTCAGTGGTCACAGAATGCGCACGGTTCCATGGGCACAACCAGCGGCGTGATGTGGCAGCGGCGAATGCGACTTCGCTTCTGGCCGTTTGCAAGCACAGATGCATTGTGCATCCAACTACTTATGAGACTTCGCACCACACTTGCCCTTGCCTGCCTGCTTCTGCCTGCACCACTCGCAACCTTTGCCCAGCGCAACAACGCCGCCGCACCCACCGACAAGGTCGTCGGCAACCTGGAGACGGTCGCCACCTTCAACGGTCCCATGCCCACCGGTGTGACCGTGTCGCGCAGCGGACGCATCTTTGTGAACTTCCCACGCTGGGGCGATGATGTGCCGTTCACTGTGGCAGAAGTGGTGAAGGGCAAGGCGGTTGCCTTCCCAAATGCCGAGGTGAACGACTGGGCCGGGCGTTCCAGGCCGAATCCGAATGCGTACCTCAACGAGGCCGATAACCAGACCCACTTTGTCAGCGTGCAGTCCGTTGTGGTCGACCCGGAGGATCGTCTCTGGGTGCTGGACACGGGCGCTCCCCTGTTGAAGAGCGTGGTGCCGGGCGGCGCGAAGATGGTCTGCATCGACCTCGCGAGCAACAAGATCATTAAAACGATTCTGCTTCCGCCGGAGACGGCCGGGCCGAACAGCTATATGAACGACGTGCGTTTCGATCTGCGTAAGGGTCAGAGCGGACCGCAGGATCCTCAGACGGCGATAGGCAGTTCACCCGCACCCAACCCGGATGCTGCTCCAAAAGACGCAATGCATCCGGTCGCGGAGCGCAAAGGTGGTCAGGCGTCTGCTGACTCCATCCGCGGGACGGCGTACATCACCGACTCCTCCTCACAGGGACCAAATGCGCTGATCGTGGTTGACCTTGCCACGGGCAAGAGCTTTCGTCGCCTCAATCAGCATTCCAGCGTGCTGGCGGAAGACGCCTTCCTGATGTTTGCCGAAGGCCAGCCCGTCTACCAGACACTGCCCGGGTACCCGCCGGTGCCGGTGAAGTTTGCCGTCGATGGCATCGCGATTTCAGCTGACGGCAGCCTGATCTATTACTGCCCCATCAACTCGACCAATCTGTACGCCGTGTCAGCGGACGCCCTGCGCGATCGCAGCAAGTCTGAGTCCCAGGTGGAAGCAACCGTTCGCGTGGTGGCAGGCAAGATGCCGTCGGACGGTCTCGAGTCTGACGCGAACGGCGCCGTGTACCTGACCGATCCGGTCACCAACAGCGTCCATCGCTGGAATCCCGGCACCGGTCTGATCGACACGCTGGCGCACGACCCGCGCCTGCTGTGGCCTGACACCATGTCCGTTGCAGCGGACGGCTACCTGTACGTGACGGCGAACCAGTTGCACCGCCAGCCCACCATGCACAACGGGCAGGACATGCGCGTGAAGCCGTACCAGTTGTTTCGCATCAAGATCGACGCGCAGCCGGTTAGCCTTAAGTAGGTTAGTCAATGGCAGATGGGTGCCCCACGTCTCGCTTCTGAGACGTGGGTGGTCTACAGGGTTGGTAATCACCTCATCTTGTCATCCGCTGCACTATGACAAAGTTGCCAGGAGAGTCATTGAACGCACCTGAGATCGTCATTGGTATCGACTGGTCAGGCCGCATAGACCTCCCCGGCCAGCGTCGTCACATTGTCGCGGCAGTGTGGCAGGCAGGCAAGGTGCGCGTCGAAAGTGGACGCACCCGCGAAGAAGTTACAGACTGGCTCATCGCACTCGCTGCGAAAAACCCGGCGTTAGTGGTTGGCTTTGATTTCTGTTTCAGCTTCCCAGCATGGTTTGTGCAGGAAGTGGGTGCGAGTACCGCGCCGGAGTTCTGGCAGATGGTCGCCGAGCACGGGGAACGCTGGCTGTCCCGCGAGAGCGAGGACCGTCGCTTCTGGGGCAAGCCGCACAAGCGTCCTGCCGAGTTCAGCGGCGAACAAATTCACCGCATGTTGCGTGCCACTGACATCGACTGCAAGTTGATTGCACACATCCCGGACGAAGAGCGAGCGTTGCGCGTGAAGGGCATCACGCCCAAGTCGGTCTTCCAGATCGGCGGTTCCGGCTCAGTGGGCACGGCATCGCTGCGCGGCATGCGCACGCTGCAGCGCCTGCACGCCGCTGGATTTCATGTGTGGCCTTTTGACAGGCCAGAAGCCGGCAAGCCGCTCGCTATCGAGATGTACTCGCGACTCAATACCGGCCCTGTACACAAGTCGAACCCTGAGGCGCGGAAGACCTATCTGCAGCGTAAGTGCAAGGAGGATCCGACTTATACCGCACTTAGCCGCACCGCGTTGAACAATGCAAAAGCTGGCGAAGATGCCTTCGACGCGCTTGTGTCCTGTATGGTGATGGCGGAACATCGTGAGCAGTTCTACACACTGCCTCAGCCGCATGACCCTAAGTACCTGCTTGAAGGTTGGACATGGGCTGCGGACGCACACCAGCGTGCTTAGATCTCTCTTTTCGGCTACCATTCCTGACGTTCGGGTTCGCCGTGAAGCTTCGCGGATCATTGACGCCACCCAAGCATGAGACGGCGTTCGGAAGGGCCTTAGCTTGTGATCCATAAAGACGCTTTAGAAGCATTTCGCTTCATTTAATCCAGCACCTCGCTTATCTAAGCCGGATCGAAGTAAGCACCCCATTCGGCCAGCGCAACCGGAGCAGCAGCCTCGGTGATACGCAGCCTTAGTGCTGATACGGCAATAGGCTGCGGTAGTCGAACGATCCGGCAGTTGCCAATGCTTTCCCCTTCGCCAACCTTGTCCCAGGCAGAGGCAGAAGTCTGTGTCTCCAGCACCCATCGACGGACACGCTGACCCAGTCGGATGGCTTCGCGCAGACGCACCAGGTTCAGCTTCACGGGCAGGCGAAAGGTAGCGGTCACGCTACTCTCACCCGTTGCGTTCGCCGCCACCCAATAGCTGTCAGGATTGGCATTGATCAGGTTAGCCGGGCGGTACGCATGACTTTGCATGCTCGACGCGCGCAACGAAGCAGTCTTCAACAGATTCGTCTGAAAGCTACGTTCGATGCGTTCGTGGAAGGCCTTCAGCGACGCCGCGTCCGGCGCAGCGATGCGTCCACGCTGGTCGGGCGGCAGGTTCAGCAGCAGCCCCGCGCCGCGTCCCACGGACTTGTCGTACAGCGCGACGAGCTCTGCCGGTGTCTTCACCTTGGCATCTTCGGCCTGGTGGTAGAACCAGCCTGGTCGAATGGAAACGTCGCACTCCGCGGGAATCCACGCGCCGCCGCCAGGTGTGCCGTTGTTGTTGATCGTGGTATTCGAGTCACCGGGTGAAGCGGGGCCGCCGTGTTCGCCTTCCAGGTTGACGGTGGCCCAGCAGTTTTCACCGGCTTCGCCTTTCTCGTTGCCCACCCATCGGAGGTCGGGACCGGCATCGCTGAACATGACGGCACCGGGCTGCAGTTTGCGCACCAGCGCCCACGTTTCAGGCCAGCCGTAGAAGTGCAGCTTGTCGATGGTGCGCTTCTCTTTTGCGCCGCCGTAGAAGCCGTCGCCGCCGTTGGCACCGTCGAACCACACCTCGCTAATGGGGCCGTAGTTCGTTAGCAGTTCCGTAATCTGCGCGCGATAGATGGGCAGGTATGCAGGCGTGCCGTACGCGGCGTTGTTACGGTCCCACGGCGACACGTACAC
>JBPBQP010000074.1:0-74721 GCA_050954745.1 Janthinobacterium lividum | reverse complement strand
GGGACAGGTCGCAGAGGTTACGTTGCAGCCAGATCTCGATCCTCGTCTGGCAGAGTTACCCGACGAACTCGACGCGCTGCTGGACGAAGCCGAAAGTCTTCGCGGCTGGTACACGGCGCTGAGCGAGTACACGCGGCGAGAAATCGGCAAGTGGGTGCTCGACGTGAAGGGTGACGAGGCACGTCTACGCCGCGCGCGGCAGATGGCGGAACGCATGCTCTACACCCAGCAGGCCGAGCAGGAACTGCCACCCGCCATCGCACGCGCCTTGCAGTCACGGCCGCGTGCCACGGCAGGCTGGGCAAAGATGACGCCCACGCAGCGCCGCATGGAACTGTTCGCCGTTGGCTACTACCAGACGGCAGAGTCACGTGAGAAACGCATCGCCAAACTTTGCGCCGCAGCAGAGAAGCGCGCCGACGGGTAGTCTTGAAACACCAAGACCATGCCTGACTCAACTGCAAGCAACGATTTTCAGCGCATCAAGCGCCTGCCCCCTTACGTCTTCAATATCACCGGAGACCTGAAGACCGCCGCACGCAAACGCGGTGACGACATCATCGACTTTGGCATGGGGAATCCAGACGGTGCCACGCCGGCGCACATCGTCGAAAAGATGATCGAGGCCGCACGTCGTCAGCAGACGCATCGCTACTCGCTATCGAAGGGCATACCGCGGCTGCGCAAGGCCATTTGCAACTGGTACCAGCAGCGCTACGGCGTGGAGTTTGACCCGGCCACCGAAGCCATTATGACCATCGGCTCGAAGGAAGGCATCGCGCACCTGTGCCTGGCCGTGCTGGACAAGGGCGACACCGTGCTGGTGCCAAACCCGAGTTATCCCATTCACATTTATGGGCCGGTGTTGGCAGGCGCAGACGTGTTGAGTGTGCCCATCAACGATTCGACCGACGACTTCCTGGCGCATATTCAGGACGTGATTCCGCGCATGACGCCGCGCCCTAAAGTGCTGATCGTTAACTTTCCTTCCAACCCCACCACGCAGTGTGTCGACCTGCAGTTTTTTGAGAAGCTGGTCGCGTTGTGCAAGGAGTACGGCGTGTGGCTGGTGCATGACCTGGCCTACGCCGACATCGCATTTGACGGCTATAAGCCGCCCAGCGTCATGCAGGTGCCCGGTGCAAAGGACATCGCGGTCGAGTTCTTCACGCTTTCGAAGAGCTACAACATGCCGGGCTGGCGTGTCGGCTTCATGGTGGGCAACCGCGAGCTGGTCGGCGCGCTGGGGCGCATCAAAAGCTACTTCGACTACGGGACATTTACGCCTATCCAGGTCGCGTCGATTCTCGCGCTCGAGGGTCCTCAGGAGTGCGTTCAGCAGATCTGCGATACCTACCGCTCGCGGCGCGACGTCTTGGTGCAAGGCCTGAACAAGCTCGGCTGGCCGGTCGATCTGCCGCGCGCCACCATGTTTGCCTGGGCAAAGATTCCGGAGCAGCATAGGCACTTGAGGTCGCTGGAGTTCTCAAAGCTGCTGCTGGAAAAAAGCAAGGTAGCCGTCAGCCCGGGCATTGGTTTTGGAGAATACGGCGACGACTTCGTCCGCTTTTCGCTGATCGAAAATGAAGAACGAACACGGCAGGCCCTGCGCGGGATACGGTTAGTCTTTCAGGGATAACCTGCGACTGACAAAGCAGCGAATCTGGCCGCTGAAGGCTCTGTTGCAGCCAGTCTGCCATGAGGCGGCTGCCCAGGGGACGCGGTAAGTTGTCCTGGCGATCGGAAGCGGGTGCTGGCCGTGGCAGAACTACTTCGTAGCCACTTCCAACTCTGGGCCGTCTGATAAGACCGGGTCGCGTAAGCCGTCGAAGGGCAGAAACATTACGAAGACGGTGCCATGCCGTTGCGGATCGATGCTGCTGCGCACGAACAGGCGGCCCTGGTGCCGTTCGACAATATTGGCACTCACCCAAAGGCCCAGGCCGGTGCCGGCGTCGCCCTTCGTGGTGAAAAAGGCGGTGTACAGCTTCTTGATGACATCCGGCGCAATCCCGCTGCCGGTGTCGGCAACCGTCAGTGCAACTCCTCGCCTGCCGGTCTGCCAATCTGTCTTTACGCGGGTGCGTACTTCCAGCTTGCCGGTGTTTGCACGCATGGCGTCTATGGCGTTGCGCACCATGTTGCTCAGCACCTGGCGAACCTCGCTTTCCATGCAAACTACCGGGGCGTGTGCGCGGCGGTCGTGTACGGTAGCGATGTTGAACCGGCTCAGTTTGGGCGAATACAGTTCCAGTACCGAGGTCAGCAGATCGTCGCAATCCATGGCCTGCGGCCGCGTGTTCTGCCGGTAAAAGCGCAGCGATTGCGTCGTAATAATCGCGATGCGCTTCACCTCGTTATCGGCCTCTGAAACGTAATGTTTGACCATGGCGGGGTCCTGCTCACTCTGTGCGAGATAGAGCAGGTTCATCACGGATTCGAGAGGGTTGTTGATCTCGTGTGCAATGGAGGCTGCGAGTCGCCCGACGGCGGCCAGCTTTTCACTCTGACGCAGCGCTGCCTCAAATTCCATGCGCGCGGAGATGTCATTTTGAATGCCGACATAGTGGGTCAGTTCGCCATCGCGATTGCGAATGGGAGAGATGAAGAGTTCGTTCCAGAAAGCAGATCCGTCTTTGCGGTAGTTGCGCAGGGTCACCGTCACCTGCTTGCGCTGAGCAATGCCTTCGCGCAGCAGGGCGATGCCGGGCTGGTCACGTTCGTCACGCTGCAAAAAACGGCAATTCCGACCCACCACCGATTCCAGGCTGTACCCCGTCATGACTTCAAAGGCAGGATTGACGTAGGTCAGCGGCATGTCGGGCAGGGTGGCGTCGGCAACGCTGATGCCGCTGGTGACTGATTTGAAGATGCGGCGATTCAGGTGCAGTTCTTCCATCGCCGTGGCGTACCGCCGCGCAAAGGCACGGTGCGCGTACAGAACCACGCTTACCTGCGCCAGTAGGGAATTAGGTTCCTGAGGCAGAACAATGCTTCCATCCGCTGGCGGCACCAGCCTTGGCAGGGTTGTGTCTGCCGCATGGGGGGGCAGAATGCTGATGATTGCCGGGTGAACGGCATCATTGTGCGGCGGCATGCCGGCCAGGCGGGCCTGTAGCAGTTGTGCCTCTGCCGGTGTGGTCAGAATCAGCTCGTAGCTCAGCAAGTCGGCGGCCTGCAGTTCCTCCGCATCGACCCGCGTCACTTCAAGGTGCAACTGTACGGCAACGCCCTCCAGCAGGCGGAGGTGGGTAGTATCCTGCACAGAGACAACGACCCGCCCTGACCCTGTGGCATTACGCACAGCCAGGTCAGACTCGTGCTCCAACTCGTGTTGCACCCGTTCGAATTCTGCCAGGGAGTCCTGGGCTGCGTGGCTTGGCGGCATCACTCAGAAAGAGTAGTTCGCCCCTCTGTAGAGTGCAAGTCGTCCTTTCGGAGCCACTTGGACCGCCCGGAAGTGCGGCTGCCGATTTGGGAAGCACGAGTAGACTGTACCTCTCAGATTCTTTAGCGAAGTGGAGTGCTGCGTTTGCGCCGGATTTGCCAATCTCTCGTTGCCGTTCTGTTGCTTGTTGCCGGACCCTCGGGGCATGCCCAGCGCATTGGCCCAGACGGTGCGGTCCAGACCTTTAACGTCCTCTCAAGCCAGTACTTTGACGAGGTGTACTTCCGCTTTCAGCCCACCCTTGGCACATCAGCCGGGCTGCATGCGTATGACACCCAGATGGAAGACTACTCGGCCGCAAACGTGGCGAAGTGGGTCGCGGCCCTGCACGGTTACAAGGCAAAGGTGGAGGCCGTTCCAGCGGATGGCCTGGACGCGCCGGTGGCTGCCGATCGGCAAGTGCTCCTCAATTCCATCGATTCAACGCTGCTAAGCCTGGAGACGATCCGGATGTGGCAGCGGAATCCGGACACGTACTCCAGCGGTGCGACCGGGTCCGTTTTTACGCTGATCGAGCGCCCTTTTGCACCGGTAAACACGCGTTTACGGGCGGTAGTTGCCCGGGAAAAGCTCATTCCCCGGTACCTGGACGAGGCGCGCAAAAATCTCAGCAATCCGCCGAAAATCTACACAGAAATAGCCCTGGAGCAGATTGCGGGTAACATCAGCTTCTTTCAGCAGGACGTTCCGCTGGCCCTTGCAGACGCGACCGATACCGCTGTAAAAGCGGAGTTTTCGAAGACCAATGCTGCCGTTATCGCCGCTTTAGAGGGCTATTCTGCATGGCTGAAGGCAGACCTGCTGCCGCGTTCGCAGGGGGATTTCCGCTTCGGCGCAGACACCTACCGGAAGAAGCTGCTGTACGACGAAATGGTGGAAACGCCGCTCGATCGGTTGCTGGCTGTGAACCAGGTCAACATGAAGGCAAACCAGGCTGAGTTTGCCAGGGTCGCAAAGGAGCTTGATCCGAAGAGAACCCCGGCGGAAGCGCTGGCGGAGCTGGGCACGATTCACCCGGCGCCCGACAAGCTGCTGGACGCCTTTCGCGACAGCTTTCAGGCAGAAGTCAGTTTCATCCAGCAGCACAGAATTATCACCCTGCCCAGCAGCGTAAGGCCGGTGCTGGAGGAAACTCCGCCGTTTATGCGCGCCACCACGTCGGCCAGCATGGACGCGCCGGGTCCATTTGAGACGAACTCCACCAAGGCTTACTTCAATGTCACGCTCCCGGAAAAGGGCTGGACGCCGCAGCACATAGCCGAGCATATGGCAGAGTTCAACGTGGGTACCATCGTAAGCACCAGCATTCATGAGGCCTTTCCAGGCCACTTCGTGCAGTTCCTGTGGCAGGACCAGTTCCCATCGAAGATCCGCAAAATCCTGGGGGCAAATACCAATATCGAAGGCTGGGCACACTATTGTGAGCAGATGATGCTGGACGAGGGATTTCTGCCGCCAGGCACGGATGCACGCGAGCAGAAGTTGATCCGCCTGGGCCAGCTGCAGGACGCCCTGCTGCGAAATGCCCGCTTTGTCGTCGGCATCAAAATGCATACCGAAGGCTGGACGACCGATCAGGCAGAGCAGTTTTTCGTGACAGAGGGCTACCAGTCACCGTCCGTCGCAAAGATGGAGACAAAGCGCGGCACGGCCGATGCAACGTACCTTTATTACACCCTGGGTAAGCTGGAGATTCTGAAGCTGCGCGACGATGTGAAACGGAAGCAGGGTGCGGCCTTTTCCCTGGGTGGGTTCCACGACGCACTCATGAAACAGGGTCCTGTGCCGATTCGGGTCATAAGGGAGTCGATGCTGCACGACGGCTCGCCCGTGCTTTAGCTCGGAAGAATGACATCTACGCAGCGTGCGTTCGATCCTGCTCACAGTACTATCCAAGAAACACAAATTAGTGGAACCTGGACGCTTGTATGACTCAGAAAATTCGTAAGGCCGTATTTCCCGCCGCAGGCATGGGTACACGCTTTTTGCCCGCCACCAAAGCCACTCCTAAGGAGATGTTGCCCCTTGTCGACAAGCCGCTGATCCAGTACGGCGTGGAGGAGGCGGTAGCCGCAGGTTGCACCGAGATCATCATCGTGACGGGCCGCGGCAAAAGCACCATGGAAGACCACTTCGACCGCGCGCCCGAACTTGAAGCATCGCTCGAACGGCGCGGCAAGACAGCGCTGCTTGGCATTGCACAGTCCGTGGCGAACCTTGCCAAGATCAGCTATGTTCGGCAGCCAGAGGCGCTTGGCCTGGGCCATGCCGTGCTGATGGCGAAAGAACTGGTTGGCAACGAGCCTTTTGCGGTGCTGCTGCCGGACGACATCGTCGACGCACACGTGCCCTGCATGAAGCAGATGGTCGCCATGTTCGAACAGACGGGCGCGTCCATCCTGGGCAGTGAAGTGGTGGAGGGCGACGCCATCCAGAACTATGGCTGCCTCGACTGTTCGGCGGTGGAAGGCAACAGCCGCCTCCACAAGGTGCGCGACATGGTCGAAAAACCAAAGCCCGGCGAAGCCCCCAGCCAGAACGCGATCATTGGCCGCTACATCCTGACGCCACGCATCTTTGAGATGCTGGAGACCATTAAGCCCGGTGCCGGTGGGGAACTGCAACTAACTGACGGCATCAAGGCGCTGCTGCAGTTTGAAAGTGTTTACGGCTTCAACTACGAAGGCAAGCGCCACGATGCCGGGGACAAACTGGGCTTTTTGAAGGCAACCGTCGAATTCGCCCTGAAACGCGACGATTTGGGGCCGCAATTTCGAGAGTGGCTGAAGAGCTTTCCTCTGTAGCTCGCGGCCCTCCCCTGGGCAAAGGCTGTAAGGCGACTACGGTCTCGGCCGCGAGCCATCAATCACGATATCGACGATTCTGCGTGCGCTGGCTTCCCAGTCCGGAAGTGCCGTTGTGTGGAAGACGCCGACTAGCGCGCGGATGATGTCCTCAGGATCAGTGTCTGCCCGAAGGTCACCGCTGCGGACCGCTCGCTCTATGAGCCCGCGAAAAGTGCCAAAGACCAGGGCTCGCGAACCTTCAATCAGGCGTGTCGAGCCGCCGGTTACGGTGTCCAGTGCGGGCAGAATGACCAGCTTTCTGGACACATAGTCGATGAACAGCAACATCCAGGACCGCAGCCCTTCCAAGGGGGTCATGGCGGCGGCGTAGCGTTCCCCCGCGGCCGTCAGCTTTTCGACCTCGCTGCGAAAGACCGCTTCCAGCAGGTCGTCTCGCGTTGGAAAGTGGCGGTACAGGGTACCCGGGCCAATTTCGGCACGGCGGGCGATGTCATCCAGCGTGGCGTCTGGCCCATGGCGAACGAAGGCCTCCCGCGCCACCTCCAGAATACGGTCGCGGTTTCGCTGTGCATCCACTCGGGGTTTGCGCGCGGCTGGCACGGGGTGTGACTGCTCTGCCATCCCACAATCTTCGCAGAATAACTGCAACCGGATGAACTCTCCGCCTATCATAGAAGCGGAGAGAATCTCCGCTTCCGCGGAGGTCGGCAGACCACTCCTGGCGCGGCGTACAGCCCGACCCAGCAAACAGTAGAAAGGCGAGACACATGCGAGTTTTTATTACGGGCGCGACAGGCTTCATCGGAACAGAACTGGTTAAGGAACTGATCGCCGCAGGGCACCAGGTGCGCGGCCTGACCCGCAGCGACATCGGTGCAAAGCAATTGGAGGCGGCGGGTGCCGAGGTACACCGTGGCACCCTGCAGGATTTGGACAGCCTGCGCAGCGGGGCGACGGGCATGGACGTCGTGGTGAACCTGGCGTTCAATCACGACGATATGACCAAGTTTGCGGAGAGCGGCAGGGATGAACGCGAGGCCATCAAAGCACTTGCCTCCGTGATGGAACCCGGCAAGCTGCTGGTCGTCACCTCAGGCACTGGCCTTGCTGAGGGAGGAACGGAGCACGTTCGCCTGGAAAGCGACCCCGCGATGAGTGCAGATCTATGGCCAAGGCAACCGGAAGACGTGGCGCGAGCGGTGGGCCAGACTGGTATCCGCGTCGCAATCGTACGTCTGCCCCAGGTGCACAACACCCTGAAGCAGGGGTTGGTACCTTTTCTCACGGGGCTGGCACGCCAAAAGGGCGTCTCCGCCTACGTCGGTGAGGGCGCAAACCGTTGGGCTGCGGCTCCACTGGCGGATGTGGCTCGGCTTTACCGGTTGGTCGTTGAGCAGCAAGAGGCCGGTGTGACGGTGTATCACGCAGTGCAGGAAGAGGGGGTGTCGATGCGGGAAATTGCGGAGACCCTTGCCAAGGGGTTGAAGATACCGGCAGTGTCGCTCGACGGGGATAAGGCAGCAGAGCACTTTGGCTGGCTGACGACCTTTGCAGGCCTGGACATGCCCGCATCCAGCGAGTGGACCCGTAAAGCCCTGAACTGGGAGCCGACGGGACCGGGGCTGATTGAAGACCTGAGCAACATGAACTACGCGTAACGAGAAGGATCCCCGGAGCCTGCTTCCGGCTCCGGGGACCGGTCGCGCCTGTTACACCTTCAGCGCCTGGTCGATCTCCACGAACTCTTCTTCGGTAAGGCGAAAGGTTGCGGCAGGCAGAACGCCATCGACCTGCTGCGGGCTGCGACCGCCGACTATGGCGGCCGTGATAGCCGGGTTGTGCAGTGTCCAGGCAATGGCAACCACGCCAGCCTCAACGCTGTGGCGAACGCCAATCTCCTTCAGCTTGTCGGCCAGCGCGAGATTCTTGCTGAGTTGTGGCTCCTGGAAGGCCTTGGCTTTCTTGCGGAAGTCGTCGTCCGGAAAGTTTGCGACGCGCTCCTTGGTCATCTTGCCGGTCAGCAGGCCGCTCTGCATGGGCGAGTAGTTGATGACTCCGATGCCGTGCTGCTGGCAAAAGGGCAGGATTTCGGGCTCGTTGGTGCGGTTCAGCATGGAGTAGGGAGGCTGCAGGCTGGTGATGGGCGCAATCTTCAGGGCGCGTTCCATCTGGGCGACGTTGAAGTTAGATACGCCGATCCAGCGCACCTTGCCTTCGCGCTGCAGGTCGGCCATGGTAGCCCAGCCCTCTTCGATCTCTTCCGGGGGCACAGGCCAATGGATCTGGTAGAGGTCGATGGACTCCAGCTTCAGGCGACGCAGGCTGGCTTCGCACTCCTGGCGGATCTTCTTCAAGGTTTGTACGATTTGGCGGTCTTCGCCCCACGTCATGGCGCACTTGGTGAAGACGTACGGTTTTTCGCGCATGCCGTCCAACGCCCGCGCGACCACTTCTTCTGAGTGGCCAAGGCCATAGACGGCGGCGGTATCGATCCAGTTCATGCCCGAGTCGATTGCGCGTTGGATGGCAGCGACGGACTTATCATCGTCCTGCGAACCCCAGCCGTATTGCCAGTTACCACCGCCAATGGCCCAGGCTCCAAAACCGATGTGGGTGAGGTCCAGGTCCGAGTTGCCGAGCTGCTTTGTGGGAAGTGCCGTCGTACTGTTCATACGGCGTAGGATGCAGCCGAACGCAGTACGGGCGAGACCTGCTGCGCCGCAGTACGCCACCTACGGCTGGAGGGCTTACTATCCCACTATGCCTACACCCACTGAAACCACCGTTGCGGAATATTTTGCAGGTCTGCGCGCCATGGATACCGAAGGCTGCGTCGCCCTGTTTACGCCGGACGCCGTGCAGATTGACCCGGTCGGCACGCCGGCCAATGTCGGAACCGAAGCGATTCGTGGCTTCTTTCACACGGTCTTCACCAGCTTCAAGAGCATCAGCCTGACGGAAGATTCAGTGCATGCGTTCGGCACGTCAGCCGCCATCAAGTGGACGGGCCGGGCAGAGGCACCCAGCGGGAAATCGATCGAGTTTCAGGGTATCGACGTGCTGGACTGCAACGAAGAGGGCAAGATCGTCGGCGTTCGTGCCTTTTGGAATGCCGCGCCGGTCATGGCCCTGCTGCAGCCCTGAGCCGGGCCGCCAGCCACACGCTGGGCTACTAACCTTTTCCATTCTTCCGTGTCTATCCGAGTGAGATTGATTTCTGGCTTTTGGGGTCAGTGCACGATGGGTACACAGGCGTTTGGTGGCATCAATGGTGGCGCGTTTGGATCGGCTTCGGCCTTTGCGCCTGGTGTGGTCGCGGTAGAATCGCCTCAAGTGGCGAAGACGGTAGCAGGTCGGGTCGGACGTGCGGCGCTGACGCCCGCACAGATGGAAGCGCGGGCGCAGCAGCGGCTTGAGGATGATGAACTCATTCGGCAGGCGCAGCGTGGCGAGCGGGATTCCTTTGACCAACTGGTTCGCCGGTATGACGGTGCAGTACTGCGCCTCGCCCTGCACATGCTGGGCAATGAGCAGGATGCCCAGGACGTCCATCAGGAAGCCTTTCTGAAAGCGTACCGGCACCTGTCGAACTTCCGGTTTGAGTGCTCGTTTTATACCTGGCTCTACCGGATTGTGACGAACCTATGCCTGGATGCACTGCGTCGCCGCAAAAGCCGACGTGAAGACCCTTCGACGGTGATGGATTCAGGAGGTGACACCATCGACCTGATGGCGAACCTGAGCGATGACCGTGCGGGTGCAAACCCGGAACTTGAGCTGCGTCGCAAGCACTTGAACGCACGTATCCAGGGTGCGCTGGGCGAACTTACCCCACGTGAACGCATGGTCTTCGAGCTGAAGCACTATCAAGGACTTAAGCTGCGGGCCATCGGCGAAATGTTGCAGACCACGGAAGAAACCGCGAAAAATACGCTGTTCCGAGCTACGCGAAAACTGCGCGCCAACCTGGCTGACGCTTAAACACATCAAGTTGCGCAGGTGCCGTTTTTCACGGCACCAGATTGTCCGGCGCAACGCATATCGGTAAATCTGCGGTGGGTCGCTCGCCCACGCAGAAGTACGTTAGAGCACACAAGGGCAGGCAAACGATCTGTCCAGCACGTTGCAACACCTCTTCAGGAAGCCGTACCCAAGGACACTCGTCATGAATTGCGACGAAGCAAAAGAACAACTCGTTTTACTGGCCTATGAGGAGCTCTCGGAAGCGGAGCAGGCTGACCTTCAATTGCACATGCACCTGTGCCCGGACTGCGAGGCGGAACAGCAGGCCGTGCAGGCGTTCAACGGGGCCATGCAGCACGAGATATTTGAAGAGGTTTCCCCGAATCTGCTTGCCGCTGCTCGGCTGCAACTGGATGGAGCGTTGGACGAGGCAGGGCAGGGCAGCTGGTTGTTGCGTCTGCGCATCGGTTTAAGCCATACCTGGCAGCACCTGTATGCTGCGCCGGCACTGGCCACCTTGTTAGTGGGCTGTGGCTTTCTGAGCGGCAACCTGCTGACTCGTTACCAAGTCGCGCATGCTCCTGCCGCCGTGCCGAGCTACGTCTCCAACGATTCAGAGGGCGTCATCAACACCATCAGCAGCATCCTGCCTACCAGCGATCCAAACGTCGTCCAGGTAAAGTACAGCCGTATTGTGCCCACGACCTTTCAGGGCCGCATCGACGAACCGCAGGTGCGGCAGCTGTTGATGATGGGTGCGCTGAAGAGCGCGGACAATGACGTGCGCATGGACAGCGTGAGCTACCTGGCACGTGAATGCAGCGCGGGGCACCAGTGTGAACATGCGACTGGAGCCGAGGGCACGGGGCTGCGGGACACACTTCTGGGCCGCCTTCGCTATGACAAAAGCCCAAAGGTCCGCCTGCGGGCGCTGGGGGGCCTGAAGCGTTTTGTGGGCGAAGACCAGAAGGTGCGGGATGCCGTGCTGGAACGCCTGATGGATGATCCCAGCGCCGAGGTGCGGACGGAAGCGATCGGCATGCTCGACCCGGTACGGGGCGACTCCAGCGTGCGACAGGTGCTGAACACCGTCTCTACGCAGGATGCGAACCCATACATCCGTAATGCCTCCACAGAGGCGCTAGGGCACGTCGATGGCATCCAGTAGGCGTTGGCTCCGCGGCGTGGCGGTTGGCATTGCACTCTCTGTCACTTTGCTGAGCGTGCAGGCGGAGGCGCCTCTGTCGGGCGCGGGATTCCATGCAGCTATGGCTGTGCCGCCAGGTCACGCCCCATCCAGCAGCCGGCCCTCTGGCCAGGGATACCTTGGCATTGACATCCGTGACATCTCTGACAGCGAAGTGGGTGCATTGCACCTGAAGGATTCACGCGGTGCCGAAATCATCATGGTCGATCATGATGGCCCTGCCGGAAAAGCAGGGCTGCGCGAGCACGACGTAGTGCTGACGGTGAACGGCACGGTCATCGAAGGTGAAGATCACCTGCGTAGGATCCTGAACGAGATGCAGCCCGGGCACCCCATCTCCATGGTGGTGTGCCGCAGCGGTACGGAGCAGGCAGTAAGCGCGGTTATGGCCAATCGCGCGGAATTGGCTCGGCAGGCCTGGGAGCAGCACTGGACCGTTCCGCAACCGGACGGTGAAGTTGGCCCGGCTGCCAAGCAGGGCTTTGGCCATGGCTTTATGTCGGGTCACCTTCTGCCGTTGACACCCGTATACACGGGCGCGACGGTGGATGCGCTGGGCGCGCAACTGGCAGATTTCTTCGGTGTCAAAGACGGCAAAGGCATCCTGGTGCATGCCGTGGAGGAGAACAGTCCGGCCGCCGTGGCGGGGCTGCATGCCGGTGACGTGGTGACACGTATCAACGGCGGCCACGTAGCCACCAAGGCAGACTGGACTCGCGCGCTGCGTGACAGCAAGGGCCACCCGGTAAGCCTGGTGGTGGTACGCGACCGGCAGGAACAGGCGCTGACCATGGTGCCGGATGGAAAGCACAAGAGCCAATTAGAACCACCCCCGGTACCGGCCGAACGCAGCTGGCTCTCTGTACTGTGGCTCCGCTAAGCGACGCCCTGGGGTTTGGGTGCCCGTCGCCACTATACTGAGGCGACAGATGGACAATTTAGAGCCGCTTCAGCCCAACCTGGACGACTATCTGCTGGATGGTGCGTACGACGAAATGTTCGCCGCGCCCAATCAGCTGCGCGGCCACTACCAGGTCTTGATGGACCAGTTTTCCGCCCTGCCCGGTGCAGAAGTTGAGCGGCGAAAACAGGCCGCAGATCTCTCCTTTTTGAACCAGGGCATCACCTTTACGGTGTACGGCCGGGACGAGGGGACAGAGAAAATCTTCCCGTACGACCTGCTGCCACGCATGATTACCAGCGCGGAGTGGGCGGTCGTCGAGAAGGGACTCACCCAGCGGATTACCGCACTCAACCTGTTCCTGAAGGACATCTACACCGAAGGTCGCATCCTGGCCGAAGGCGTGGTGCCGCGCGAACTGGTGTACAGCTGCAAACAGTTTCGCCGCCACATGATCGGCCTGCAGGTGCCGCGCAATGTGTACATTGCGGTCACCGGCACCGACCTGATTCGGCTGGAGAACGGCGAGTTTGTCGTACTGGAAGATAACCTGCGCGTGCCTAGCGGCGTCAGCTACATGCTGACGAATCGCCGCGTCATGAAGCGGATTTTCCCGCAGATGTTCCGCAAGTACAACGTGCGGCCCATCGAGCAGTACACGCAACTGCTGCTGGGCACGCTGCGGTCGCTTGCGCCAGAGGGCCGGCCAGAGCCGAACATCGTGCTGCTGTCGCCGGGCGTGTTCAACTCCGCGTACTACGAGCATGCGTACCTTGCGCGCCAGATGGGCATCGAGCTGGTCGAAGGCCGCGATCTGGTGACGCACGACAACATTGTCTACATGCGCACCACCAGCGGTCTGCGCCGTGTCGACGTGATCTATCGCCGCGTGGACGACGATTTCATCGACCCCATGAGCTTCCGCGCCGACAGCATGCTGGGCGTGGCGGGCCTGTTCAATGCGTACCGTGCCGGTAACGTCACACTGGCAAATGCCTTTGGCACAGGCGTTGCGGATGACAAGGCACTGTATGCGTATGTGCCGGACATCATCCGCTACTACCTGACTGAAGAACCCATCCTGAAGAACGTGGAGACCTACCTGTGCGCGCGTGCTTCCGAGCGGTCGCATGTGCTGGCGAACCTGGACAAGATGGTGGTCAAGGCGGTGGGTGAGAGCGGCGGCTACGGCATGCTGATTGGTCCGCAGTCGACGGCGGCCCAACGCGAGGAATTCCGGCAGAAGATCGAGGCCGACCCGCGCAATTACATTGCGCAGCCGACCATCCAGTTTTCGCGCGCGCCTTGCCTGTTCGGCAACGGCTTTGAACCGCGCCACGTGGACCTGCGGCCGTACGTGCTGTACGGCGACAAGGTCAGCATCGTGCCCGGTGGGCTAACGCGCGTCGCGTTGAAGAAGGGTTCGCTGGTGGTGAACAGTTCACAGGGCGGCGGCAGCAAGGATACCTGGGTGCTTAGTCAATAATGGGTCGCCGCAGTGGCAAGATTTGCACTTGCGCGTTCGCTTCTATGCTGTTGTACGGGATGGGGTTAGCCCTTGCGCAGCGTACCCAGCCCAGCGGACCACCAGCGGATACTCCCCTGGAGAAGGCTGCGCCTGAGTCGCCGACCCTGCTGCCGCACTCTGACGCGACGCCCTGGTACGTGGCGGGGCAGGCGAACAGCATTCTGCAGGCGCACCCTGCGTTCCATTCCCCCTACGAGGGCGTGAACAGCCTGCGGGCACGCGGCGAGTACAAGGTATCGCTGGTGGGGACACTGTTCCTGGGGCTGCAGCCCTGGCAACTTCTGTCCCACGGCCAAGGCGAACGTTCGCTTCGCTACAACACCGACCTGATCCTGCACCTGGAGTCAGCCGGTGGACGCGGCCTGAGCCAGGCTTTGGGGCTGGCAGGCTTTACGAACTTGGATGTTGTGCGCAATCCCTCGCTCGGCTCAAAGCCGTATATTGCGCGGGTGATGGTCCACCAGACGATCGGTTTAACGGACGAGATGACGTCAAACACCCGTGGTCCGCTGGCGCAGGCGACGAAAGTTCCCGTGCGTCGGCTTGAGTTTCGCGTCGGCAAGCTGTCCGCTCCTGACATCTTCGACCTGAATACCGTGCTTAGCGACAGCCACCTGCAGTTCACCAACTGGAGTGTCGACAACAACGGCGCGTGGGATTACGCGGCTGACACCCGCGGGTACACCTACGGTGCCGTGCTGGAGTACCAGGACAGGAGCTGGGCGCTGCGCTACGGCCTGTTGCTGATGCCGACTGTGGCCAATGGCATTGACGTGGACTGGTCTGTAAAGCGCGCGCGCGGCCAGAATATGGAGGCGGAGTGGCGTCACGGCTTGCTGCCACACCGGCCCGGCACCCAGCGCGTGCTGGCCTTTGTCAACACCGCGCACATGGGCACCTACCGTGAGGCGGTGAACGCGTTTCTGGATGGAACGGACAGTACCCCAGACATTACAAAGCATGAGCACACCAGCGCCCGCAAGTATGGCTTCGGCTACAACATGGAGCAGGGTGTGACGCAGAACCTGACGGTTGCGGCGCGTCTCGGCTGGAACGACGGCAAAACAGAGTCATACGCGTACACAGAGATTGAGCAGGCGGTGCTGCTGGGTGCCAGCTATAACGGTGCGGGCTGGCATAGGCCCTTTGACAAGGCTGGTGTTGCGTTTACCTCAAACGCCATCAAGCGCGACCATCAACAATACCTGGCGTACGGCGGGCTCGGGTTCATTCTTGGCGACGGACACCTGCGCTACGGTCGCGAAAACACGGTCGAGGCGTACTACAACGCGCATGCCTGGCGTGGGTTGTACTTTTCGCCGGGGCTTTCGCACGTCGACAATCCCGGTTACAACCGCGACCGCGGACCCGTGTGGGTGCCGTCCCTGCGTGGCCATATCGATTTCTAACCGGCGCAGCTTTGCGCGGTCAGCCGCCGTCTGCACTACACTGTACCGACCGGACAATCTTCAGTAGACAGGCAGATAAGAACCCATGCTTTCCCGAGTTGCAGACAGCCTGTACTGGATGAGCCGCTACCTTGAGCGTGCCGAGCACAACACGCGTCTGCTGGACGTAAATCTGAACCTGATGCTGGATGAACCCTCCACCAGCGCCGACCGACGCTGGCAGCGCGTGCTGCAGGCGCTGGGGTCGCCTAAGGGTGTTGAGTGGAAAGGCGATGCCATGGCGTTGGCCCACTGCCTGACCTTTGACGCGAACACTCGTTCCAGTGTGCTGGCCTGCATTGTTTCGGCCCGTGAGAATGCGCGACACGTGCGCGAGCAGATCTCTACGGAGATGTGGCAGCGACTGAACAGCCTGTACCTGCAGGTGACCCGGCTTGACCTGCAGGCTGGCAGCGGTTCCAGATCGTCGCAGCAAAACGAAGCGCCGACAGAGTTCCTGGGACAGGTGATGGAAGCCGTGCACCAGTTTCAGGGTGTGACCGATTCCACCATGAGTCATGGCGAGGCTTGGCAGTTTATCCAGGTGGGCCGCTACATGGAACGAGCCTCGGCCACGGCAACCCTGCTGGAGGCGTACCAGCCCGAATTGTGGACGCCGCAGGATGCGATGCCGGACAGCAACGAGTATCTGGAGTGGATGGGTCTGCTGCGTTCCGCCACTGCGTTCGAGGCCTACTGCAAGGTGTACACGGCTGATCTTGCGCCAGATTGGATTTTAGAATTCCTGCTTTTAGATCAGGATTTCCCCCACTCGCTGCGCTTCTCCATTGATGCCATGCAGCACGCGCTGGAGGCAGTGCAGGACGTCAGCGGGGGTACCCGGTCGGACAAACTCAGCCGCATTGCCGGCCGCCTACGCGCGACGCTGAGCTACAGCAGCGTGGAAGAAATTATGAACCGCAACGTGGTGACGTACCTGCACGACATCCAGGTGCAGTGCCGCGAGATTCACATTGCGATCTACGAACTCTATGTCGATTACTCCATCCAGGCGGCGTTGGCCGGTTAGTCAGGAAAGCTATGTATTACACCGTTCGCCATCTTACAAAGTTCGTTTATAGCAACGCCGTTAGTGAAAGCATCATGGAGACGCGCATGCATCCGCGGTCTGACGCGATGCAGCGCTGCCTGAATTTTCAGCTTTCCGTATCGCCGCGCTGCCGTGTCTTCAGCTATCGCGACCACCTGTCGAACCACGTGCACCATTTCGACATTCCCGGCGCGCATGAGCAGTTGGTCATCGTGGCGGAGAGCCTGGTCGAGATGGAGGAATGCTTTCCTGTACCAGCATTCCTGGCGCCCGATGCATGGGCCGAGCTGGACGCGGATGTGCAGGCTGGTGACTTCTGGGAGTTCCTGTTTCCCAGCGAATTCACCGAACCGACGCCGCTGCTGCAGGCGCTTGGAGACACGCTGGAGGTGCGCCGCCGCGACGACCCACTGATGGTGTTGCATGACCTAAACGAAAAGCTGTACCACTACTTCGACTACGTGCCCAGATCGACCGAGGCCGACTCGCCGATCGATGTCGCGTTGACGCAGAAAACTGGTGTTTGCCAGGACTTTGCGCACGTGATGATCTCGCTGGTTCGTTCGCGTTTGAACATTCCGTGCCGGTATGTCAGCGGCTACCTCTACCACGGCGACAAGTATAAGGACCGTAGTGTGAATTCCGCCACCCATGCTTGGATTGAGGCTTACCTGCCGCAGCTTGGATGGGTCGGCTTTGATCCGACGAACTGGCTGGTAGCGGGGGATCGCCACATCCGTACGGCACTTGGCCGCGATTACAGTGATGTACCGCCGACGCATGGCATCTTTCGCGGATCGGCAAACACGGACTTGACGGTCGCGGTGCGAGTTTCACCCAGCGAGGGAACGCCACTGCCGGATCAGGAACTGGTGGTGCCGGAAGACTGGTCGATGCTGGTAGAAAAGGCGCAGCAGATCCCGCCGCAGCCTTCGCCCGTGGCCGACCACATCAAGCACATGCAGCAGATGCAGCAGGCCCAACAGTAAGCTTGTTGCGTTGCAGACAAAAGCGGAGCCCTTGCGGCTCCGCTTTTCGGCAGGTGCTTCAGTATGGTTTCAGTCACCCGCAGCAGGCTGCAGCCCGGGGTGATGCACGGCTTTGTCTTTGCGCGAGAGGCGCCGAATGGTACGCCCGACCCATCCGCGCACCCGATCAAAGACAAGGTAGATGACCGGCGTGGTGAACAGCGTAAGGCACTGCGACACGATGAGGCCGCCGACGATGGTGATGCCGAGCGGCTTGCGCAGTTCTGACCCGACGCCGTTGCCAAAGGCGAGTGGGAAGCCACCCAGCATGGCGGCCATGGTCGTCATCATGATGGGGCGGAAGCGTAGCAGGCATGCCTCGTAGATAGCCTCTTCTGCTGTCTTGCCCTGGCGCTCGGCCACAATGGCGAAGTCGACCATCATGATGGCGTTCTTCTTCACAATGCCAATCAGCAGGACGATGCCGATCATGGCGATGACGGAGAGGTCCATCTGCGTGATGAGCAGGGCGAGGATGGCACCTACACCGGCTGATGGCAGCGTGGAAAGAATAGTGATGGGGTGGATAAAGCTCTCGTACAGCACGCCCAGCACGATGTAAACGGCGGTAAGCGCCAGCAGAATGAGGATGGGCTCGGACGAGAGGGAGTCCTGGAAGGCCGCGGCAGATCCCTGGAAGCCGCCGGTGATGCTGGCCGGCATGCCAATGGAGTTGCGGACGTTGCTGATCAATTCCGTTGCCTGCGACAGCGATACGCCCGGAGCCAGATTGAATGAAAGCGTGGCTGCCGGCGACAGGCCCTGATGGTTCACCTGCAAGGGAATGCGCTCCATGGCGAAGTGGGTAATGGCAGAGAGCGGCACCTGTGCGCCGTTCGCTGCCTTCACGTAGATGTCGCGCAGCGCCTCTGGCGAGCTTTGGAATTGCGGTGCCACTTCCATGACAACGTGGTACTGGTTCAGGGTTTTGTAGGTGGTGGACACCTGCCGCTGACCGAACGCAGACGACAGCGTTTGATCGATCGCAAGCGAAGTCACGCCGAGGCGTGAGGCAGTGTCGCGGTCGACGACGAGCTTGGTTTCGAGTCCATGATCCTGCTGGTCAGTCGCCACGTCGCGCAGGTCTGACGTCTTCTGCATGGCCGCCATCATCAGCGGCGACCAGTGGTTCAGGTCGCTGACAGAGTCGCTGGTCAGGGTGTACTGGTATTGCGTCGCAGTCTGACGGCCGCCGATCTGCAACTCCTGCTGCGATTGCAGGAAGGTCTGCACGCCCGGCGTGCGGGAAAGCTGTGGCCGGAGCCGATTGATGATGCCCTCCGCCGTCGCGTGGTCGGTGCGCTCGTTTAGCGGCTTAAGTGAGACAAACATCTGACCGCGGTTGGATGCGCCGCCGCCAAAGCCGCCACCGACCGACGCCATGACATTTTCAATATCCGGATCCTTCTTCACAATAGCTGCTGCGGCAATTGTTTTGTCCTTCATTTGCAGGAACGAGACGTCCTGCTGGCCCTGAATCTGACCGCCAATGCGTCCGGTGTCCTGCTGCGGGAAGAAGCCCTTTGGCACCAGGATGAAGAGGTAGATATTCAGGGCGAAGGTAAGCACCCAAATGATCAGCACGGGCACTTGGTGCCGCAGCACCCAGCGTAGGCCAAGTTCGTACTCCGAGTGCATCCAGTCGAAGAAGCGCTCCCCCAGCATGTAAATGCGGCCGTGTTTGTTGGCGGAGTGTGGCTGCAGGAACTTCGCGGACAGCATGGGCGTCGTTGTCAACGAGACAACGAGGGATACGCAGATGGAAATGGAAAGTGTGACCGCAAATTCGCGAAAGAGCCGACCGACGATACCGCCCATGAGAAGGATAGGAATGAAGACTGCAATGAGCGATATCGACATGGAGACGACGGTGAAGCCGATCTCTTTGGAGCCGACCATGGCAGCGTCGTACGGCGTCATGCCGTCTTCCAGGTGCCGCGAGATGTTCTCGATGACTACGATGGCGTCATCCACCACGAATCCGGTGCAGATGGTGAGGGCCATTAGCGACAGGTTATCCAGCGTGTAGCCCAGCAGGTACATGATGCCGAAGGTACCCATGATCGACAGCGGCACGGAAACGGACGGGATCAGGGTCGAGCGCACCTCGCGCAGGAAGAAGAACACCACCAGGATGACCAGGACGATGGTGATGACCATGGTGCGCGTGATGTCGGCGACGGAGGCACGCACCGTCTGCGTGCGGTCCAGTGCGACCTGCAGCTTGATGGCGGAGGGAAGAGAGGCCTGCAGCACCGGCAGCTGCTTCAGTACGTTATCGACCGTCTCAATGACGTTTGCACCGGGTGACTTGAAGACGATGACAAGGATGGACGGCTTGCCGTTGGTGGTGCCATAGTTCAGGCTGTTCTCGCTGGCGTCCAGCACCTCTGCCACGTCACCCAGGCGCACAATGCCTGCGGCGTTGGTGCTTGTGGTTGCCACGTTTGACGAAGGCGTGCTGACCTGGGCTGAGGCGTAGCCAGCGCCACTGTCGATGTTGGCACCCTGCGCGGTGACTGCGGTTGTGGCGGCGTCAGTCACCGCGCTGGCTACGCTGCTGGGCAGGCCGTTGGCCGCCTGCGCATTGGTGATGGATCCGCGGCTGGTCGCGATGACCAGTGGACGGTAAGCGTCTGCGCCGAAGAGCTGATCCGTCGTGCTGATGGCCCACCGCTGGCCGTCGCCGTTCAGGAAGCCTTTGGGCTGGTTGACGTTGATGGTCTGCACCGCGGCGGCAAGCTGCGTCAACGACAGGTTGTAGGCGGTGAGCTGGTTAGGATTGACTTCAAGCCGAACCGCAGGCTTTGACGAGCCGCCGACAAAGGTCTGACCAACACCCTGCACCGCGGCGAGCTTCTGCGCCAGGATGGAGTCGGCCGCGTCGTACAGTTGGGGCACGGTCAGCGTATCGCTGGTCATGGCCAGGATAAGGATGGGGGCTTCCGACGGGTTGATCTTGCGGTAGGTCGGATTCATCGGCATGTTTGCCGGCAATTGTGCCCGCGCCGCGCTAATGGCCGCCTGCACGTCACGTGCCGCGCCGTTGATGTCGCGGTTCAGGTCGAATTGCATGGTGATGTTCGCCGAACCCTGCGACGAACTCGACGTCATCTGGTTGATGCCGGCGATGCGCGAGAACTGCCGTTCCAGAGGCGTCGCTACGGACGAGGCCATGGTTTCCGGATCGCCACCGGGCAGCGATGCACTTACAGAAATGACGGGAAACTCCACATTGGGCAGGGAGGCAACCGGCAACATTTTGTAGGCGACCGCGCCTGCCAGCAGGATGGCAAATGAGAGCAGGAAGGTCGCGATGGGGCGCTGGATGAACGGCGCAGAGAAGTGAATGCCGCCGATGGAGCCGAGAGGGGAACTTTCGTCCTCAGCCGGTTCCGCGTTCCGGTACTCGTCGTGCGGGGACGCGTGGTCGTCCGGTGCGCGATCGCCACCTTGCAGTTCCGTCCCGTGCAGGCGGTCTGCGTCGCCGGGGCGCTGGTGGTCGCGCGGAGTCTTGTCGCCGGGTTCGGGTGCCGTATTCATACTTCTCTCCGACCTACTCTGATTCCTACTGTTTGAGACCCTCTACGTGATGTCCCAGGGCCTTGTAGTGCACTATGGTCGTCACCCATCCGGTCGCAAATCGCTCTTCCGCCGAACGTGACGCCCAATACAGCATCCGCTCTTTGTTGGAAAGGTCAACTGGTGCCGGTGTGGCTAGTCTCCCGCCGCGTAGTGTGGTTCCTTCTCGTGCAGGTGCGCTTCGTATTCCTTGTCGGACTTCTCCGTTCCAAGGTATTTGCGGCCGATGCGATCGAAGAACAGGTAGACGACTGGCGTGGTGTACAGCGTGAGCACCTGCGAAACAATCAGGCCGCCGATGATGGTGATGCCGAGCGGTCGGCGCAGCTCTGATCCAGTGCCAGAGCCTAAAGCAAGCGGGACGCCACCCAGCAGCGCGGCCATCGTCGTCATCATGATGGGGCGGAATCGTAGCAGGCAAGCCTGGTAGATGGCTTCCTCCGGCGTTTTACCGTGTTCCCGTTCGGCTTCCAGGGCGAAGTCGATCATCATGATGGCATTCTTTTTCACAATACCGATCAGCAGGATGATGCCGATCAGCGCGATGACCGACAGATTGGTGCCGGTAATGAACAGCGCCAGGATGGCACCCACGCCGGCGGAGGGCAGCGTTGACAGGATGGTGATGGGGTGAATATAGCTCTCATACAGCACGCCCAGAACGATGTACACGGTGACCAGCGCGGCCAGGATCAGCAGCGGCTCGTTGGAGAGTGATGCCTCAAAGGATGCGGCGGTGCCCTGGAAATCCGCGTTGACGGAGAGCGGTATCTTCAGCTCTTTTTCGGCTTTGCGCACGGCCGAAACGGCGTCGCCGATGGAGTAGCCCGGTGCCAGGTTGAACGACAGATTCACGGAGGGGAACTGGCCCTCATGCGAGATCGCCAGCGTCGCCGGCCGCTGCTCAAAGTGCGTAAAGGTCGAGAGGGGGACCTGTGTGCCGTTCATGCTTTTCACGTAGATGTTGTTCAGTTGCGAGGGGTCTTTCTGGTATTTGGGCGCAACCTCGAGGATGACGTGGTACTGGTTCTGCTGGGTGAACATGGTCGACACCTGGCGCTGGGCGAAGGCGTCATCCAGCGTGTCGTCGATGTTCTGCGGGGTGATGCCGAGGCGCGACGCGGTGTCGCGGTCGATGATCAGAGCGGCTTCCAGACCCTCTGTCGTCTGGTCGGTCGCGACGTCTGTCAACTGTGGCAGGGTGCGGAACTTCTTCAGGATGCGGTCGGACCATTCGACAAGCTCGGTACTGCTGGCGTCTTCGACGGCGTACTGGTATTGCGTACGGGCGGTCTTATTTTCGACGGTCAGGTCTTGGAGCGGCTGCATGTAGGCCTGGATCCCCTCGACCTGTGCCAGCTTTGGCTGCAGACGGCGGATGATCTGCTCGGCGCTGGTGGTGCGCTCTTCACGGTCGCGCAGGTTGATCTGTATGCGGCCGGAGTTCAGCGTGTTGTTGGTCGCGTCAATGCCAATGAAGGACGACAGCGAGTCGACATCCGGGTCGGTAAGGATCGCCGTGGCCAATGCCTGCTGGCGCTGGCTCATGGCGGGAAAGCTGATGTCCTGCGGACCGTCGGTAATGGCCAGAATTACGCCCGTGTCCTGCACCGGGAAAAAGCCCTTTGGCACGATGGAGTACAGCACGAAGGTCAGCACAAAAGTGCCCAGCGTGACCAGTAGCGTAAATGTCTGGTGACGCAGCACCCAGCGCACGCCCACGGCGTAGCGGTCGATGACCCAATTGAAGAAGTCCTCAGAAACCTTGTAGAAATGGCCTTTCTGGTCTTCCGGGGTATGCCGCAGCAGCTTGGCGGCCATCATGGGCGTTAGCGTCAGGGAGACGACGGCAGACACGAGGATAGTGACGGAAAGGGTAACGGCAAACTCGCGGAAGAGCCGTCCCACGATGTCGCCCATGAACAGCAGCGGGATCAGTACGGCGATGAGTGAGATGGTGAGCGAAAGGATCGTGAAGCCGATCTGCTCAGACCCCTTCAGTGCCGCGTCAAGCGGCGAGTCGCCCATCTCTAGGTACCGGTCGATGTTCTCGACCATCACGATGGCGTCATCGACCACAAAACCGGTGGAGATGGTCAGTGCCATGAGCGACAGGTTGTTGAGCGAGTAGCCCAACATGTACATGACGCCAAAGGTTCCCACGATGGAGAGCGGCACGGCAATCGACGGAATGACGGTAGCGCGCCACGAACGCAGGAACAGGAAGATGACCACGACCACCAGGCCGATGGTTAGCAGCAGCTCAAACTGCACGTCCTTGACGCTGGCACGGATGGTGCCGGTCCGGTCGGTCAGCGTCTCCAGCTTGACGGAGGAGGGCAGGGTGGCCTGCAACTTGGGGAGCAGCGCCTCGATGCGGTCCACGACGCCGATGATGTTGGCACCAGGCTGCCGCTGGATATTAATGATGACGGCGGGCTTGGTATACGCGGGCTCATCGCCCTCGGCACGACGCCCCATCCATGCAGCCTGAAAGCTGTTTTCTGCAGCGTCCGTAGCCACCGCAACGTCCGACATGCGCACCGGCGACCCGCTGCGGTACGCGACGATCACGTTCATGTAGTCGGCGGCAGAGAGCAACTGGTCGTTCGCACCGATGGTGTAGCTCTGGTGGACGCCGTTCAAATTGCCTTTGGCCTGGTCGACGTTAGCCGAAGCGAGGGAGGTGCGCAGATCTTCAAGTGACAGACCGTACCCGGCCAGCGCCGTGGGGTTGGCCTGAATGCGAACGCCCGGCTTCTGGCCGCCCGCGATGGAAACCAGCCCTACGCCGGAAAGCTGTGAGATTTTGTTCGCCAGGACCGTGTCGGCGAGGTCTTCCACCTTGGTCAGCGGCAAGGTGCTGGAGGTGAGCGCCAGCGTCAGGATGGGTGCATCCGCCGGGTTGACCTTGTTATAGATCGGCGGGTTCGGCAGGTCTTTCGGCAGCAGCGCCTGGGCTGCGTTGATGGCGGCCTGCACGTCCTGCTGGGCGACATCGATGGACTCGTTCAGGTTGAATTGGAGCGTGATGATCGATCCGCCACCGGACGAGACCGAAGTCATTTGTGTCAGGCCCGGGATCTGCCCGAATTGGCGTTCCAGTGAGCCGGTAACCGCCGACGTCATGACGGCAGGCGAGGCACCCGGGTAGTAGGTTTGTACCTGGATGGTTGGGTAGTCGACCTGCGGCAGAGCGGACACCGGCAACTGGGTGTAGCCGACAGCACCGGCCAGCAGCATCGCGATCATCAGCAGAGCCGTGGCGACGGGACGGAGAATAAAGGGCCGGGACGGACTCATGCAGGGCGACTCCCAAAAACGGTTTGCGGACCGCCGCTCAACGTCATGGAAAGAGTCTGCGGAACCCTGACCCGTTGACCGGCTGCCTGCTGATCTCTGCCATCGGACGACGGCTGCTGGTGGTCAGGCTCGCATCGATCATGCTCTGCGATGACCATCAGCCCCGCGTGCGCTGGAACAACAGGGGAACCCATCGTACGCGGGCTCCCACATACTTTACTGGCCGGAGCCTTGCGGGCGGCGACGGCCGCCCTGAGGTCCCGCACTTCCGGGAGCGGCCGGGCCGGCATCACGGTCTGAGCCACGTCCATTGCTGAAGTCACCCGCTCCGGGATTAGGGTTGTCCTTCACTGCCGCACCGCCATTTGCACGGGCCTGACGTGCTGCCACCATATCGCTGGACGGTCGTGCGATGACGCGGCTGTTGTTCTGCAGCTTCTCCTGGCCATCCGTGACAACCTGTTGACCGGCTTGCAGGCCGCTTTTCAGGATTACGTCGGTTCCCTGTGTGCTGTCGATGACGACGGTGACGACCTTGACCGGATAGCTCATCTGCTGGCCGCCAGCACCACCGGCACGCTGTCCGCCTGCCGACTGATGTGCACCGTTGGGCGCGTCGCCGACCGGCCCGCCACCTTCTGCGACGGTGCCAGCATCCCGACTGCGAGGAGCGCCTGTGTCGGCAGTGGGATTGCTGCTCGCGCCGCCGGGACGCCCCGCGCCAGCGCTGGGTACTGCCTGCCCTTGCGTGCGATCGATAACATAGACAAACGAGCCGTTATTGCCCGTCTGAATCGCCGCTGCAGGAATCACAAGTGAGTCGGCGCGGTTCTCAAGAATCAGGTGAATATTCACGAACTGATTGGGGTAGAGGGCGTTGTCTGTATTGACAAAAACCGCCTTCAGCTTGGCCGTACCGGTCGTGGTGTCGATCTGGTTATCTACGGTGAGCAGGCTCCCGGTTGCGAGCTTCACCGTATTTGCCCGGTCCCAGGCCTCTGCGATCAGCTTGCGGCCACTACGCATGTGGCTGAACACGGCTGGCAACTGATCTTCCGGCAGCGTAAAGATGACCGAAATCGGCTGTACCTGGGTGATGACAACCAGCCCGGTGGTGCCGGATGCGCTGACGATGTTACCCACGTCCACCTGCCGCAGGCCGACGATGCCGGAGATGGGCGAGGTGATGTGGGTGTAGTTCACGTTGACCTGCGCCTGCTGAATGGCGGCGCGGTCAGCTGCCAGCGTACCCACGGACTGGCCCGCAGTGGCTTCCTGCGTCTGCGTTGACTCCTTTGAGACAACACCTGCCGCGTACAGCTGGTTGTAGCGCTGTGACTGCACCTGAGCCAGGGCGGCATTAGCCTGATCGCGAGTCAGGTTGCCCTTGGCCACGGACAGCGTCGCGAGATAGGGCTGAGGATCGATCTCAATGAGCGACTGGCCCTGGCGAACGCGCTGGCCCTCCTGAAAGTTGACCCGGATGATCTGGCCGTCGACGCGGCTCTTCAGGGTCACAGTGTTGTACGCCGTCACGGTGCCCAACGCTGTCAACGAAATGGGTATGGTGCGCTTCGTCACCAGATCAAAAGAGACGGGCGTAATGGCATTTGCGCCGCCGCCGCGCCGACCACCGGTACCACCGGGCGCTCCGGCACCTGCCGCCTGCGAGTGATTCGTCCGAATGCGATAGACCACGAATCCGATCGCGCCGCCAATGACCAGAACCAGGATCAGGATCCGCAGCCAGGACGATTTCTTCGGGGCTTCACCCGGGTGCTGCGAACCGTCGTTGGGCAAACCAGTGGACGATGGCGAGGCGTGCTCCGGCAGGGCCGGCGCTTCATGCGAAGAGGTAGCAGCGTGCTCGCTGGAAAGTGACAACATGTCTGCGGCGGACCGTCCTGAGTCTTGTCTGAAAGAAGATTTAGAGCAACAGCTGGCAGAGTGGCCAGTGCGCACTCACTACCTTACAGGGAATGACGTACAGCCCACGGATCAGGTTTCGCGCTATTTCGGCCCGTGCAAACCTCCGCCTGTTTGTAGAGGTTCGACTCAGGATCGAGATGGCAGGGCTCTGTTGCGCTACCTGAGGCGGATTTTCATGGCCTCTCCCTATAATTAGTGAGTTGCGCATACAGGCAGGTGCAAGGGCCGGTGCGAAGAGGTACGAGACAGATGGAAATGGCACTGGACCCTGCTCAAACCAAGAGCCAGTCGTCTGCAGCAGAAGACGTGCCGCTTTGCGTCGACCTGGACGGTACCCTCGTCAAAAGCGACACCCTGCTTGACGCAGTGTTGTTGCTGGTACGCCAGCAGCCTGCTTCGCCGCTGCAATGGCCGACCTGGCTCAAAAAGGGCAAGGCAGGGTTTAAGCGCGAGATTACCGACCGCGCTGTGGTCGACATCGAACATCTGCCCTTTAACCAGCCGCTGCTGACTTACCTGAAAGAAGAGCATGCGCGGGGTCGGCGCATGTTTCTGGCGACCGCGGCCGATCAGGACTTTGCGGAAAAGGTCGCAGCGCATGTCGGTCTGTTTGAAGGCGTAATGGCGTCTGATGGCAGCCATAATCTGGCTGGTGACAACAAACTGCGTGCCTTTCAGCAGCGCTTCCCGGGGGGCTTCACCTACATTGGCAATGCCATGCCTGATCGCAAGCTGTTACAGGCCAGCGTGGCGCCCATGGTGGCCAACCCGCATCGCAGCCTTCGAAGGGCTCTGCAGAGTGACGGCACAGTACCGCACCGCGTGTTTAACGATCGGAAACCCATTGGGAAGGTGCTGCTGAAAGCCATTCGCCTGCACCAGTGGGCGAAGAATGTTCTGGTGTTTCTGCCCGCAGTGCTGGCGCATGACCTTTCGCCGCGCAGCCTTCTTATCTCGCTGCTGGCCTTCTTTTCGATCTCGTTCTGTGCCAGCGCAACGTACATCATCAACGATTTGCTGGATATTGAGGCGGACCGGCACCATCCGCGCAAGCGCAACCGGCCCTTTGCAGCGGGCGATCTATCGCCCCTCTCCGGCGTGTTGGTCGTGCTTGGCTTCTTCCTGGTGTCGCTGCTGTTGGCACTGTTGCTGCCGCACGTCTTCGCGGCACTGCGCGGACCGCATGGTGCGTATGGGCAGCTGCACGACCGGTATGAGTTCCTGATGTGGCTGGGCCTCTACACCGTGACGACGCTGGCGTACTCGTTCCATCTGAAGCGGATTGCGCTGGTGGATGTGGTGGTTCTCAGCGGCCTGTACACGGTGCGCATCCTGGCAGGGTCAGCCGCCACGGGCGTCGAAGTATCGGCGTGGCTGGGCGCGTTTTCGGTCTTTTTCTTCCTCTCGCTGGCCTATGTCAAGCGCTTTTCGGAGCTCAACCTGCTGCTGTCGAAGGGGCGGACGGACGCAAGCGGGCGCGGCTACCGCATCGGCGACATGGAGCAGCTGCGGTCGTTCGGCACGGCCAGCGCCTTTGCCAGCGTAGTCGTGCTGACCATGTACGTCTCCAACCTGGACGCGGCGCACCTGTACCGGCATACGCCCCGCCTATGGCTGCTGATCCCGGTGCTGATCCTGTGGATCAGCCGGGTATGGCTGCTGGCCAGCCGCGGCCATCTGCATGAAGATCCCGTGGTGTACGCCATCACCGATCGGCGAAGCTGGCTTCTGGGTGCCATCTGCGCGGTCATTGTGTGGTCGGCGCTGTAACGCACGTTCAGCTATTCTGAACGGACGCAAATGATGGAAGCAATCACACCTTTAAGCGCCTATGACGACACATCCCTGGACGGAGCGTTTCAGGCACTGACCAATGAAGTTCGCTACGCTGCCAGGCAACTCGCAACGCCCGAAGCGCAGGAAGGTTTTCGCCTGGACTGGCTTGGCCGTAAGCAAGGTCGCCTGAAGTTGCTGAGCGAGACGTGGTTGAAGTCTGCCCCGCCTGAAGCGAAGAAGGCCTTGGGCATGCGTTTCAATACGCTAAAGGCTGAGATCGAAACAGCCCTGAGTGCGGACCCGTCCAAGGGGATCGCGACGGCCATTCAGGGCCTTGACTTGTCGCTTCCAGGCACCTGCCGCAGTATTGGCGTGGAGCATCCGCTGACGCGCACCATGCGCGAGATGACGGCGGTATTCGCAGCGCTGGGTTACTCCGTCGGCGTCGGTCCTGAGGTCGAGACGGACTTTTACAACTTCGAGGCGCTGAACTTTCCACCTAACCACCCCGCGCGCGACACGCAGGATACGCTGGTGGTCGCCGGGCAGGAACGGAAGCCGCTGCGTGAGCGCCTGCTGATGCGCACGCATACCTCGCCCGTGCAGATCCGCAGCATGGTCGCGAACCCCCCGCCGCTGCGCATCGTCATCCCGGGCAAGGTCCATCGCAATGACGAAAGCGATGCGACCCACTCGCCTATCTTTCACCAGGTGGAGGGGCTGTGCGTCGACACAGACATTACCTTCAGCGACCTGAAGGGCACGCTCGACCATGCCATGAAGGCCTTCTTTGGATCGGCGGTCAAGACGCGGTTCTTCCCGTCGTATTTTCCGTTCACTGAGCCAAGTGCGGATGTGCAGATTTCATGCCCCTTCTGCGGCGGCAAGGGCTGCCGGAAGTGCAAACATTCTGGCTGGATTGAGTTGCTGGGCTGTGGCATGGTCGACCCTGCGGTGTTCGCGGCGGTGGACGCACGACGCATCGAAAATGGTTTAGAACCCGCCTACGACACGAAGAAGATCAGCGGTTTTGCCTTTGGCATGGGCGTGGAACGCATCGCCATGATGAAGTACGGCGTCGGCGACATCGGCCAGTTTTATTCCGGCGATCTGCGGTTTCTGTCGCAGTTTGCATAGCGCCCGGCGCTGAGGATCGTTCATGAATATATTGAGTAGCTGGCTGCGCGAGTACCTGCCCGCGCTGGAAGTAGATGACAGGCAGTTAGCCGAAGACCTGACGCTGCGCGGCATTGCCGTGGAAGGCGTGCATGCGCTCGAGGGAGGTGGCCACCTGTTTGAGATGGACATCACCACCAACCGCGTCGATGCGATGAACCACTACGGCATTGCACGCGAGGCTGCCGCCATTTACGGTGTGCCGCTCCTGACGCTTGAGGATCGCCGCGTGATCCGTGCGGACGTGGATTTCGCCGCAGTGGATGTGCTTCCAGCGGTGGATTCACTGGGTGGCGGAGCGGGTGCGGTAGATGTCCGCATGCCGGTGGACTTGACCGGCCTGATGAATGACGACGAAGCCCTGCATGCTGATGGCTTTCCCGTGCGTATTGAAGCGGGAGAGCTGTGCGGTCGCTTTACGGCGCAGGTCATCCGCGGTGTGGCTGTCTCGCAGAGTGCCGGCGTCGTTGCCGAGCGGTTTGTGCAGCTTGGTCAGAAGCCCATCTCGAATGCGGTAGATGTGACGAACCACACGTGGCTGACCATGGGCCATCCCACGCACGTCTTCGATCTGGACGCGCTGGAAGGCGGCATCGTGGTGCGGCGGGCGCGTGCGGGCGAACGCATCAAGCTGCTGGACGGTAGCGAAAAAGTGTTGACTGCCGACGACCTTGTCATTGCCGATGAGCAGAAAGCGCTTGGACTGGCAGGCGTGATGGGCGGCTGGGACTCTCGTGTGACCGAGGCGACAACGAACATCCTGGTCGAGGCCGCCTGGTTCGATCCGGCGACCATACGGGCCAGTTCGCGTCGGCACGGCCTGCACACGGACGCATCGCACCGCTACGAACGTGGCGCAGATTTAGGGGCGTGCGCACTGGCGAACCGGCTGGTCACGCGCGGCGTGATCGCAGCCTGCGGTGGCGAAACGGTCGGTTCCATGACCGACGTCAGCATCCCCGCGCAGGAAGCACGCACCACGCAGAGGCCGCACGTAACACTCTCCGTGGACGAGGTGCAGCGTCTACTGGGTACCACGCTGGAGCAGGGTACGTCCGGCTACCTGGTGCCGCCAGAGTCCATCGAGCAGTACCTGCAGGCGCTGGGCTGCCACCTGCGCCCGGCGGACGAGCCTGGCAGCTACAGTGTGACCCTACCCAGCTGGCGGCTTGATCTGGAACGCGAAATCGACCTGATTGAAGAGGTTGCTCGAGTCTACGGTTACAACCGTTTCGCGGATACGCTGCCCAGCTTTTCCGGCGGCGTAGTCGAGCTGCCTCATGCCGCACAGGAAGCAAAGGTGCGCGAAGTGCTGCTGGCGCTGGGCTGGACGGAGGCCATCAGCAGCACGTTCTGCGGCGAGGCGGACTCACAGCTGTTTGCAGGCGCGGGCGTTGCCATGGGCAATCCCTTGAATGCAGAAGCGGGGATGCTGCGGCCATCGCTGCTTCCCGGCATGGTGGGTATGTTGCAGAGTAATAGCACGCGCGATGTGCCGGCAGTGCGGCTGTTTGAGTACGGCACGGTCTTCAGCGGGACGACGGCACAGGTGCTTGAGTACCCGTCGCTTGTCTGGGGAGCGTACGGTGACGCGGCCGCTACAAAGGTTTTGTCTTCGGCAGATGCCCTGTTCTTTGAAGCAAAGGGCATGGTCGAGGCACTGCTGGCACGCTTTGCAATCGAGTCGGTGGCCTTCGCGCCTGACAACCTGCCTGCATGGATTCAGCCAGGCAGGGGAGCGCGCCTGACGCTGGCGGGTGAGACCGCGGGCTGGTTCGGCGAGCTGTCGGCAGACGAGCGGGATCGACGCAAGTTAAAAGAGAACGTCGTGGTCGGTGAACTGTCCTTGCCGAAGCTCTTTGCCCATGCATTGCGGCAGCCGACTGCAAAGGAGCCGTCGCGCTTCCAATCAGTCGAGCGCGACCTGTCGTACCTGTTCCCCGACGCCGTGCAGTGGAGCGATGTGCAGGCTGCGCTGCACGGCCTGAACATCCCGGAGATGCTTTCGGTTGCGCCGGTGGAAATCTTTCGCGACGCCAAGGGCAAGTCGGTAGCGAAGGGCGAGTACTCCCTGTTGCTGCGCATGGTCTTCCAATCGACTGAGCGCACCCTGCGGGACGAGGAGTTAGCTGCCTGGCAAGACCGGGCCATCGCGGCCCTGAATGCGGCACGCGGGCGGCATCGCGCACCTTAGTGACACGCCTGCCACAAATTTGTTGATTGGCGCGGAGCGGCATTTTCAGCGTGTCGCTTCAGAGTGCATCCTATAAGTATGTTGCAGAAGCGTTTGCTGAATACCCCGCTGGATGTGCCACACACGGCTGAGATTACTGTTGACGGACGGACCGTGCCTATCGGTGAGGGCGAACTGCTGGTTGAGGTCCTGAATCGCGCGGCTGCGCTGGCAAATCTGTCCATAGCCGATGCCGGCTCCCACGCCGAAGACAGGGTGTTGAGTGCAGGGGAACGCCGCGCACTGCAGGAAGATCCGCGCCTGGGTGACGTCCACTCGTCCTCTCCGGAGAAGTACCCGGGTACATCGCCAATGTCTTCACGCGATCATCATGAGGGTGTCTTCCGCTCCGTGCCGCAGCTTTGTTACATGAAGCAGATGGGGCCGGTACAAACCTGCGACACCTGCATGGTTGAAGTCGACGGGAAACTGGTACGCGCCTGCTCAACCCAGGTGTATGCAGGCATGAAAGTCTCCTCTGTCAGTGCGAAGGCCGACATTGCCCAGCGCGAGGCAATGGACCGGGTTCTACAAAACCACGACCTGTACTGCACGGTCTGTGACAACAACAACGGCAACTGCACGATTCATAATGCCGTGGGTGAGATGCATGTCATCCACCAGGTGCGCCCGTACCTGCAGAAGCCGTATGAGCAGGACCATTCCAATCCTTTCTACCGCTACGATCCGGATCAGTGCATCCTGTGTGGCCGCTGCGTAGAAGCCTGCCAGGACGTGCAGGTGAATGAGACGCTGACCATCAACTGGGAAGACCGGCACCCACGCGTGCTGTGGGATGGCGGGGAACAGATCGCCGGTTCCAGCTGCGTCAGTTGCGGGCACTGCGTTACGGTTTGCCCCTGCAATGCGCTGATGGAAAAAGGCATGTTGAGCCACGCCGGTTACCTGACGAACCTGCCCGCCCCGGTGCTGGATGACCTGATTGAGGTGGTAAAGGGCGTTGAGCCGGAAACCGGGTACCCGCCCATTCTCGCGCTATCTGACATTGAGAGCAAGATGCGCGAAGCCCGCGTGAAGCGCACCAAGACCGTGTGTACCTTCTGCGGTGTTGGCTGCTCGTTTGAGGTGTGGACGCGCGACCGGCACATCCTGAAAATTGAGCCGACCGAAGGTCCGGCGAACGGCATTTCCACCTGTGTCAAGGGCAAGTTCGGCTATGACTACACCAACTCGCTCCAGAGGCTGCATACTCCGCTGATCCGTGTGGACAACGGCGAACACAGCACCTATCGTGAAGCCTCATGGGATGAAGCCCTGACGCTCATCGCGAGCAAGTTCACCGAGATCAAGCAGGCGCACGGCCCCGACGCGCTGGCCTTCATTGCAAGCTCGAAATGCACGAATGAAGAAAGCTACCTGATGCAGAAGCTGGCGCGGGCAGTGGTCGGGACAAATAACATCGACAACTGCAGCCGTTACTGTCAGACGCCTGCGACCATGGGCCTGCAGCGTACTGTCTCCACTGGCGGAGACTCTGGATCGATTGCCGACATCGAGAAGGCAGGACTGATCCTCGCCGTGGGAACCAACACGGCGGAAAGCCATCCTGTACTGGCCACACGCGTCAAGCGTTCGCACAAGTATCGTGGACAGCGACTGATTGTCGCCGACATACGCAAGCATGAGATGGCGGAGCGTGCCGACATCTTCTTCCGCCCCAACCCAGGTTCAGACATGGTTTGGGCTTCAGCCATCACGAAGTATATTTTCGACCAGGGCTGGGAAGCCAAGCAATTCATCGCGGAGCGCGTGAACAAGCTCGACGAGTACAAGGAAAGTCTCGCCCTGTTCACGCTGGAGTATGCCGAGCAGATCAGCGGCATCTCCGTCGACGTGCTGAAGCAGGTGGCGAAAGAGATTGTGGATGCGGACGGCGTCTGCATCCTGTGGGCCATGGGTGTAACGCAGCATTGCGGCGGTTCCGATACGTCGACGGCGCTTTCAAACCTGCTGCTTGCGACCGGGAACTACGGTCGTCCCGGTGCGGGCGCGTACCCGCTACGGGGCCATAACAACGTGCAGGGTGCGAGCGACTTCGGGTCGATGCCGAACCTGCTGCCCGGCTATCAGAAGGTCAACGACGAGGCCGCACGCGCCAAGTTTGAGGCTGCCTGGCAGGTCACGATGCCGGTGACGAAGGGCCTCGATAATCACGAGATGATGGAGGCCATTCACAAGGGCAAGTTGCACTCGCTGTACATCAAGGGCGAGGACACGATCACCAGCGATGGCAATGCCAACGACGTGGGCCGGGCGCTGAGCGAGATCCCGTTCCTTGTAGTTCAGGACATCTTCTTTTCAGAGACGGCAAAGTTCGCGAACGTAGTCCTCCCGGCATCGCCTGCGCTGGAAAAGGATGGCACCTTCACCAGCACCGAGCGTCGCATCCAGCGCCTGTACAAGGCATTGGATCCTCTCGGCGACTCGAAGCCGGACTGGGAGATTCTGCAACTGATCGCCAACCGCATGGGGGCAACTTGGAAATACACGCACCCTAGCGAAATCATGGACGAAATTGCGGCACTCACCCCAATCTTTGCTGGCGTGAATTACGAGCGGCTGGAAGGTTTCAAGAGTCTGCAGTGGCCAGTGGCAAAGGACGGCACAGACACGCCTGTACTGTTTCTGGACAAGTTCCCCTTCCCCGATGGCAAGGCCATGTTCCACCCGCTGGAATGGATTGCGCCCAGCGAAGAAGTTGGTGAAGAGTACGATCTGCACCTGAACAATGGTCGCGTGCTAGAGCACTTCGAGCAGGGTGCCATGACCTATAAGGTGCCCGGAATCGAACGTATAAGCCCGCTGAACTGGGTGGAAGTTTCGCCGGAACTGGCGGAAGAGCGTGGCCTGGAAAGCGGCACCAAGGTCGAGGTGGAAAGCCGGTGGGGCGTCATCCGTGCAAAGGTCCTGGTCACGGATCGTGTGCAGGGAAAACAGCTCTATATGCCCATGAACTCCGTGGACGAGCCTGTCAATCGCCTGACCGGGGCGCACGTGGATCGTGCTACGCACACGCCTGCCTACAAGGAAACTGCCGTGCGCTTCCGCGTGCTGGAACCCAAGGGTCGTTCGCCCCTACGCGCGGAAAATTTCCGCAACGGCAAACGCACGCCGCAGCAGGGTGTCGAGGTGGAACGCAAGTGGGCTCGGAATGACTATGCCGTGCCCGGCACGCGTCCGGCAGACAAGCTGGTCCAGATCAACTCAACCACGACGTAGCTTGCAGCAGTTTTCTAAGTTTCTGATTTCTCTCGATCAGCAGCCGGTTCGGTGCTGATCAAGAGCAACTAGAAACCAGTAACTAGAGACAGCGGTCCCGAGACGAGAACCACCGATCAGAAACTCCGAGGCTTTATGGCAAATCCCATCAAATTCGAGCCAGCCCCTTACGACGCGAAGCAGGGCTTGATGCGCAGGCTGGACGCGGCTCCGGCCGCTCATGCAGAAGCGCTTTTAGTCGCCTATGACCTGCTGCAAACCGCGCATGACGAGGGCATTCTTGATCTGTTGCACGGCATGGTACATGCCAAGAACGAAATCTTTGGGCACATCGCCGAAGCCGCAAGCGTGCAGGAAAGTGTTGACGCGCTGCGCAACCTGGCCAGTGGAGCCAAGCTGTTAGGAGCCATTGAGCCGGAGGCGATGAGCAGCATCGTCTCAGCCATGAGCACGGCCACAAAGCAGACCGTGGATGAGCCGCTTTCTATGTGGGGGCTGTTCAAAAAAGCCAGTTCAAAAGAAGGTCGTCGCGGACTAACCCTTGGTGTCGAGTTGTTATGCGCTTTGGGTACGCGACGCTTTACAGATGCAAAGCAGTTGCCGAGTGGCAAGGCTGTTGCCAAGAAGTAGCGGCCTTCATCCGGTGTGCCCCTGAACCGATCAAAGGTTCAGCGCAGCCTGCAATTCTGTTCCCGCAACAAGAGAGAGGCCTTCCATCGGAGGGCCTCTCGCTGCTTAGGTTATTGAATCCTTTTGGATCCTTCGCTACGCTCAGGATGACGGTCCTCTTAGGCACGCTCTGAGTCATCAGGTCTTTCTACTGCGGCGGCCTTGGTGCGAAGTAGCCCTTACGTGCACGTACGTGGTAACGCTGGTCCAGCGCAACCAGGTAGATGGAGCGGAACGCACCATCCTGCTTCAGGTCTGCTGGCCGGTAACGCAGGGAATACTGCGATCGCAGTTCTTCTTCAATCGAGCGGAAACCCTGTGCGACGTCTTCAATCTTGACGGGGAAGAAGGCGCGGCCGCCGGTGGCTTCGCTCAGGCGCGTCAGCACCTCGTCGCCCTTGTCCTTTGAGGGTGAGACGTTCGTCGAGATGGTGTAGACGATGGTCTCGGCGCGCTGGCACTCTTTGATGGCGTCCTGCTCAAAGGCGTGCGAGTAGTTGTCCTCGCCGTCAGACACGACGATGATCGCCTTGCGGATGGTCTCGTTCGAGTGCACGGTCAGCATCTGGTCGCGGCAGGTCTGGTAGATGGCGTCAAAGAAGGCGGTTCCGCCGCCGGGGCGCAGCTTGCCGATGGCCGTGCTCAGCTTGTCGATGCTGTTGGTGTAGTCCTGCGCCAGATCCTGGCGGACGTCGAAGCCGAGCACGAAGGCCGCGTCCTGCTTTGGCCGCAGCACCTGCAGCAGAAACTCGGTGGCTGCCTGCTGCTCAAACTGAAATCGTGAACGAATGGAGTTGGACGTGTCCAGCAGGATGCCGATGCGCAGTGGCAGGTTCGCCTGCTGCGTGAACGAAATGATGCGTTCGGGCTTTTTTCGATCGTCCAGCAGGCCGAAGTTCTCCTGCTTCAACCCGGTGACAAAGCGACCCTTGCCGTCGGTGACGGTAAAAACCAGAGGCACTTCCGGCACAAAGGTGCGAATGGTCGGGGCTGCTGTTTCGCTTGCGGCGGACGCCTGCGGTGCACCTGCGGTGGCGCTGGACGGTGCGCTAGTCGGAGCGGGCATTGCCGGTTCGCCCTGCGGCAGCACGTCGGTCGATGCGGGTGGCAGCGCCGGTGCAGCGGGTGTGCTTTGAGCCGCGGCCAGGCCGAGCGAAGCGGACAACAGAACGGCGGCGGCGGAGCGGGCAAGCAGTGTGCGGAATACGACCATGTCTGGCGTAGTCTACCAACCCTTGCGCACACCGCGCTCATCCGCCCCGCCGATGTCAGGCTGGCAACTCCAATTGCCGCAATTGATCCAGCAGGGACAGGAGTTCCGGCGGCAGCGGCGCCTCCAGATCCAGCGGCTTTTTGGTGATGGGATGGTCCAGCCGCAGGTGCGCCGCGTGCAGGAAGTTACGCGGCAGGGCCTGCTGATCCTTGTTTTCAGACAGCAGTCCGGCAATGCGTGACGGTGCTCCGTACAGCGTGTCGCCGACCACGGGGTGCCCCAGCGACTGCATGTGGACGCGAATCTGGTGGGTGCGGCCCGTCTCGATCTTGACGTCCAGCAGGGTGAAGTCGCCCGCGGAGGTGTGCAGGCGCTCCAACACGGTGTAGAGCGTGCGTGCGGGGCGGGGATCGTTGGGCCGTCTGCGCGTAGTGGGGTCGGGCTCGTCCGGGTGGCGCAGGCTGGGCGAACCGTGGCTGGCGGTCGTCATGTACTGGTTGGCCGTGCGCGTGGTCATGCGGGTGCGGCGCACGCGGTCGCGGGCAATGGGCAGGTCGATCAGGCCCCGTTCGCTCTTCACGGCGCGGTGGACCAGCGCGATGTAGCGCTTCTCCAGCGTGCGTTCCGAGAACATTTCGGCCAGAGCGCGGTGTGCCTGATCGTTCTTTGCCACCATGATCAGGCCGCTGGTCTGCTTGTCCAGACGATGCACGATGCCGGGGCGCAGTGGTCCGCCTACTTCGCTGAGATCGTCCTTGAAGTAGTGCAGCAGGGCGTTGACCAGGGTGCCGCTGGAGCGGGAATCGTCCGTAAGGCCGCTGCCCGCGTGCACCATCATGCCGGCTGGCTTGTCGATGACGGCCATGTGCTTGTCTTCGTACACCACGCTGAGCGGAATGTCTTCGGCATGGGCGCGCAGCGGCGTGGGCTGTGGATCACCTTCCACCAGGATAGTTTCGCCGCCCTGCAGCTTGCCCTTTGACTTGCCGACGACGCCGTTTACCTGCACCTGGCCGTGGTCAATCAGCAGCTGGGCGCGTGCGCGGGAGATGTCGGGCAGCATCTTGGCCAGATGTAGGTCGAGCCGTTGGCCGCGTGCGTCCGCGTCGGCAATCCAGGTCTTGCGTGCGCCCAGGGGCATCTGAGCCGGCGCGGGGACCAGCAGTTCGTCATCCTCGTCCATCTCAGACACGGGAGTGGTTTCGGGTTGGGTCAGCGGGCGCTGCTGACGTCGACCGCTCTTCTGGTAGCCACGCTTGGGGCGGTCGGGCACAGCGGTGTTTGGGACGGCGGGCTTGGCGATGATGGCGGCGGCCTCGTCAAATTCGCCGTAGATGGTGGCCTCGGCGACGGCGAGGTCCTTGGTTTGGGCGTCGTTGACCGCGTCGCGTGCCACGCGATAATCGGCCTTGACCGACTGGCGGCGTTTGCCCTTGCGGATCATGTTTTTACTGGGCATGGAAACGTCCTCGTTGAAAGAAAAAACAGATGCCTGCAGCGGCCAGGGCGATGAGCAGCAGCTGGTCCACGCGCAGGAAGTGTCCGATGGTTACATCGGGAAGGACATAGTCCGGTCGAAATTCGTCGACAAAGAAGCGGATCAGCGCGGCCAGCGTAAGGCCCAGGCCCAAGGTCTCGCCATGTTGGCGTTCCTCCCGCAGAAAAAGATAGGTGATGCCTGCTGCCGCCAGCGACAACACCGCCGCATACAGCGCTACGGGGTGGTAGCCATGGTCGCCGGGGATCCACTGCCCCATGCGCGACGCGGTTGGCGCACCGAGATCGTCCCCCGCGAACAGGCTGCCCAGGTGCAGCGCGGCCTGCAGCAGAAGGATCGCTGGCGCCAGCGCGTCTGCCGTGCGCAACAGCGGCAACTGCTTAAACAGCGCGTAGGCCACTCCGCTGACCACCGCGGCCAGCAGACCGTAGCGCGTGACCGTGGGCAGCGTCAGGATGTACATGGGGTAGTGCAGGAACGACTTCGGCACCTGCGCGACGATGATCAGGCGCGACAGCAGCAGCGTACCCGCCGCAGAAAACAGGCACAGGTTCCACACCGCGTCTTCGCTGATGCGCACGATGCGTGCACCGCGTGCAGCCAGCAGAATGGCCAGCACAAGGCCTGCCGCCGCGACCGCGCCGAAGGTGGGGAGGGTGACCGGTCCGATACGTGCCAAGTGCGGGTGCATCTCTGTAAGAATACGTGGGACATTTGTTGTGCGGGACGACACGGCGCGTAGCCGGTGGTACCCGGAAGGACTACTTCATGAAGCGTTGTCTCTACAGCCTCAGCCTGGTGCTGCTGGCTGCCCCTGCATGCGTGCATTCCCAGTCACTGTCTGACGCGGATCGCACCGAGATTGAGCAGTTCCGCGCAACGCTGGCGGACAGCATGCGCAGCCCGCAAAGCCCGCTCAACATGGTCGCGCTGCAGCAGTTGCAGCCGGGTGACACAACGGTCGGATCTGCGGCGGGCAGCACCAGTCACTTCGATCATCTGCCCGAGCAACTGGTGCAGGTACGCCTTGCAGGCGATCAGCTACAGGTGTTGCCGCCCGCTGCAGGGTTCGCCCCGGGCTTCACCATCGGTGGCAAGCCAGCTGTGGCTATGCCGATCACATTCGATGCCGACGGCACCTCACCCACTTTCCAGATGGGCAGCGTTTCCTTCGTGCTGCGGCATAAGTTTGGCTACTTTCTGGTAGGCCGTGACTTGCAGGCTCCGGGCTTTGTGGCGTTCCACAGGCTGCGCTGGTACGCACCGGACGCGCAGTATCGACTCCTTGGCCGATGGAAGCCGTGGCCGCAGCCGCGCATCCTGCGTGTGGCAAATGTCCTGGGCCAGGTGAATGAAGAGAAGTCGTACGGCGTTGCGGAGTTTACGCTGGGCGGCCGCACCTTCCAACTGGAACCGAGCGTTGTGCAGGGGCGCGGCAAACCGTTGTTCTTCGTCTTTCGAGACGCTACCAGCCGCAGCACGACCTACGGCGGGGGACGCTTTCTGGATGCGTCCCTGCCCAGTAACGGCCTGTCCAACCCGGGAACCGTGCTGCTCGACTTCAACCAGGCGCGTAATCCTTGGTGTGCCTTTTCTACACACACTTCGTGTCCCATTCCTCCACTTCAGAACCGGCTGCCCATCGCCATTCCTGCAGGCGAACAGCGCTACACATCACCCACCAGGGAGTGATGTGTAGCCACAAACAGTAGTGTGTTTGAAACAGCGCGCCTTGCAGTAGCGCTGGGGAAGAGAGAAGACCGACCCGCTGGGCCGTGCTGGAGGCGCCGGTGAACCCGCGTTAAGCGGCGGGATTCAGCCGTGGTTCTTTAGGCATTCCGGACTGGCGGACATTGCACACCGAACCATGTATACGAGCCAAACCCCTGTTCAATGGATATTGGTTCAACCGGCGTTGTTCCCTCACCTGCTTTGCAGGTCGGTCATCTGTTGCAAATGCTAACTCTCGCTAGGGCACTTGGCAACTCAAGCGCCACGACGCGACAGCAACCCTGAAACCAGAGTGGGAAATTTGTTGAAGGGGCGAAGTCGGACCATGAGATGACTTGCGTTAGCGTGTCAGCGCTTGTTCTCACAGCATGCCTAGACGGCGATGCGGTCCCGATAATCTTCGCTGAGCGCTTCGTCGAGCATGCTGGAAAGAGAGTTGGCGCGGCTACGTGCGGCGTTCTCGCTATTGTCGAGGGAACGTAATAGCTCGTGGTGGCGTGCGCGCAACTCCGTCAGCTCATCCGCGATATTAAGTGCGGCTAACACGGCAACGCGCAGGGAGTCGACCGTGGCACCATGTGCGGAGACGGCGCGCATCTTGCCGTCCACCAAAGCGGCCAGGGCCGTAATGTGGTGTGGGTCAACACCGCTCAAGCGGTAGGTTCCGTCGTAAATTTCAACTGCGACAGAAGTGGCCGCTGCCTTGCTGCTCATTGTTTGCGTACCCTCTCCGACATCGTGATGCGTGTTGGTTAGACCAGGTCGTCAAGCTGCTTCAGCATGGCATCGACGCGGCCTTTGACCTGCTGGCGTTCCTGCTTCATGGCGGCGATTTCTGACATAAGCTGCGAGTTTTCGGACGACGCCACGTCCAGCAATTCCTTCATGGCGGCGACTTCGGACTCAGCGCTTGCCCGTGCCTCGCGCTCGGTGCGGATCAATTCCACGGTGCGCATGACACGCTGCTCAAGTGCCTGGAACTCGTCGACGCTGATAGTGGTCGTTGCCATGGGGGTTGATACTCCTTCTGCCGGAGTATAAGGCGGCAGGTTGAATCAGCAATGGCATTTCGCATTGAGGTACCTGATTGGGATACCTTTCGTTGCATGCAGAATTACCCACGAAGGCCAATTCTCGTCACAGGCAGCGTCGTGCACTCCGCCAACCGTACACTGGTGCTTCTGAGGTAACCCTGTGCATTGCAGATCCATACGTTTTAGGGCACACTTTGCCGCTGTGACCGCCTCTTCGCTTCTGGTTGTGGCTGCCGTCAGCGCACAGACGACGCTGCCGGATGCACCGTCTGCAACACAGGGCAATACTGTGCAGTTCAGCCTGGTGCAGCCCATGTCGCTCCAGGGGGAGCAAGCTTCATCCTCACAGGCCCAGGCACTCCCGCAGGATAAGCATGGCGATGTGCCGCCTCCACCGCAGATTTTGCAGCAGCAGAAACGGGTGTTTGGCGTGCTGCCGAACTACACCTCCGTCTCCGGCGGCACACGACCCAAACCGGCCGGCTGGAAGACCGATTCCGCAGTGGCTTGGAAGCAGAGCACGGATTATGTCGGGCTGATCTACACCTTTTCGACGTCTGCCGTCGCCTTCGGTCAGGACACGCATCCCTCGCTGGATACGGTCAACGGCGGCAACGCCCCGGTATGGGCCTACATGTGGCGCGGCTTGCTCGACCGAACGGACCAGACTGCCTTGGGTACGCTGCTGTTCCCGGCACTGCTGCATCAGGACACCCGCTATTACGCTATGGGCACCGGATCAAAGGTAAAGCGTACGCTGCACGCTGCCGAATCGGTTGTCATTGCGCACAGCTACTCGGGCAGGCCGGTCTTCAACGTGGCCGGCCTGGCGGGCAAGGTGGGCGCACAGGCAGTTTCAACCACGTACTACCCCGCAGGGTCAGAGGATTTTGGCGTGCTGGCGAGCAAGTTTACCTATGCCTGTCTGCGGCAGGCTGGCTTCACCATTCTGCGTGAGTTCTCCCCTGACATTGCGCAGCACCTGCATCGGCACCACGCCAAACGGTAAATCCTTTACTTGCGCTTCCAGGTCACGCCGCTTTTGCCGTCTTCGATGAGCACGCCTTTTTCTGCAAGCTCATTGCGGATAGCGTCACCCCGAGCGAAGTTGCGGCGCTTGCGGGCGTCGGTGCGCTCGCTAATGAGTGCTTCCACCTGCTCGTCACTGATGGCGAGCGAAGCAAGCATCTCTGGCGCGGCTTCATCGCCACGGCCTTCGGCTTCAGCCCATTCAATGGCCCCCCGCGAAATGGCGGCGTCACGGTCAGTCAGAACGTCGAATACTGCGTCAAAGTCTGACAACAGCTGCTGAATCTGCGGGAGGTTACCCCGTCCCAGCGTGCCGTGATCGAGCGCGATGTTTGCGGCACGGACTGTGTCGAAGACCGCTGCTCGTGCTTCTGCCGTGTTCAGGTCGTTTTCAATGGCAGCATGATAGGCCGCGATCTTTGCCGTGACGACCGCTTCCAGTTCAGCATCTGCTTCGGCCGGAAGTGCCGAATTTTGCCCCGCAGTCTCGACGCGCCGTGCGAAGGTGCGCAGCCGTTCGACCGCGCTGGCGCTTTCCGTCAGGCCGTCGAAGGTGAAGTTCATCTGGTGTCGATAGGGCACACTCAGCAGCAGGAAGCGGATGGCCGACGCACGATAGCCCTTCAGCAGCAGGTCGCGCAGGGTGTAGAAGTTGCCCTCGGACTTCGACATCTTCCTGCCTTCGACCAGCAGGAATCGCACGTGGAACCAGTGCCGCGCGAACGTCTCGTGGCTGGCACATTCGCTTTGCGCAATCTCATTTTCGTGGTGGGGAAATGCCAGGTCTTCGCCGCCGCCGTGCAGGTCAAAGTCCGGACCCAGATGCTTCATCGCCATGGCGGAGCACTCGATGTGCCAGCCCGGCCGGCCGGTGCCGATGGGTGTCTCCCACGACGCTTCGCCAGGTTTGACGGCCTTCCATAAGGCGAAGTCGCGGGCGGTGTCCTTTTCGTACTCATCCACGTCGACGCGGGCACCGTCCTCAATGCCTTCGAGGTCTTTGCCGGAGAGCTTGCCGTAGTCCGGAAAGCGCGCAATGCGGAAGTACCAGGAGCCATCTTCCGTCTGGTAGGCGATGTCCTGCGCGGCCAGTTGCTGGATCAGCGTGACCATCTCGTTGATGTTTTCCGTGGCACGCGCGATGATCTCGGGGCGCTCGACCCGCAGCGCCTCCATGTCTTCGAAAAAGGCACGTTCGAACTTGGCGGTGTATTCGTGGATGGGCACGCCTGCCGCGGCGGCGTTGCGGATGATCTTGTCATCCACGTCCGTAATGTTCATGACGTGCTTCAGCGCAAAGCCCTTCAGACGCGCGGCGCGGCGCAGCACATCCATGTGCAGAAAGGTACGGAAGTTGCCAATGTGGCCGTAGTCGTAAACGGTGGGACCGCAGCAGTACATGCGCAGGGTGTTGTCCAGCGAGGCTGTCAGCGGCTCAACGCGGCTGCCCAGGGTGTTGAAGAGTTCGATCGCCATCCGGGCTGGTCATTTCCTTCAGGGTGACTTGCGCGCGCGCCCGGAGCGTTGCGCATGGAGCGCAGTCTGCCGCCGCAGTCCCTGCCTGATTCTAGCCGAGGGTTTCCGTTGACGGTACGACGCCCAATCGCAGCTGCGGAGAGGCGTTCAGGCCGGCGTCCGCAAAGTCACCTGCAAGCAGCTTCGGCCAGGCTGCCGCGGCGATCATGGCGGCGTTGTCGGTGCTGAGGTCCGTCGCTGGAAAGTTCACGGAGAGTCCTAGTCGAAGTGCCTCCGTGCCAAAGCGCACGCGCAGCTCACGGTTGGCGGCGACGCCACCAGAGACGACGACGCGGCGAGCCCCGTGGTGGGCTGCCGCTGCCAGCGTCTGCCGCAGCAGGTTGCCCACCACGGCGTTCTGGAATGACGCGATCAGGTCCAGCGTCTGCACGTCGCACAGGGCACCCACATCGTCGACGCCGGGTTTGTCCAGCTTCGCCAGCGAGGATCGGCGCTGCTCGATGGCCGGCTTCATGCCGTGGGTTTCCACGTAACGCAGAACGGCGGTCTTGATGCCGCTGAACGAAAAGTCGAAGGAAGGTTCTTCGGCGGTGCCGCGGTTGATCTCCGTGAAGCGGAAAGGAACTTTCCTGGGGTCACCATATGCGCTGAGCCGGTCGATCCACGGCCCGCCCGGGTAGCCCAGGCCCAGCAGTTTGGCGACTTTATCGTAGGCCTCACCTGCGGCGTCGTCCACAGTGCGACCCACGTTGCGGTAGCGCCAGGTGCCGTCGGTCTGGTTCGCCAGGTACAGGTGGGTGTGGCCGCCGCTGACCACCAGCGCAAGCAGAGCATCCGCTGTCTCCTGCTGCTGCGAAGCCATCAGCACGGCGTGAATGTGCCCCTCAAGGTGATTGATCGCGATGAGCGGCCTTTCGAGGCCGAAGGCATACGCCTTGGCGAAGGAAATGCCCACGAGCAGCGCACCCGCTAGACCGGGACCGGCGGTAACGGCAATGGCGGCCAGTTCGTTCCTGGACACGCCTGCCAGGCGTAGCGCCTCACGAACCACGGGCACGATATTGCGCAGGTGTTCGCGGCTGGCCAGTTCCGGCACGACGCCACCGTACAGGGCGTGCATTTCCATCTGCGAGGCGACCACGTTGCTCAGAACTTCGCGGCCGCCGCGCACCACGGCAGCCGCGGTTTCATCGCAGGAACTTTCAATGCCGAGGATCAGGCCGTCGCGCCCGGGCGTACCGCGTCCAGAGGGAGGTAACTGCATCTGACTAGGATAGGACACGATGAAACAGGAACTGAATATTGCCATCGGCACGCCCGAGTTTCAGGCTGCGTTACACATTGTGGAGCGGCTGCGCGCCAAAGGTTTCCAGGCGTATTTCGCGGGCAGCTGCGTGCGTGACCTGCTGCTGGGCACGGTGCCGAAAGACTATGACGTAGCCACCTCCGCGACGCCGGAAAAAGTGTTGATGGGGTTTGCGCGCACCTTCTCGGTGGGCATGCACTTCGGCGTGGTGATTGTTTGCACGGACGGCCCGGAGCGCGACCAGGATCGGCAGACGGAGGTCGCCACCTTTCGTGCGGATGGTCAGTACACGGACGGTCGTAGGCCGGATGAAGTCAGTTACGCCGACACGGCAGAACAGGATGTGCAGCGCCGCGATTTCACCGTGAACGGCATGATGCTCGATCCGGTAGGACTTACCGACGAGAACTTACACAGCCGCGTGCTGGACTTTGTGGGCGGCCAGGCCGACCTGAACGCGAAGGTGTTGCGCGCTATCGGAGACCCGCAGCGGCGCTTTGCCGAGGACAAGTTGCGTATGCTGCGGGCGGTGCGTTTTGCTGCTCGGCTGGGCTTTGCCATTGCGCCGGAGACGATGCATGCCATGCAGCAGCAGGCCGCGACCATCGGCCAGGTAAGCAACGAACGGGTGCGCGACGAACTGACGAAAATGCTTACAGAAGGGCAGCCTCGCCGTGCCTTTGAGCTGCTGGATGAGTCCGGTTTACTGCCGCATGTGCTGCCGGAAATTGCCGCCATGAAGGGCGTGGAGCAGCCACCGGAGTGGCATCCCGAAGGCGATGTGTGGCTGCATACTCTGCTGCTGCTGCAGAAGCTCGAGCCGCACCCAAAATCCACGCTGGCGTGGTCTGCGCTGTTGCACGACGTGGGCAAGCCGCCCACCTACCGTGCGCCCGACTCCAAAGATGCAAAGCCGCGCATCCGCTTCAACGGCCATGCCGAAGTGGGTGCGACCATGGCTCGGCACATCCTGAACCGCCTGCGCTTTTCGAACGACGACACGGACCAGATCGTCGCGCTGGTCGCGAATCACATGCGCTTTGGTGACGTGAAGAACATGAAGGCGAGCACGCTAAAGCGCTTCTTTCGGCTGCACGATTTCCCGGAACACCTGGCGCTGCACTTCCTCGACGTGACCGCTTCGCACAACCTGCTGGGCATGTACGACTACGCAAAGCAGCACTACGAAGCGGCACCCGCAGACGAGCACAAACCCGCGCTGTTGTTGACCGGGCGTGATCTAATCGACGCCGGCTTGAAGCCCGGTCCGCGCTTCAAGCAGTTGCTGGTGGAGATTGAAGATGCACAACTGGAAGGCACCATTCACACGCGCGATGAGGCGATCAACTTCCTGCGCGAACTGCTGAAGTACGCAAGTCGCAGTGCAGACGCGGGAGCCGCAGCGCTATGAAAAAGGTCATCGTAATTGGCGCTGGCATCGCCGGGCTTGCAGCATCGACGAAGCTGGCAGAGGCAGGCTGCGACGTCACCCTGCTCGAGGCCAGCGACCGTGTGGGTGGCCGCATCCGCACCGTGGTTGCGGAGGGCATACCTGTCGAATTGGGCGCAGAGTTCGTGCATGGCAAGCCGCCGGAACTGCTGTCACTCATCGACAAACTCGGGCTTGCGAAGTATGAACTTGGCGGGGCGATGATCGTCCACTCGCACGACGGCACGCTGCAGTCAGCGAGCGATGAGGACGCGGACGACAACGGCCCGTTTGCCGTGATGGAGCAGATGGAAACATGGAGTGATGCACATCCTGAGCAGGACATGAACTTCGCAGCATGGCTTACGCAGGAAAATATTTCGGAAGAACGCGGTGCGCGCGCTGCAGCTTATGTAGAAGGCTTTAATGCGGCGGATAGCCGTCAGATTTCTGTGCGATCCCTGGCGGTGCAGCAGGCGGCAGAGGACAGCATCGAGGGAGACACATCCTTCCACGTGCAAGGGGGCTACCAGGCGCTGCCCGACGCAATGGCACAGCGCTTGCGGAGCGCGGGTGGAACGCTGCGCTTCAACAGCCTGGTGAGTGACGTTACGTGGCAGCAGGGAAGCGTGCGCGTCGTACTTGACGCTGGCGAGACAGTCACTGGCGACGCGGTTGTGGTTACGCTGCCGCTGGGCGTGCTGCAGGCCAACAGGGTACAGTTCACGCCGAGGCCTGACGCTGTGCTGGATGAAGCGGCACGCATGCGCATGGGGCAGGTTTGCCGGATGAGCCTTGTCTTCAAACGTCGGTGGTGGGCAGACCTGCCCCATCCGCAATCGGAAGCCCTGCAAACGATGGGTTTTCTGCTGCCTGAAGAACGCCGTGGTGGGGCGCATTTCAAAGTTTTCTGGACGGCATTTCCGTCACTGGATCCGGTGCTCACAGCATGGAGCGGCGGGCCAGCTTCTGAGCCCTTCGATGGGCTGGATGACCATGCCGCCGCGCACACTGCGTGCGGCGACCTGGCGCGCATCTTCGGCATGACGCAGGAGGCGGTGCTGGATGAGTTGCGCTCACACCATCGCTATGACTGGCAGTGCGATCCGCTCTCGCTGGGCGCGTATTCGTGGGTTCCAGCGGGTGCTGTAGATGCATCCGCAAAGATGAGTAAGCCCGTGGAGAGCACGCTGTTCTTTGCAGGCGAACACACGGATACGACGGGCCATTGGGGCACGGTACATGGAGCTCTTCGCAGCGGCTTGCGTGCTGCGAAGCAGGTACTTGCAGTGACTCTACTTTGAACCACAGCTAAGCGGCAGACTGCACAATCGCACGCACAAACTGCCGCTGCTGCTCCGACTGAAAAAGAAAGCGGAAGCCGGAGTGGCAACCGTCCGTGTAGGCCAGCTCCACTTCCAGATCAACTGTCCAGGCGGGAAGTACCAGGCGAACAGTGCAGGGGCCGCCCGGCTCCACCGGATATTCCAGCTGCGCGGATAGTCCCGTCTCACTCAGGTTCAGGCAGCGCCCACGCACGGAGGAGGTTGGATGCAACAGCTCCAATGCGAACCGACGCGGAAAACGGGGCAGACGGTAGTGGAAGCAGCTATGACCGCCTGTTTTCATGGTGCCCCGTCCCGTTTCTATGCGCATTACGTTGGTACAGGAAGAACGCGCCAGGCGCGCACGGGGAAGCAATTAGGCAGACCATGAGAGACGTGCTGCCGCGCTGGGCTGCAACACCTGAGGGCGAAGGACTTCTGGCTCGTGCGCCTTCTTTGCATGCGCGGACTGAAGCAGGTCACCCTTTTGTTGCCAGGCTGCGCGTGTTTCCCCAACCTGCAGGGCCAGTTCGGCGAAGGCGTTGCCATCGGTCTCGCTCTGCAGGCGCATCAGCTCGGCACGCATAAATGCGTAAAAGCGGATGAGGCTGGTCTCCAGCACGGGATCTTCCAGTAGCGGAACCCAGCTTTCCAAGTGCCCCAGCAGCAGGGTCGCGTGGCCGGAAAGGCGGCAGCGCTCCTCGATGTGGCCTTTCGAAGCTGCATCGCCTGCCAGGCGAATGTCGTCGGCAAGCACGTCATAGGTGGCGAGCAGAAGGCCCAGGTGAGAGGCACCTTCGGTAGCGGCGGAGCGGTAGGTGCGGGCGGTCATGGTCACGTTTCGTTAGCTCCCTGAATTTGGGTTAAGCTCTGCCTGAATCTGTTTCAACTGTGCGGGTAGGCTCTGCAGAGCGATTTCGGCCTTGCTGTACATGGCCGTCAGCACGGTTTTCTGGTTGGAAATGTAGCCGGTTTCGTAGTCGTCCACCTGGGTTTGCAGGCTGGTGTACTGCAGATTGAGATTCTTGAGTTTGTTCGTGACAGAGCCTGTGGCCGCGCTGTTGTAGCTGTCAATCTGATTGGAAAAGCTTTGCGCGAAACCGTTCAAACTGGCACCCTGAAAAAAGTTCTGCACGGCGTCAGGCTTTGCCAGCGCGGTGTTCAGCGTGGCGGTATTCATGCTGAGCGAGCCGTCGTCGTTCATGGTGATGCCAAGGCCTGCCAGCGATGTTATGGCGCCACTTCCAGCAGCCCCACCAGGGGCCGTATAGCTCGCGATACCGAGCAGGGTGCTCTGCAGCGCGCGGGTCGTACTGTCGCCGCTCAGCGCGCCCTGGGAACTGCTTGCAGAGCTGTAGGTGAACTGGCTCGACACCTGCGAAACAGCAGTGTTGTAGTCGGTGACAAAGTTCGCAAGCGCATTGCTGATGGAGCTGGTGTCTGCCTGAACCGCGAGCGATGTGGGGCTGCCCCCACCCGTCGTACCCTGCAGGTTGATCGTAAGACCCGCAACAGCGCCGGTGACGGTGTTGCTTGCGTTTGAGAGCGGGATGCCGTCAACGGTCAGGTTGGCGTTGACTGCCGAAGCAGCGCGCGTAAGGCCAAAGGCCGGATCTGCACTGACGGACACCGAGCCACCGCCAGTGGGACTGATGGCAAGGTGCGCACCTGAGGCGTCGGAGACCACGCTGGCGGAGATGCCAAGACCCTGTGCATTGATACTGTTCGCAACCGTGGCGAGCGTGTCGCCTGCGTTGACGGTAATGTTTGCAGTTGATGAGCCATCGCCCACCTGGAAGGTGCTGGCAGGCAGGGCAGTGGATGCGTTCGCAACACTTGTCGACGACCATGCGCTTGCGCCCGTGGTGCCATAGCTGACGCTGAAGTCCGCTGCCGCGCCGGTCGCGGAACTGACGAGGGACAGACGCGCACCCGTTGCGTCGGTGACCACGTTGGCCTGGACACCCGCGGAAGACGCGTTAATGGCAGCAGCAAGCGACGTGATGGAATTTGTGCCGGACCCGGTTGCAAACGTCGTTGCGGTTCCCCCGGCAGAAGTGATGGTAAGCGTAGACGTGCCCAGACCGGCGTTCGAACTGGCAACCGCGCGCGAGTACCAGGAAGCCGTGGTGGCCAGGTTCTGCACGGCCACGGAGTGCGACCCCACAGTAGCGGCAGAAGTCGCCGTGGCTGTCACCGAAGCGGAACTGGAGCTTACGGCGCGCGCAGACAGCGACCCTTGCAGGTTGTTCAGATCGTTCAGGTCGGTCTTCAACTGCGAAAGCGTTGTCTGTATGGTCGTGAGCGCCGTAATCTGCGACTTGACGGACGCCTGCTGTGCCTGCCACTGACGTTCAGGAGCCTGCGCGGCATACACGGCTGCTGCAACGGCCGCGGAGACATCGATACCCGAACTGCTGGAACCGGTAGATGCCTGCAGCAAGGTGCTGAGATTGACCGAAGACGATGAACTTGTAGACGAACTGCCAAGTAGCGAATTGAGTGCGGAAGTCGAGCCCATGGGGTACTCTCCTGCTTATCTGCTCGGACCATAAAGAAGTGAGAAAAAGCGGAACGGCCATGTGGGCCGTTCCGCCATCCGTGGTTTACTGCAGCAGCTTCAGTACAGCCTGCTGTGCCTGATTGGCCTGCTGGAGTGCGGCCATACCGGTGGACTGCAGGATGTTGAACTGCGTCATGTTCGACACCGTCTTGCCGATGTCGGCGTTCATGATGCTGCCAGAGGCGCTGGTCAGGTTCTGAACCTGCGCCGTGATGACGTTGGAAGCAGCGGTGAGCCGGTTGATGGAAGCACCGATGTCGCCACGCTGCGAGGCGACTTTGCCAATCGCGGTGTTCAGCGCCGTGAGTGCCGCGGTGGCATTGGTGGAGTTGTTCAGGTCCGACGTGCTCAGGCCCAGGGTGGTCGAGCTGAGCGTTTTGATCAGCGTGGAAATGGTCGTGTTGGCGGCACCGACCTGGCTACCGTCGCTGATGAAGGTGCTGCTGCTGTTGTTGCCGGTCGTGGTGTTGGCGAACGCGCCCAGCGAAGCGTCGTTGCTGGAGACACCCAGCGAATCGCCCGCTGCGGTGGTCGAAATGACGAGCTGGCCTGAGCTGACGTCGCCAGTCGTTCCGGCGCTCAGTGTGCCCGCAGAAACAGCAGCGGTGATTGCTGCAGTAAGGTCCGAGACTTTCGCGCCGGCTGCTGCCGTATAAACAAAGGTGCCGCCCGTCGCGGAGTCCTGAATGGTGGTCTTGGACCCTGTGGTGAGCACGGTGTTGGCGGTAAGCGACGCCTGGGTTGATGTGAAGGAGTTCGGCTGGGTGGAGCTGAATACGTTCTGGCCGTTGAAGTCGGTGGTCTGGCCGATCTGGTTAATCTCGGCGAGGATGGAGCTGAACTCCGTGTTCAGCGCGGCTGACTGGCTGCCGGCGCCGGTGGTCAGGTTGCCGTTTGCGGATTCTGTTGCAAGTGTGACAGCGCGGTTCAGCAGTGTCGTCACCTGCGAAAGGGCGCCGTCCGCGGTCTGCAACATGCCTACGCCGTAGGTCGTGTTCTGCGCGGACTGGGTCAGCGCAGCGATGTTTGCCTGCATGCCGTTCGCGATGGAAAGGCCTGCGGCGTCATCCGCGCCGGTGTTGATACGCAGACCGGTAGACAGCTGGGTCAGGGTCTTCTGCAGATTCATCTGCGTTCCAGACAAAGAGTTCTGTGCGCTCATTGCCGCAAGGTTATTCAAGATCGTAAGTGCCACGGGGACGTCTCCTGATTGGTGTGAGGCTGAGCGCTAACTCGCCCGCCAATAATTCACTTATCGACAACTTGCGGGAAGAGAAAAGCACTTTGTTGCATAGTCGAACACTTCGTGATTGCCTTACTGCGGGCTGAGGTAGTTGAGCAGCGAGATGGGCAAAATCTTCGCGGCCGCAGCCAGCACGGCACTGTGCGCTGTCTGCGCCTGCGTCATGGTCTGGATGCTGGTGGTAAGGTCGATGCCCACCAGGGAGGTCTGTTCGGAACTGAGGGACAGCGATTCACGCGACAGGTAAGTGTCCTGCGACGTGATCTGATTGACGGTGCCGGCAAAGACGGCGCGCTGCTGGCCGACATGCGCGATGGACGAGGTGATTGCCGCCGTGGCGTTGGAAATGTCGCTCTGATTACCCGAGCTTACGGCCGTGATCAGCTGCGACAGCGAACCGAGCACGTCACCGCTGGCGCTGTTGAAAATCTGGTCGCCGGGAATGTTGGTGCCAACGGTTAAGCCTTCGCCGATGGTGGCCTGATTGACACCGCTGTCGCCCTGGTAGCGGTAGCCGCTGGTGGTGGAGGGGTCCGCAACAAACGCAGTGGCAGCACCCGAAGTGCCAGCAAACAGGCTGCTACCGTTGTAGCTCTGATTTGCCTGGAACACTACCTGCTGGGTTACGCTCTGCAGCTGGGTGATGATGACTGCGCGGTTGGCCGGGGTCAGGGCTCCTTCAGCCCCCTGCGTGCCCAGGGAAATGGCCTGCGTCAGTTCGTTGACCACGCTGGACAGTGCGCTGTCGGCCGCCTGTGCGCGATTCGAAACAGCATCGCCGTTTTTAGTGAAGCGATCCACGTTGGCTGACGTCGCCAGGCTGTCGGCGTAAGCGGACGCAGCGTAGGGATTGTCTGACGGCGCAGCGACCATGCGCCCAGAGGAGAGCTGCTGCAACGACGTATTGAGTGCCTGGCCGGTACTGTTGATGCCGGCGTTCACCAGCGACGAGGTGTTTGGATTGACGCGCATTTAGTTGCTCCCAATGTTCATCAGGGTGGTGTAGCAGGAACTCAACGTAGAAATCACCCGGGCCGCCGCCTGGTAGCCCTGTTGAAAGCGGATGAGGTTGGTAGTTTCTTCGTCGATGGAGACGCCGGATTCGGTGCTGCGCTGCGCGGTCAACTGCGTCAGCGAGGCAGAGGTAGCGGTAAGGTCATTGCTGGCCTGCGCACCTGCCGCGCCCACGCTGTACACCAGGCTGCTATACGCGCTTGATGGGGTGGCACCAGAGGGCAGGGCATTGGTTTGTACGGCCAGCAGGTTGGCAAGATTGCCGCTGCTGCCGGTAGACCCGTTCGAGCTGAGCGCAATGCCGTTCGGATCGGTCATGGCGACCTTCAACGATGCGGCGGCGTTTGTGCTGCCCGCCGGAATGCTCAGCAGGGCAGCGCCCTGGTTCCCGTTCATGTCGGTGCCGGATGCCTGCGCAGCATTCAGCGCACCGGCGAACTGGGTCGCAAGGGAACTCAGGTAGCCGATCATTGTCGGCAGCGTTTTATCGCGCACCGTGAGCACGCCGCCCAGCGTGCCACCAGAGAGTGATGTTGTAATGTCAGCACCAGACGCGTCGAGCACGTGTGCAGTACCGTCTGCGCCGGTCATGACCTGCAGCTTGCTGGCCGTGCTGCCGATGACCAGTGGCGATCCGCCGGTCGTGGTCAGGGTAGGCGTCGTGTCTGTCGTGATCTGGGCAACGCCGGTCAGCCCGGCCAGCTGGTTCGTTAACGAATCGCGCTGGTCCTGTAGTGCGCCGCCGTCGCTTCCGTTGTCCACGTGGGAGAGCTGCCCGTTGATGGATGCAATCTGCGTGGTGAGCTGGTTGATCTGCGCAACTGTCGAAACCACCTGTTGATTGGCCGCAGAACCGGCTCCGGTAAGCGATGCAGAGGCCTGGTGAAAGGCATTTACCAAGCCGTTGGTAGCACTAAGAACAGTCTGCCGTGACGCAGCATTGGTGGGGTTGGTAGAAAGCGCCGAAAGATTCGAGAAGAGGGTCGACATGCTGGCGCCGATGCCGCTTGTGGTGTCCGAGAAATCGGTGTTGACCCCCGTTAGTGCAGAGCTCTGAGCCTGCAGGCTGGCCTGGTCTGATGTCTTGTCGTTGATGGCCATGTCCAGAATGTTGTTCCGCACACTGGTATAGCCGCCGTACGTTACGCCGGCGGAGACACTGCCACCGTCCTGCGCCAGTGCTGCGGCGCTTAGCGTGACGATCTGCCGTGAATAACCCGGCGTGTTCACGTTCGCAATGTTGTTGTTGGCTACCGACAGGCCGGCGTACTGCGCGGAGAGGGCCTGTGACGCGATAGAGAGTGCACCATTTAGTCCGATCATTGGGTTCAGGCCTCGCAGGAAAGTTGGGGATGGGTAGAGACGGCCGTTCCCGGCCCGTGCTGGTACAGCATGCCAAGGTCTTGCAGCACCGTGGCAAATCGGCTGGACTGCTCTACGAGCCGTTGATAGGTTTGACCTGCCTGCTGCAGGTGAAAGCCTGCAGTCTGCACGCGGGTCCGCAGTGCAGCGTCGATGCGAAATGTGTCCAGCACCGCAAGGTTGCGGCGCAGGTTGGTGGACAGCATTTCCTGCTGCCACAGGCTGCGCTCAAAGTCCGCCAGGCAGTTGCGTGCAATCGCATCCGTGGCAGCTTCCAGCTCACCCCGCAGCGCTTCGATTTGTTGCAGACACAGCTGGCCCACTGACACGGCATCGACTGAAGTTTCGAGCATCATCGTCTTGTCTCCGCTGCATAAGCAGCCATGGCGCTGGCACTGTTGGTTGCATGTGTGGCGGCAGCGACGTCGCTCTTGAGCGCGGTGCCCGGGGTGGCACCAGCATGTGCTTCTTCGCGGGCGCTTGCACGTGCCAGCGCACCCTGCACCAGCTTTGCGATGCCGATGCCGCCGCTGGCCGTCAAGCCTGTTGCAAGCTGTTGCGTGGCGAAGCCCTGCATCTGCTGACCGCCGGAGTCTGTGTCTTCGTCGCCACCAGGAACCGAGGCAAAGCTCGACTCGGCCTCCTGCAGCCATTGGCCCAGCAGAACGGATTCAAACTGCTTCGCCGCGCTTACGAGTTTGGGTGAAGCTGCCGGTGCGGTTGCGATTTGCTTGCCTGCGGCCTGCGTAGTTGTAATGGCATCCATTTAGATGACCTCCAGCTCGGCCTCAAGGCCGCCCGCAGCCTTGATGGCCTGCAGGATGGAAATAATGTCGTGCGAGGTAGCGCCGATGGCATGCAGGCCTTTGACCAGTTCTTCTACATTTGCGCCATCGCCCATACGTATGGACCGCGCCTCTTTGTCCTGCAGATTCACTACCGTGTTCGCGATGACGGCCGGCGCAGCATCCGAGCCGATGGCCGGTGGCGTCGCCGACACAATGGTGTCGACCTGGATCTGCAGGCCGCCATGCAGGACAGAAACCGGCAGCAACAATACATCGCCACCCAGCACAATCGAGCCGGTTCGTTCATTCACCACCACACGCGCCGGTGCATGGACTCGCAGGGAAAGATTCTGAATGCGCGAGATTAAACGCGGCACGGATAAATCGGAGACCAGGCGCGCATCCACCTCAATGTGGCGGCTGTCTACGGCGGTTGCCAGCGGCGCTCTGAAATCTTTGTCGATCAGGTCGGCTATATCGCGCGCCGCGGTGAAATCTGCATCGCGCAGCAGGAACGTAACCGTCTGCATGCCGTGCAGGTCCACGCTGGCCTGCCGTTCAATGGTGGCGCCGTTGGGGATCCTGCCGACGGTGAGGTAATTCACTCGACGGAGATTTCCGGCAGCACCTTCGGAGTAGCCACCCGTGGTCAGCGCGCCCTGTGCCTCTGCGTATACCTGGCCGTCCGTGGCGCGCAACGCGGTCATCAACAACACACCGCCTTCGATGCTTTTCGCATCGCCGACAGACGAGACGGTGATGTCCATCTTCAAGCCGGGCTCTGCAAACGCGGGCAGTTGCGCGGTAATCATCACCGCTGCGACGTTCTTTACGACGGCTGCACCAGCGGGAATCTGCACGCCCATCTTCTGCAGAATGTTCGCGAGTGTCTGAACCGTGAAGTAGGTTTGCTGGCGGTCGCCCGTGCCCTGCAGCCCCACGACCAGGCCATAGCCGATCAGCTGATTTTCGCGTACACCCTGGATCTCGGTAATGTCACGTACTTTCACCTCATGCACGCTGGCAGAAGCACGGGGAAGCGCAAACAGACAAAGCAGCATGGCCAGCAGAACGGGCGTGCTGACCGCCAGCCGATTGAAGCGAGTTAACTTTCTTAACATCATCAAAAACCTACGAGCCGCAGAATGGCGCGGACAACGGGATTGGGTGAGCGCACGCTATCCGAGATGATGCCTTTGCCCTTGAGCTCGATCTCAAGCGCGCTCAGGCGATTGGAAGCGACAGTGTTGGACGGGGTAATGTCGCCGGGACGTGCGATGCCGCGCACGATGACCTCTTCATGCTGGCGGTTCATGTCGATCTGGCGGTGTGCCTCAACGACCAGGTTGCCGTTGGGCAGCACAGCAATGACCTGGCCCGTAAGGCTGGTGCTAAAGGTGGTGTTGGAGCCGGTAGTACCCGCGCCCTTCAGCGTGGTGGCAGAGTTTGCGGCGAGCAGCGGATTGGTGTGCGGCACGGTAATGCCGCCGACACCAGTCAACGCAGAGTTGGTGTTAAATGTTCTGCTGCTGTCGACCGTGCCGCTCTGTGCCGCGGTTGTTTGTACCGCGACCAGGATGGTTACAACATCGTTCAACGTGTGCGCCTTGTAGTCTGCGTTCGGGTCCGTCAGCACGCCCTCGGCCCGCCAAAGGCTGCCTGTGGTGCGCAGGCCAGGGGTGCCTACGATAGCCTGCTGCACGCCGGCCAGGTAGTCTGCACGCAATTCTTCGGAGGTCTTCTTGGGTGCCCGGTGGGGCAGCAGAGCGAACGAGGCGGTGGGCAATAGCAGGGCCAGGATGAGGCAGCAGCGTTTCATTCAGCAGTCCCTCGAACGGTGTTCACGTCTATGGCCGTTGCGCGAAAAGTGCGCTTGTGGTCGGGCGTGCAAACGCGCAGTTGACCGCCGGCGTTTGAGTTATCCAACGCAACGACCGGCAGGTGGATGTGCATGTGGCCGTCATCCATCAGCAGCGTCAATTTCGTTCCTGCATGAATGGCAGCCATTGCGACGACGGGAGTGGAAGGCGGCAGGGATGGCTGCGGCAACGCGAGTCGAGCTTCCAAAATGGACGACACGACGGGCTGCACCGGAAGGCCTTTTGCAACAACTGCAGGCCGAACCTTGCTGGCGTCGATGGCAACGCTGAAGGGAAGGCACTCGCCCGCCTTTTGGCAGCGCAGCCGCATGCGTAAATGGCCGTCCGGCATGCGATCGGCACCCAGTACTTGCAGCGCCGGATCGTCAATTGCGGCGCTGGCCTGTGTGAGTATTCGGATATCGTCCGGCTGCACTCCCAGCCCGTCGGCACGCAACGCGCGGGCAATCGATTCAGTGCTCAGCGGGTAGCGGGCTGGCGGAAGAGCTTGCGCACACGCAGCCACCGTACCAACGGAAAGCAAAGTGAACAGGATGCAACGTGCCTTGATTTTCATGCGGCATCCCCCTCCTCTAAGCGGTATCGGCAGCGACTGCAAAAGCAATCTTTCATTTACGAAGCAAGCTGGTTTAGCTGCTGCAGCATTTCGTCTGCAGCCTTCACGACGCGCGAATTCGATTCATACGAGCGTTGCGCCACGATCATCTCGACAAATTGCTCAACGACGCTGACGTTCGACTGTTCCAGCGTGTTCTGCTGTATTTTCCCCAGGCCTTCTGTGCCGCCAGGGTCGCCCACGATGGCCTCGCCGGAGCCTGTCGTGGGCAGGTAGATGTTGTTGCCAACGCTGTTCAGGCCACCCGGATTGGCAAAGGTCGCCGTCTGAATGGAGCCCACTTTGCTGGCCTGCGTCTGGCCGGGCAGCGTGACGCTTACGGTGCCGTCGCCGCCAATGGAAACAGCTGTCGCATCGGGCGGTATGTTGATGGTGGGCTGTAGCGCGTTGCCGTCCGGCGTCACCATGTTGCCCTGCGAATCCAGGTGGAACGAGCCTGCCCGGGTGTAGCCAGTCTGGCCGCTGGGCAGCTGAACCTGAAAGAAGCCGACACCCATGATCGCCATGTCCAGCGGGTTGCCGGTGGTGGTCAGGTCCCCCTGCGTTTGAATGATCTCCGCGGATCCTGGGCGAACGCCGAGACCAATCTGCATGCCGCTCGACACCGTCGTAGACGACGAGGCCGCCGAGCCAGGCATTACCTGATTCTGGTACAGCAAGTCGGTAAATTGCATGCGCCGCTGCTGAAAGCCTGTGGTGCTGCTGTTTGCCAGATTGTTCGCAATGTTATCCAAATTCAGTTGCTGCGCGTTCATGCCGCTGGCAGCGGTGTAGAGTGCTCGAATCATAGGTCTGTCCTTTGGAAGTGGCTTAGCCGACGTGTGCGAGTTCTACCGCGGTCTTGTTCATGTCGGTGTCGATCATGGTGAGCACGTGGCGCATGGATTCAGCCGCACGCTGCGCGCTGATCAGCTGCACCATGCCATCGATGGGGCTTACATTGGAACCTTCGAGTGAACCCTGCCGCACCGTTGCGCCGACCGCGGGCTGTTCCGTGTTCGGGGGAGCCGTGTAGTAGGCAATGCCGCGCTGCTGCAGTTCCGTGCCGGGTTTGAAGTCCACCATGGTCAGCTTGCCCGCAATGGCGTCGTTCTGCGTGATGGTGCCATCTGCGCTGATGGAGACCGGCCCCTTGCCCAACATGATGGCGCCAGAGTCGCCGAGAACGGCATCGCCGGAGGCTGTGATCAGTTTGCCCGTGCTGTCCAGTTGAAAGTTGCCGTTGCGTGTGTAGGCAGTGCCATTGGCTGTCTTGACCTTGAAGTAACCTGGTCCCTGCACGGCCACATCCAGGTCATTGTCGGTACGCGTCATCACGCCCTGTGTCTGGTCCAGCTTGGTGCCGGTCATCTGGCTAAAGCTGTTCGCGGTCTGGTTCAGCGTGGACATGGGACCGTGATGCGCTGCCTGCGCCAGCGTGGTGCCGAAGCTGGCGGTCTGCCCGCGAAAGCCCGTGCTGCTGCTGTTTGCGACGTTGGATGCGATGTTGTCGAGTGACTGCATCCGCGTCATCAGGCCCGCACAGGCCGCGTAGATTCCACTGTTCATGCTTGCTGCTCCCGTGGCCACATCTGCCTGGGAACTGTATCGGCGAGGCCTGAATCAACATCAGTGTTCCAACGCGGGACAGCAGGGCTAAGCTGCGCCCCTAGGCTGCCGCAGACGCGGGAACACGCTCGACGACTTCTACCACGCGCAAACCGTAATTGCCGTCCACGATGACGACCTCGCCGCGCGCGATCACACGCTCGCCCAGCATCAGGTCGACGGGCTCTTCCACCTGGCGGTCCAGTTCGACCAGCGATCCGGTGTTCAGTTCCAGCACTTCATGCAGGCGCATTCGCCGTTCGCCGAACCGCAGCGTCACGTGCAGCGGAACGTCGATGACCCGGTCAATCTGGCCGTTTCGCGCATCCTCCAACTCAGCAGGAGTGCTGCTTGCGGTCGGCGTTTGTACAGCGTCTTGCGGTGTGAGTTCTTCCATGGTGACAGCCCTTCTCAGTCGTTCGTTGGAGATTAGTCTGTGTGCCGCAGGGGCGCGTTCAACTGTGCTGCCTTGTGGTCGCCCTGGCGCACGGGTGTCACGTCGAACAGGGAATGGCTTCCCGCCTGCAGGTGAATGGATGCCTGCACGGGTGCACGAAGGTTAAGAAGGCTACCTACCTCCAGCGCAAGCAGATCGCCGATGGGAACCTGCAGATCGGGCAGGGTAACGGCGAGCGGCATGGTGCAGTTGAGCAGGCGTTTGCCCAGCCGCTGCTGCGCACTTTGCTGAAGCCCGCTCTGCGTGGGATCCGGCTGACCGCCGCGAATGAGGGCGCCTGCGAATTGTCCCGGCAGGCCGAGCTCAAACAGCGCACTAAAATCGCCCAGCCGAATTTCGAATTGCAGTGCGATGACGCGTTCTTCCAACAGAAAAAGCTGACCGGCCTGCAGGCTTTTGACGGAAGGTTGCGGGGTGACAGTGACGTTCAGGCTTTTCCAGACGCGTTCGAGCTGCGTGCACATCAGTTCCGTCACGCTGCGAAACAACTCCTCGTCGATCTCGGTTAGTTCCCGCGCTCCCTCCGGCTGGTCGCCGGTTCCGCCCAGCAGAATATCGAGCAGTGGAAAGAAGAGCGTGCTATCAAAACGTGCAACCGCGCGCTCGCCGATCGGCTGCAGTGCCAGCGGTACGAGGTAGCTGCCAGCCATCAGCGAGCTGCCAAACTCGCGCGACCCCTGCTGTTCGACCTTGAGCAGTTTGACCTCAAGCGGCGAGCCCAGAAACAAATCGAGTGCGTGGGAAAAGGCGCGAGCGAAGGTCTCGTGCAGGCTGCGCAGCTGGCGCGTGCTTTCATTGGAAAGCAGGCCCGAGGTGCGGAAGTTGCAGGGGTGTATGGCTCGCTCCCCTTGGTCGTTCTGTGTCAACTGTTGTGCCAAGTCCTGTTCTCCGTACCGCGTGCCTGGCCGTTAGCCGGGTGTGTCCAGGGCGTATACCGTGTGTCTCACTTCGGTTCATCGGTCAGATCGCCGCACGCGTGAGTCAAAACAGTGCATTTTGCTAACGCACCACCCCAAGGGTTCGAACGGGCGTCATGGGCGGAATTTCCGCCGGTGACACCACGACGATCTTCGGCAAAAACGGTTCCAGCAGGCGCCTCAAATAAAAACGTCCCGGCGAAGAGCAGAGCAGCACAGGCGGCGCGGAACCTGCCTCGTTTCCCAGTTGAGAACGAAGACTTTCCAGCACGCGGCGTGCGACAGAAACTTGCAGACCACTGGAGCTGATCTGCCCCGGCTGCAGGTTGCCGGCGCGCGTGCACTCCTCTTCAATGGAGGGATCGAGCGTCATCACCTTCAGTTCGCCATCCGTTGCGAGCAGCGGTTTCACCAGTGCGCGGCCCAGCGCCTGCCGGGTCGCTTCGACCAGCGCCACCGGGTGTTTGTTCACGCTGGCAGCCTCGACCAGCACTTCAAGAATGGTGCCAAGGTCACGAATGCTGACCTGTTCGCGCAGCAGTCCCTGCAGCACGCGCTGCAGCTCGCCCAGGCTCAACAGCTTTGGAATAAGTTCCTCGACCAGCTTTGGATACGAATCATTGAGGCGGTCTACAAGCCGCTTGGTTTCGTGGCGGCTAAGCAGTTCGTGCGCGTACGACTTGATCACCTCAGCCAGGTGAGCACTCAAAACAGAGGTGGGCTCGACGACAGCACAGCCCTTGGCGATGGCCTGAGCCTGCAGCGCGGGCGCAATCCACTTGGCGGCTACGTTAAAAGCCGGCTCCTGCGTCTCCATGCCGGGCAGGTCGATGCTGCCAGGGGATGAGCTTACGGCGAGCAATTGGTCGCGCTTCAGTTCCCATCGTGCGACCTCGATGCCGCGCAGCAGAAAGACATACTCGTTTTCACGCAGGGCAAGATTGTCCGTGATGTGGATGGGCGGCACCAGAAAACCCAGTTGCTGCGCCAGCTTTTTCCGGAGCCCCTTGATGCGGTTGAGTAATTGTCCGCCCTGCTTTTCATCCACCAGCGACACCAGGCCGGAACCTACTTCAAGGGTAAGTTCGTCCAGCTTCATGACAGCGTCGAAAGGGTCGACGACAGGCGCGCCCGCCTTTTCAGTCTTCAGCGCGGCGGCTTCTGCTTCAGGTGTAAGAGCTGCCGGTTTCTTCATCTTGTAGCCGCCAAACATCAGGCCGCCGCCCAGCAGGAAGAAGCTGAATTTGGGCAGGCCGGGAATCAGTCCGAGTGCACACAGCACGCCACCGGCAATCCATAGCAGTGAGGATGAGTTGGCAAGCTGCCGGCTCATGTCGACGCCCAGCGTCTGCTTCGATGCGGCTCGCGTCACCACGATGCCGCCTGCGACGGACACCAGAAGCGAAGGCAGAATGGACACCAGGCCGTCGCCTACCGTAAGCACGGTATAGGTCTTCAGAGCCTCCATGAACGGCACGCCCTGCTGAAACACGCCGACCATAAATCCGGCGACGATGTTGATAAACAGGATGAGGATGGTGGCCAGTGAGTCGCGTTGCGAGAAGCGCGCAGCACCATCCATGGCACCGCAAAACTCGGCTTCCTGTGAGACCATTTCGCGCCGCGTACGGGCCTGCTCTTCATTGATCAGGCCCGCGTTCAGGTCGGCGTCAATGGCCATCTGTTTGCCTGGCATCGCGTCGAGTGTGAAGCGCGCAGAAACCTCGGCGGTACGCACTGCGCCGTGGCTGATGACAAGGAACTGAATGGCAACCAGTGCCACAAACAGCACAAAGCCGACGATGTAGTTACCGCCCATGACGAACTGGCCGAAGGCTTCCACCACCGCACCCGCGGCGGATGGCCCCTCATTGCCATGCAACAGGATGCGACGCGTGCAGGCCAGATCAAGTGCCAGCCGCGTCAGTGTGAGCAGGAGAATCAAGCTTGGAAATACGGAAAACTGTACGGGCCGCAGCACCTGAATGGCGGTCAGCAGTACCAACACAGAGATGGCGATGCTGCCCGTTAGCAGCAGGTCGAGCACAAAGGGCGGCAGCGGCACCAGCAGCACGAAAATCATGCAAACCGCAGCGAGTGGAACGGCCCACTCACCGAAACTGTTCAGGAAGGTGAAGAAGCTTTTTGAGTTCATGGTTCAGTTACGACCTCTCCTGCAGCGTTGCGCCTGGTGCGCATCTCTTCCTGTTCGCGTGCCGCAGCTTCTGCACGCAGCACGACGACCAGGATCTCGGCCACCGCACCGTATAAATCGGCGGGTATCGCCTGGCCTACTTCTACTTCCTTGTAAAGCGCCCGAGCCAAGACCTTGTTTTCAATGGTGGGCACGTTGTTGTCGCGGGCGATCGCCTTGATTTTTTGCGCGAGCAGATCGAGCCCCTTCGCTACAACCTCCGGCGCACCCATGGTGCTTTCGTACCGCAGCGCGACGGCAAAGTGGGTTGGATTGGTAATCACCATGGTTGCGGTCGCCGCGGCTTCAAGCGGTTTGCGCTGGCGCATGGCGCGCTGCAGCCTGCGAATCTGACCCTTGGTGTGGGGGTTGCCGTCGCTTTCCTTGTGCTCGCGTTTGACCTCTTCTTTGCTCATCTTCAGCTTGCTCTCGCTCTGCTGCCAGGTCAGCACGTGATCCACCGCGGCCCATGCCAGCAGCACCAGTGCACTCTTCCAGGCGATTGACCGCAGAATCTCGCCGACGACGGACGCCAGCAGGCGAATATCCGACCCGGAGGCGCGCGCCAGCTCGTTCCAGTGTGATTGAAGGGCGGTTGCACCGAAGAACGCAATGGCAAAGAAGGGGATCAGGCTCTTTGCCAGCGTGCCGACCGTGGCCATGGAAAAAATCTGTCCCATGCGGCTTGCCGGGCTCATTCGCTGGATCTTGGGCTGCAGCGCGGCGGGTGCAATGTTGAGGCCGCCCTGCGCCAGGGTCGCTGCCACTGAGAGCATCATGGCCACCAGCAGCACAGGCACAATCCAGCGCAGAACTTCTACCGCGGTCCAAAACAGGATGGGGCCGTTTGCTGTGAAGTCCCCGTCCACGGCCGCTGCCAGCAGGCCGTTGTAAAACGTGGCCCAATGCCGCGCCATGTCCTGGCTAAGCGCCACCAGCGTCACCGCCATGCCCACAAGCGCCAGCACGCTGCCCAGCTCGCGCGAACGTGCGACCTGGCCCTCTTCCCGAGCCTTCCTGCGCCGTTCCGGTGTGGCTTTTTCTGTCTTGTTTCCGTCCGACAAGGGAGTCCGTTCGCTTGGTTAGTGCGCCAGTCGCAACAGCTGGTCCGACAGCTGGATGGAGTTGAGGAAAAAGCGGTCCAGCAGGGAAGGCCAGTAGCGCAACGCGGCAAACAGCACGCCAAGGCCAAGCAGTGTTTTAATCGGCGGACCCAGAAGCATCAGCGGCATTTGCGGCGAGGCCTTGCCCAGCAGGCCAAGCACCACGTCCGTAATCAGCGTGGCGGAAAAGACCGGGGCGGCCATCTGCAAACCCAGTGTGAATACCTGTCCACCGGCCTGCACCGCAGTCATGGTGAATGCGCCCGAAAGGTGTGCCGAGCCCGGAGGCAAAAGCAGAAAGCTGCGGCCAAGCGCGCGCAGCAGCCACAGGTGAACGTCCAGCCGAAGAAAAATCAGCATGGCCAACGTCTGGTGGAAGACTGCGATGACGGTCGAATCTACCTGCGTCTGCGGGTCAAGCAGGTTGATCAGCGAGAAGCCCATCTGCGTACTCAGGATGGAGCCCGCCATCTGCACACCGTCGAAGACCAGATTGGTGGCAATGCCGATGGCCGAACCAATCAGAAGTTCGCCAAAGACCAGCTTTGGCCACGAAGAAAGATCGACCGGCACCAGGTGTGGACTGAGCACCGGGTACAGCAGAATGGAAAGCCCCACGACCAGCCCCGCTTTCAGCTGCGGCGGAATGGCGGTGCTGCCGAAAAAGGGGGCGAACAACATCAATCCCGTAAGCCGCACAGAGATGGTCAGGAAGCCAAGAATGATCTTGTCGAGCGGCAGCTCGATCATTGCAACACCGCCTGAAAATCACCCACCAGGTGCACGGTGTACAGGGCCAGGTGACGCCACATCCACGGCATCAGCAGAAACAGTGCAACGCCCGTAACGATCAGGCGTGGTACCGACGACAGTGTCTGGTCCTGCAGAGATGTGAGCACCTGCACCGTGTTGATGACGAAGCTGACGGCAACCATGATCAGCAGTAGCGGTGCCAGTAGTAGCGCCACTTCAATCAACATGCCGCGACCCAGCGTAACGACCTGGTCGGTGCCCATCTAGTTAAAACTCCGCACCAGGGCGCTAATCAACAGGTGCCAACCATCGACCATCAAAAACAGCATCAGCTTCAACGGCGTAGAGATGACCACGGGCGGTAATTGCATCATGCCGACCGAGGTTGTGATGGACGCGATCACAATGTCGACGACCAGAAAGGGCAGGAAGAGTACGGCTCCGATCTGGAAGCCGGCCTTTAGCTCCGAGACGATGTAGGCCGGCAGCAGCACGCGCATGGATACGTCGTTCATGCTTGCAGGCCGCGGTGCATGCGCAATTTCAAGGAACAGCGCGGCATCTTTCTCACGGACGTAGTGGGCCATGAAGTGGCGCATGGGATCGCTGCCGCGACTGACCGCCTCCAGCGCGGTAATCTGCCCGTTTTGCAGCGGAATAAAGCTCTCGTTATAGATCTGTTTGCCCACCGGCTCCATCAGAAAAAAGGTGAGGATCAGCGAAAGCCCGATCAGGGTCTGGTTGGACGGTGTAGTCTGCAGCCCCAGGGCCTGGCGCAGAAAGTGGAAGACGACCAGCAGCCGCGCAAAGGGCGTCATGCAGATCATGAGGGAAGGGATGAGCGTTAGGAACGTCAGCAGGACAACGATGGTCCAGGGCGCGGAACTGCTGCCCAGCCCCGTCAGCGAGATCCCTGGACCGCCCGGTTTGGCGTCAGGCGCCGGCGCAGTTGCGGCGGGGGCGGGGGCGGGTGCCGAAGCTGGGGCTGCCGTGGGTGCCGGGGCGGGTGCAGCGCGCGCCAGCGTTGGCAGCAGCAGCATGGTCGCAATCAGCAAGCCAGCCATGCGAAAGGCGTGTTTTCGTTCGGTGCCGAAGACGGTGGGTTGAACCGGTGCGGCCGTCGGAGACAACGATACGGAACAGGAAGGACCGTCGAAGCACGCGCCCATGACAGGTTTTCCGATGCGTGCGGCGGCTGTGGCACCGGGCTGTTCGGCGACCCGGATGTCACGCCTGGATTGGGTCGGCAATGTGTCAGTTCTGGAAGGAAAGGCGCGTGGCGGGCCGGTTTCCCGCGCAGTTTCACCTTCACGGGACGTCGCTGCAGCCCGCGCCTCAGCTCCTTCGGACAACTGCTTGAGCAACACGATGCCGGTCGGGCTGGACCCAACCAGGATGGACTCGCCATCGACCTCAAGGAGGCAGGCAAACCGCTTCTCACCCAGCGAGACGCTTTCCAGCATGCGGAGCCGACGGGGTTCGCGAGGTTGCAGCAGGGTACCGCTCAAGGAGGTCAGCCTGCGCCACCCTGCCGCCAGCACACTGGCCGTGGTCGGACGGCTTCTTACACCTTCTTCCAACGGTGTGCCTGCGGTTCCGTTCACGCGACCCCCGTGAGACGCACGGCCAGGGTGTCGCCGGCAACGTCGAATTTGACCGGTCCGACTGGCTGGCCGTTCACCTGCAGCATCAGGTCTTCGTTTTGCTGAGCAGCGGTTTCCACAATGGACCCTGGCTGCAGCTGCATCAGGGTACGAACCGTGAAATTGACCACATCGGTCTCAAGTACCAGCCGCATGGGCAGGCTGCGCACCGTCAGCAGGGGGTCGTCTACCGGACCGCCTGCCGGATGGACCTCGAATGCCGTGTTCATGAGAGGGGTAGGCGCCTGTAGCTCCTGCATGCGATTCTCCTTGCGCAAAGTCTGTGTGAGAGTCTTGCTGCTTTGGCAATGGCAGAAGCAATCCCTGTGCCAACCTGGGACACGACCGCATTGGCGAACGCACATGTGTGCGCGCTACGCGCAGTAGGGGCAGCCGCAGACCGGCATCTCGTGGCAGACGACCTGAGTGCGTTCTAATGTCTATCGCAGGGCGGATTAGAGGAATGTAAGGGAGCCTGAAGAAAAACAAACAGGTCCCGGCGTGTTGCTGCACCGGGACCTGCGCCGGATTCTGGTCCCCCGGCAAAACTTTGCTTGAAGTGCGGTCTTCGAGTTCCTCTCTGGAGACCGCGTCAAGGGCTAGCTCTTCATCTGGATCGTGTCCTGCTCCAGCTGGTCGAACGCCGTAATGGCCTTGGCGTTTGCCTCGTAGGCGCGCTGAAAGACAATCAGGTTTGCAAACTGCTGCGCGACGTCGACGTTGCTCTGCTCGACCGCCGCATTGGCAATGGTGCCACGGCCGCCGGTACCCGCGGCTCCAATCACGGCCGAGCCTGACGCCGTTGTGCCCGTGAACTCGTTGTCGCCGTTCAGGGTAAGTCCCTGGGGATTGGCAAAGCTGGCCACTGCAACCTGCCCGATGGCTCGTGTCTGACCGTTGGAGAAGGTGGCCTGCACGGTGCCGTCTGCTTCAACGGAGTACTTGTTGAGCACGCCCGCGGCGAAACCATCCTGCACTGCGGAGTTGTTGCTGGAACTGCTGGCGGTTTGCGTCAGCAGCGAGTTGCCGTTCGCGTCGTTCAGCTTCCAGCTCTGCGTCATGGTAGCGGCACCGTTGGACATGGGCCCTACCGAAATGTTGATTGCATTCGTTGGCGAGGTCAGCGCGCCTGTGGTGTCAAAGGTCATGTTGCCACTGGCCACCGAAGTCGTGGTGCCGGTGCCACCCTGCACGTCGCTGGAGGGAATGGTGACGTTGTAGCTCCAGTTGTTCGCGGAGGTTTTGGTGTAGGTCACCGTCAGCACGTGCGACGCGCCCAGCGAGTCATACACGCCGATAGGCGACTGAAATGTGCCATCCACCGCGGTGGCCGAATTCAGGTTTGTGCTGAGGGAAAAGGACGACGTTGGCGTGGCCGCTGAGGTGGTGCCGGAACCCACAGCCAGCGGAGCCAGCTTGGCATTGGTTGAGACCACACCACCCGCTGCGGGGTAGCCCATAACCTGCTGACCGGCCTGCGTAATCAGTTGACCGGAAGAGTTGGTGGTGAAGTCGCCGTTGCGCGTGTAGGACTGTTCGCCGTCCGCGCTCTGGATCACGAAAAAGCCAGCACCGTTCAGCGCCATGTTGGACGCAATCCCATTGGCGGAGACCACGCCATTGGAGAAGTCCTGGGTGTTGCCGGAGACGCGGACACCAAGGCCGGTCTGGATAGGATCGCCGCTGCCGCTGGAACCGTAGTTCTGGTAGAACAGGTCGGAAAATGTAGCAGTCTGCGACTTGTAGCCATCCGTGTTCATGTTGGCCAGGTTGTTTGAGACGGTTTTGAGCGCGGCGGAACTGGCATTCAAACCGGAAAGCGGCGTGGAGAAAAACATCGGGACACTCCTGGAAGTACTGTGTTGCCGACCCAGAGGGCCGGGTGGGAATGAGATCAGTTAGAGGCCGGAGACGCCCGTGTTGACGGGCACGGAAAGTGTTCCGCCAAAGCCGCTGCCCATGGACGCAGCCTGAAAGGCCGCGTGTGCTGCAGCCGTGGCGCTGGTGCTCGCCATCTGTGCGTCGGTCACGGCTTTGCCTGTTGCAGTGCCTGTTGTGGCGGAAGCATCCGTGCTCGGCGTCAGCTTCTGGTTGATGCTGGACAGCTGCTCCAACTGGTTCAGCGAGATCATCTGTCCGACCATTTGCGTGCTGTCCATGGGTGCCGTGGGGTCCTGGTTCTGCAGTTCCTGAGTCAGCAGTTGCAGAAAGGTGTTGCTCAGGTCAGAGACGTTTGAACCTGTGCTGGCTGCGGCAGAGGTTGTCGCGTCGGCGCTTTTTACGCCAACCGGCGTGGCAGTTTGCGTGGAATACGGGCTGCTTTGAATCGGTAGTACAGACATGATGGGCTCCTGTCAGAAAGTGGGTGAAACAAGCGGGGAAGGGCAGAAGGTATGCAGCAGGCAAGCCGCCGCCGCAGGAAGCGGTCAGATGGTGATGTCGAGCCTCCCGGAAGACTGCGATCCGGACCATGCACCCGATGCGCGTCCGGACGGGGATGTGGATAGGGTTTGCAACCCCGATACCAGGGGTGCCACGGCATAGGGCACGGGCGTCTGCGGGGTCTGATCTCCCTGCCGGGATTGCCCGTGGCCAGCGGCGTTGCCGGCCGTGCTGCCCGCGTCTGGACGCACGTTGACCGATGCCGCCATGTTGTACTTTTCGCGGAGTGCGTCTTCCAGCGCAGGCATTTGCGCAGCCAGACCGCTGCTGCCCGCGTGCATATGCTCCAGTGAAATCTGAGCGGAAAGGTCGCGCCCCGTGACTGACGTTTGAATGTGGACGCGACCAAAGGCGTCTGTTTGCACACCCATGTCCGACTGCAGGGCGTTGTTCAGCCGGCGTGCGGACGAGTCGGAGGCAGTGCGATCCACCGCCATCTGTGCCATGCCGCCGCTTGACGCGACGGGGGTATTTGCCTCTGCATGGCTGGAGGTGGCAGCCTCATGAGCGGGTGCGGATGCAACCCAGCCGCCCATGCCGACGCGCGCACCGTCACCGGCGGCAGGCTGCATCTCGCCGGGTCGGCTCTTACGATCGGCGCGCTCCACCATCTGCCCAGCACTATTGCCGTCACCCTGTGGTGAGCCGTCAGAAGAGCTGCCGGTCGAGCTATTCTGCACGGTTGCGAAGCCGCCTCCAGGAATCGGGGTGAAGGAAGCACCGTTCGCAGCCACGGACGTATCTGCGAGGGAGACAGGCGACGGCGTCTCTGCGGTTGCCGGGGCGATCCCGGTCGTGGAGGTGGTCTGGCCTGGAGCCTGCGCTCGGCTTTCCGCAGGAGCCGTGGCTGCTTTCAGATCCGGGGCTTGCGGCCCGACAGGCGCTGGTGGAGCAGCGGGCAGGCGGGTGGATGCGGCCTGCGCTAACGGGGTGCTCACAGGCGTCGATTCGCTGGCGGACTGCCGGAGGGTCGTTGCCGCGGAACGTGTTGTGACCAGTTGAGGACCGCTTTTTGCCACGTCCTGCGAAGCACTTCCAACGACGGGCGGCAAGCTGATTGCACCAGACGGGGATGGGATCTGCTGCGCCTCAGGTCCTACCGCTGCCGTTAGCGTGGCGCCCCCAACCGACGTCGAAGTGGTGGTCGATGCGGCTGGCGGCTGAGCATCCGGCACAACGGGCAGGGTGGCAGACTCTGCCTGGGATTGCGCGGCATTGCCGTCAGGGATCTCCAAGCCGGCAGGTATCGCCAGACTGGAAGGGATCTCCAAACCGGCGGGGATCGCCGCGCCAGCAGGATCTACGGTCGCAGAAGGGGTTGCGGAATTGGTGGTCGGTTGTGACGCGCCAGCTGCAGCAGGCGTCCCAGCTGGCGCTGCGAGAGTGATGAACGGAGGCTTCGGTAGATTGGTCGCAGAAAAACCGCCATTAACTTCTGTGGCCAGCCCGGAAGTCGCATCTGCGGACATGCGCGATGGCGCCGTGCCCAGCGAGGAGGGTGCAACGGCGATGGGCAGCTGCGGCGGGACGGGCGGCAGTGTCGCAAAAGCTGTTCCGGGAAGGTTGTCCGTTGTTTCTTTGGTAGGACGTACCCGCATGCGACCGGTCTGCAGCAGCGGTCCGCCCGCGTTGGTGCTGGCGGCATCGGAAGGCTGCGGGGTGGTGCCAGCGGTAGGGCCGACTGCTGTGCCAAGCTGCAGCAGTGCAGCAAAGCCCGGCGGTACAGGTGCCGAACCGGCATCCTGCGAGCCCTGCACAGTGCCTGCTGCGGGGGTGCCCATGTTTGTAACGTCAGCTGCGTTCAACCTGAGAGACAACGGCGCTCCTTGCAACGGTTCGGGCTTTGACCTGTCACCCTTATCGACTTCAACCCGGTCGGAGCGAGTGGGGAAGGTGTCGTGTTTCAAGGCACGTTGCTACACGTGCCCTTCGCGTTCCACTCGGCTCAATCTGCTGAGGTAAAGGTCTTCGGAGCGGCTGGTCTCGCGCCGATCTGCTTCGGTCTGGCGCAGCCGTGCACGCTGCTTCAGCAGGGTGTCGAGCACCTCTCTGCCGCGGCGGGCGTCCAGGTAGGTAGCCTGTTGCGTTGTGCGCGCTGCAGCCTTTTGCGTAAGCGACTCCGCAGCCAGTTCGGCTGCCTTGCGCAGCCATCGCAGGTGTTGCTCGCGTGCCTGGAAGTCGGTTGCCATGAGCAGATCGCCTGCCTGGCCAGGCCCATTGGCCTCGGTCGTCTTCCGTTCTGTCTCAATGGACTGCAGCAGCGCTTCGGCCTGGAACACCTCTGCACAGGCCAGCCCCAGCGCACGCTCTTCGGCCTCTTCGGCGCGCAGCCGGACGGTCAGCAGGATGCGCAAGGAGTCAGGCTTCTTCATCGGGCACCGGGCGCAATGGGTAGACTCAGCAGGGCACCGACCGACTCGGCAAAGGTGCAGCGGTCGCTGGAGCGTTGGCAAAGAAAGTTCTGGATCGCAGGCAGGCTGTCCACGGCGCGATCCAGCAGGGGATCGCTGCCACGCTGATACGCCCCAATGCGGATCAGGTCCTCTGAGCGCGTCCACGCAGACAGCAGCGTGCGCAACTCCGACGCGCGGGCAAGATGTTCCGGCGAGGTGATGCTCGGCATCAGCCGACTGAGGCTGTCGAGCACGGCGATGGGCGGGTAGTGGCCGCGTGTGGCCAGTGCGCGGTCCAGGATAATGTGGCCGTCGAGCAGGGAACGCACCGTGTCGACGACCGGGTCCTGCTGGTCATCACCCTCCATCAGCACGGTGTAGAACGCAGTAATGCTGCCCTGGGCGAAGCGGCCTGCGCGCTCGACCAGGCTGGCCAGCTTGTTCAGCACCGAAGGTGTGTAGCCCTTTGCGGTGGGCGGCTCGCCCGCAGCCAAGCCGATCTCCCGCTGCGCCATGGCAAAGCGTGTCAGCGAATCGACCACCAGCAGCACCTGTTTACCCTCCGCAGCGAACCATTCGGCGATGGCGGTTGCCATCATGGGGGCGCGCAGACGCAGCAGCGGCGGCTCGTTCGATGTGGACACGACGATGACCGCGCGTCGGCGGCCTTCTTCACCCAATACCTCGAGAAACTCGGCGACCTCGCGGCCACGTTCCCCAACCAGGGCCATGACGATGACCTCGGCCTCGGTGCCGCGCGCCATCATGCCGAGCAAGGTACTTTTACCCACGCCGCTGCCGCCAAAGACGCCCAGCCGCTGGCCCCGTCCGCAGGGCACAAAGGCGTCAAGCGCGCGTATGCCGCAGCCCAGAGGGTCGCGAATGGGTACGCGTGTCAGTGGTCCGGGTGCGGCGGAATCGATCTCGCGCAGGGTCGTGGACCGGTACGGCCCCAGGCCGTCGATGGGGCATCCCCCAGCATCCAGCACACGGCCCAGCATTTCCGCACCGGCGCCGATGGATGGCCTGCGGCCCAGCGCGGTGACGGTGTCGCCCAGCCGAATGCCCACGGGCGATTCCGTCATCATGGACAGGATGGTTTGACCGCGGAAGCCGATGATTTCGCCAGAGTACTTGCGGCCGTCGGTGCCGCTTACTTCCAGTGCTTCCCCGACCGATCCAAAGGGGCCGGCAGACTCAACCAGATTGCCAGTAACGCGGCTGACATTGCCATGCCAGCGTACGGGCTGGCAGCCTTCGAGGTGGCGCTGCATGCCCTCCAGCAGGGCCATGCTCATCGGGCGCCCGGCTTGTGCGCCAGCAGGCCGCGAAAGCTTTGCTCCACGTCGCACAGCTGCGCTTCCAGGCTGAAGTTTGCCTCACCCAGCTCGGTCTTCACCATGCAGTCGCCCGGCTGCAGCGCGGGGTTTTCTTCCACGAGCCAGCGCGGCTCTGGTCCCTGTCCAACAGCCAGCGCGCGCCACAGCTCTGCTTCTGCAGGCAGAACAGCTACCTTGACCTCGGTGCCACTTTGCATGCGATCCAGAGCGATGCGGACCAGCGCGCCCAGCAGGGTTGGATCCAGCTCGCTTTCACGCTGCAGGATCTTGCGCGCGATAGACAGTGCAAGGTGCACGATCTCCGACTCCACGCGGTCGAAGTACCCGGTGCGTTCACGCTGAAATGCTTCCAGCGTTTGCAGCAGTTGCTGACGGCATTTCTCTTGCTCTGCCGCGACCTCTGCGCGCAGCCTGTTTTCAGTGGCGGCGACGGCTTCTTCCTGCGCGAAGAGCACCCTGCGTTCGACTTCCTGTTCGGGGACGCCCGCATGTTCCGGGTGCAGCTCCGCGTGCGCGCGGCTGTGCAGAAAGGCGATGTCGCGATATTCCAGCGGCAGCAGGGTGGCGGCGAAGTTGCTAGACAAAGGTGTCTCCTTCATCGTTGCGCAGGTTCATCTTGCCCTCTTCTTCCAGTTGCCGTGCGATGCCGACCATCTCGCCGTGTGCCTTCATCACGTCCTTGCCACGAACCGGGCCCAGGGCGTCGATATCTTCCTTCAGCATTTCGACGGCCCGCTGGCTCATGGTCTTGAAGAAGCGGTCGCGCAGTTCAGGGTTGGTACCCTTCAGCGCCAGTGCCAGCAGCTTGCGATCCACGGCAGAGGACAGTTCGCGCAGCTGCACATCGTCCAGCCGCATAAAGTCTTCGAAGGTAAACATCAGTTCGCGGATGCTGCCTGCAAGCTTGATGTCGCGCCCCTCAATGGTGTCCAGAATCTCGCGCGAGGTCTCTGTGTCGACGCTGTTCATCAGCGCGGCGACGTTCTGAAAGCCGGAGTATGTGCGCTTGTTGATTTCGCCCGCGGAACGCAGCCGACGATGTACCGCTGCCGAAATGCGCTCGGCAATCGCAGGGGAGAACTGCCGCAGATTCGCCAGCCGGCGCACACTTTCTGCGCGGGAGGCACGCGGCAGATGCATGAGCAAGGCCGATGCCTGCTTCGGTTCCAGGTGGCCCAGCACCAGCGCGACTGTCTGCGGATGTTCGCCTTCCAGCAGGCGCGCCAACTGCTTCGGGTCTGCCTTTTGCAGGCTTTCGGCGCGTCCGCTGTTCAGTTCTTCGGTGCGCACCATCTGGTGCTGCATGCTCTTCGCGCCGTTTTCGCCAAAGGCTTTCACCAGCAGCCGCGTCGCCGTTGCGGTACCACCGCGCGATAGGTAATCGCGTTTGCGGATGAGCTTGTGGTATTCCCGCAACACCTGTTCGCTGACCTGCGGCGCCACGCGACCCAGGTTGCTGATCTCGCGCGTCAGCAGTTGCAGGTCTTCTTCCGGCAGATTGCGAAAAATGACCGCCGCGGCTTCGTCCCCCAGCACCGTCATCAACACGGCGGCCTTTTGCATGCCGCGCATGGTGCTGTAGTCGGTCAGTTCGCTCATGCTTTTTCCTCCTGCATCCACGCCTGCACGGTGCGGGTCATGGGTACGGGGTCGGCTTGCACCAGGTCAGCCAGGCGTCGCTTCAGGCCCAGGTCGCTGCTGTCGGATTCGAGTAGCTGTTCGACCTCTTCGTCTGCCAGGCCGGCGCCCGCAGCCAGGCCTGCTGACCGTCCACCGGATGCGGCGGATGCCGGAAGATTCTTCATGGTCAGGGCCAGCTGCTTCTGCATGGGACGGAACAGCAGCGCCCACGCCATGACAAGCATTACCAGCAGCGAGGCGTAACGCAGCGGCGTGGAGAAGTCAGTGATGCCCTTCTGCACCTTTTCGCTCAGTGTCGGCGGCAGGTCTTCGCTGGCACCGCTGAAGGCCATGTTCTGCACCGATACAACATCGCCGCGTTTGGAATCCAGGGCCAGTACCGCGCCCGCCAGTGTCTCCAGTTGCTTCATCTGCGCGTCCGTGCGGTGCACCGGCGTGGTCACCAGCTTCTTGCCGACCATCTTGCGCTGCATGTCATCATTGACCACAATGGCCGCCGTGATCCGCTTGATGCGACCACCCGGCTGCACCGTGTGCCGCTGCAGTTTGTCTACGCCGTAGGTCGAGTTTTCTGAAGTCGTCAGCTGTGCCGTGGCATCGGGACTCGCAGCGTTCTGGTCGGCCGCTGTGCCTGCGCCCAGGTTGCCGCTGGTGCCCGCCACACCGCCGGCTGCTCCTGCACCGTCCGCTGCCTGCTCGCGTGTCTTCTGTGTGGTCAGCAGGGCAGAGACGGCAGGGTCGTACTTGTCCTGATTTTCCTCTGACGTTGACATGTCGTATTCAACATTCACGCTGGCACGGAGGTTGTCCGGACCCACGGCAGGTCCCAGCGTTTCAACCAGCCGCTTGGACAGTTCCTCTTCGAGCTCGCGGCCTTCTGACGTGCCTTTTCGTTGGCCCAGTTGTTCATTGCTGTCTGCATCGATGATGGCAACATCACTAGGTGCCAGATCCTCCACCGCGCCGCTTACCAGTCGGGAGATCGCACCCAGCTCATCCTGGCTCAACGTGCCGCGTTTCAGCCGCAGCGTGACAGAAGCCTTGGCGGCTCGCTCACGATCCAGGAACACGCTTGAGCGTGAAAGCACCAGGTGAACGCGTGCGCTCTTGACACCCTTCAGCGTGCTGATGGTGCGCTCCAGTTCGCCTTCCATGGCGCGCTGGTAGTTCACCTTTTCATCGAATTCGGTCTGGCCCCACGATGCTTTGTCGAACAGCTCGAAGCCAAGGCGGCCGCTGTGCGTGGAACCTTGGCTGGCCACCTCCATGCGTGCGGCGTCCAACTGATCAGCAGGGACGTCGATGCCCCTGCCGTCTGCGGAGGCACGGTACTCGATCTTCTTCGCCAGCAGCTGCTGTGAGATGGCCTGTGCGTCCTCCGGCTCCAGGCCGGTCATCAGCGGTTTGAAATCGGGTACGGCCATGGTACGCACCAGCAGGCCTACCGCCAGCAGC
>JBPBQP010000073.1:0-85779 GCA_050954745.1 Janthinobacterium lividum | reverse complement strand
CAGAAGGGCGTACTCCAAAGCGGAATGGTGATTACAATCGAACCCGGGGTTTACCTGCCGGGCCGCTTCGGTGTGCGCATCGAAGATACAGTGCTGGTGACCGATACAGGAGTCGAAATCCTGACCCCGACCCATAAGGGATGGCTCGAACTTTGAGGTCCGCCCAAGAAGGAAGTTTGATGGAACAGAAAGATTTGCAGGAACTTCGGGAGCTGGTTGAGTTCCTGAAAGGCAATGACATCGCGGAGTTCGACCTGCACCGGGGCGAGCAGCATGTCCGTATCAAGTTTGCATCTGCCGTGGCACCTCAGCCCATGTATGCGCCCGCACAATTGCAGCATGTGGTCGCTGCCGCTGCGCCCGTCCCAGTGGCAGCCCCAACCGCGCCTGCCGCCGCTCCACTTGCTGCGGAACCGGCCGAGCAGCTTCATGAGGTGAAATCGCCCATCGTGGGTTCGTTTTACGAGAGTTCCGCGCCCGGCTCTGCCGCTTTCGTCAAAGTAGGCGACACCGTCGAGGTAGGCCAGACGCTGTGCATCGTGGAAGCGATGAAGCTGATGAACGAGATCGAAAGTGACGTCGCCGGTGAGGTGGTTCGCATCATCGCGAAGAACGGCCAGCCCGTAGAGTATGGGCAGCCTCTATTTGCCGTGAGGGCAAAGTAGGCATGTTCAAGAAAGTATTGATCGCCAACCGCGGCGAAATTGCGTTACGCGTCATCTCTGCCTGCCGCGAATTGGGCGTGCGCACCGTGGCCGTCTATTCCGAGGCTGACCGAAACAGTCTGCATGTACGCTTTGCCGATGAGGCCATCTGCATTGGACCGCCACGGTCGGCAGACAGCTACCTGAATGTGCCCGCCGTTATCTCCGCGGCGGAAATCGCAGATGTGGACGCCATTCACCCCGGCTACGGTCTGCTGAGCGAGAATGCCAACTTTGCCGAAGTGTGCCGTGCGTCCAACATCAAGTTCATTGGACCGCGCCCCGAAGTAACGCGCATGATGGGCGAAAAGTCTACGGCGCGGCAGACGATGAAGGCGGCAAGGGTGCCGATTCTGCCGGGCTCTGACGGCGTTATCCCCACCGTGGAAGAGGCGTTGGTCTGGGCCAGGGACGTCGGCTTTCCAGTCATCCTAAAGGCAGTCGCAGGCGGCGGCGGGCGTGGCATGCGCATCTGCCGCACTGCGGACGAACTGCCAGGCCTGTTCAATCAGGCGTCGATCGAGGCGCTGAACGCGTTTGGTAACGGCGACCTGTACATGGAGAAATTCATCGAACGGCCCCGGCACATTGAGTTTCAGGTGCTGGCGGACGAACATGGCAATGTGATGAGCCTGGGCGAGCGCGAATGCTCCATCCAACGCCGTCACCAGAAGCTGATTGAAGAGGCGCCATCGCTGCAGGTTTCGCCGGAACTACGCGCGCGGTTGGGTGGCGTCATCGAGCGTTCGCTGCGCGAAATCGGCTACTGGAACGCGGGCACCATCGAGTTCCTGATGGATGAAGACGGCGAAATCTACTTCATCGAAATGAACACGCGCATTCAGGTGGAGCACCCCGTCACCGAGGCGATCACCGGCATCGATCTGGTCAAGGCACAGCTGCGCATCGCGTCGGGCGAACGGCTCCCCGACATTGTTCCTGAGAGGCCCATCATACGCGGCCATGCCATCGAATGCCGCATCAATGCCGAGCATCCTGAGAAGTTCACTCCGTCTGCGGGCAAGATCACCGCCTTCAACGTGCCCGGTGGCAATGGTGTGCGTGTGGACACGGCCCAGTACCAGGAGGGCGTGGTGCCGCCGTACTACGACTCCATGATTGCCAAGGTTATCTGCCACGGTGCGGACCGGGAAGAGGCCATGAACCGCATGCAGCGGGCGCTCAGCCAGTTTGTGGTGGAAGGCATCTACACGACCATTCCGCTGCAGCAGAAGATCTTTGCCGACCCTGACTTCCGCAGCGGCAACTTCGACACCAAGTTCATGGAACGCTTTTTCGAGCGTGAAGCCGAACGCAAAAAGAGGGAACTGGAGCGCGAGCCGGTCGGTGTCTAACCTGTCGGTTCGGGTTCGTTTTGCGCGACGCATGGCCGCTGGCGATGCGTCGCTTCGTCTGTATGCCATCCTTGACTCGGAGAGCTGCGAGCGCCGCAGTCTGGACTTGATGGATGTGGTGCGTGCCTGGCGCGATGCGGGCGTTTGCCTGCTGCAGTTGCGCGACAAGCACGGCAGCGATGACGATGTGCTGCGTCTTGCCGAGCAGGTAGCCACAATCTTCCGAACGGGCGACACTTTCCTGCTGCTGAACGATCGTCCATACCTGGTGAAGCGTACAGGCTGGGACGGCGTCCACATCGGTCAGGGCGACGGCGGCGTTCCAGCTGCGCGCGAGCAGGCGGGCGACGACGCTGTCGTCGGCCTCTCCACCCACACACCGCAGCAGACCGAGGCTGCAGGCAGGGAAGACGTGGATTACGTCGCCTGCGGGCCGGTCTTTGCCACCTCCACCAAGCTGGATGCGTCGCCCGTAATCGGCACCTGCGGTCTGCTGGCGGCGCGCGCCATGACGGGCAAGCCGGTGGTCGCGATAGGCGGTATCGACCTTCAACGTGCGCACAGCGTCCGGCGGTCAGGGGCGGAGAGCGTGGCGCTCATCTCGGCGCTGCTGCCCGCACAGGGTGAGGCTGCTTTCGACACGGCAAAGCTGCTGAGGCAGCGTGCGCGAGACTTTCTGCGCGCGTTGCAGTAAAACCGTTACATCACAGTGTCAACAGAAATTCACAGCGCGGAACACAGCGAACCGGAGTTTGTCAGGGGCCTCGGCCTGTTCTCTGCGACGGCGATCGTCATGGGTTCCATGATCGGGTCGGGAATCTTCATCGTGTCGGCAGATATGTCGCGCGGTGTGCAGTCGCCTGCGCTGCTGATCGCCGCGTGGCTGGTCACGGCGGCCATGACGCTGATCGGTGCGCTGTCGTACGGCGAACTCGCCGCCATGATGCCGAAGGCCGGCGGCCAGTACGTCTACCTGCGCGAGGCGCTGGGGCCCATGTGGGGCTTTCTGTATGGGTGGACGCTGTTCCTCGTGATCCAGTCGGGCACCATCGCGGCGGTCGGCGTGGCGTTCGGCAAATTTCTCGGCGTGTTCTTCCCATCTGTTTCGGCCAGCCACTGGATCTGGCACATGGCACATGTGCCGCCCGTCTCCGTCGGCCCCATGGTGTTGGGCAACATGGATGTGGGGTTGAGCACGGCAAACCTCGCGGCCATCGTCATCCTTACGCTCCTCACGCTGCTGAATACCTTCGGTGTAAAGCTGGGCGCGCTGATCCAAAATGTCTTCACATCGGCCAAGATTTTCGCACTGCTGATGGTCGTCATCCTGGGCGTGCTTGCGCGGAATACATCGGCCATTGCGGCGAACTTTAGCGGCGGCAACTTTTGGCGCAACGCCGGTCTGCACACCCTGCATCCCGTCACGGTGGGCGTCGGCGGACCCACCGCAATGGTCAGCTTTCTGACGGTCATTGCCGTCGTGCAGGTGGGTTCGCTGTTCTCAAGCGATGCGTGGAACAACGTGACCTTTACCGCGGGCGAGATTCGCAACCCTCGCCGCAACCTGCCGCTTTCGCTGGCGCTGGGCACGGGCATTGTGCTGCTGCTGTACATCGCTTGCAACTTCATCTACCTGGCGGTGCTGCCGTTGCAGGGTTCGGCAGAGGGCACCAGCATTGTTGCGCGGGGTATCCAGTTCGCCAGTGAAGATCGCGTGGCCACGGCAGTGATGGAGCAGGCCTTTGCTGGGTACGGCGCACGCATTATGGCGCTGGCCATTCTTGTTTCCACCTTTGGCTGCGTCAACGGCATGCTGATGGCCGGTGCGCGCGTGTACTACGCCATGAGCCAAGATGGCCTGTTTTTTAAGGCTGTTGGAAGGCTCTCGCCGAAGAGCAAAACGCCCGTCGTCAGCCTGTGGGTCCAGTGGGCGTGGACGTGCCTGCTGTGCCTGTCCGGCAGCTATGGGCAACTGCTGGATTACGTCATTTTCGCGGTACTGCTGTTCTACATTCTGACGATTGCCGCACTGTTCATTCTGCGACGAACACGACCCGATGCAGATCGGCCCTATCGTGCCATCGGCTATCCGGTGCTGCCCGCGCTGTACATCGTCATGGCTTCATTCATCTGTGTTGTACTCTTACGCTACAAACCGCAATACACCTGGCCTGGACTCGGGATCGTGCTGCTTGGCGTTCCTGTCTACTTCCTTTGGAAAGGGAAGAGCAGGACCCGTGCAGTAGCACCCTGATTTGCACGACGCATCGCCGACTTACCTAAAGGAGTACCGCACACGCATGGCCGATTTATTTGCCAAGAAGTCTATGGAATCGCTGATGTCCGAAGCGCACGAGGAGGGGGAACATTCCCTGCAGCGAACCCTTGGACCGGTCTCCCTCACAATGCTTGGCATCGGCGCGATCATTGGCGCGGGTATTTTTGTTTTGTCCGGCATTGGAGCGCATTCCGCTGGTCCTGCACTCATGCTGGCCTTCGTTCTGTCGGGCCTGGGTTGCGCCTTTGCAGGCCTGTGTTACGCAGAGTTCGCCGCTATGATCCCGCTGGCCGGGTCAGCCTACACGTACGCCTACGCAACCCTGGGCGAGATTGTGGCGTGGATCATCGGCTGGGATCTGACGCTGGAATACGCAATGGGCGCGAGCACGGTCTCGTCCGGCTGGTCCAATAACTTCGTCGAGTTCCTGAACATCTTCGGACTCAAGTTTCCGCTTTGGCTTGCCTATGACCATTGGACGGGCCTGCGCACGGCGCTGGAAAGGGTCACGCGCGAGTCGCTTGCACAGACCTCCCCCGACCTGCATCCAGGCACGCTGCCCTTCAGTCATGCACTCTCTGCCATGATGGCGAACCCTTCCGCCGCACTGGTCGCGCAGGCACATACGCTGCTGAACGCTCCGCATATCTTTGGCGTGGAAATCGGCTTCAATCTGCCGGCTTTCATCATCGCGCTGCTGATCACGGCCATTTTGGTCATCGGCATCCAGGAATCGGCGAAGTTTAACGCGGGCATCGTGATCCTGAAGCTGGCCGTTGTGCTGTTCGTCATTGGCCTGGGTTCGCACTACGTCAGCCGCTCCAACTGGGGCAGCGACTGGCATACGTTTGCACCCTTTGGTGTGGGCGGCATCGGGCTTGCCGCGGGGCTTGTCTTCTTCTCGTACATTGGCTTCGATGCCGTCTCGACCACTGCGCAGGAAGCAAAGAATCCGCAGCGAGACATGCCCATCGGCATGATCCTGTCGCTCTGCATCTGCACCGTGCTGTACATTGCGATTGCCGCTGTGCTGACCGGTATGATCCCGTGGCCGTCGATCAATATCGAGGCTCCGCTGGTTCGTGCGTTCCTTGAGTACAAGGTGGGCTGGGCTGCAGACGTGGTCATCATCGGCTCCATCGCCGGTTTGACGTCTGTGATGCTGGTCATGCTACTAGGTCAGTCCCGCGTGCTGTATGCCATGGCCAAGGATGGCTTGCTGCCAAAGGGCTTCTTCGGTGACATTCATCCCCGGTTTCGGACCCCCTGGAAGGCGACGATTCTTGCAGGCTGCCTGGCGGCCGTGGTTGGCTCGGTCACACCCATCGATGACATCAGCAAGATGGTCAATATCGGGACGCTGTTTGCGTTTGTAATTGTCTGCATTGCGGTGGTGGTCCTGCGCCGCAGCGATCCGGGCCGCGAACGTCCCTTCCGCGCACCCCTGGTCTGGCCCGTCCCCGTTGTTCCGGTACTTGGCGTGCTGTTCAATGGCTACATGATGTACAAGCTGGGTGCTGCAAACTGGATCCGCCTGTTCGGATGGCTAGCGATTGGCCTGGTCGTGTACTTCTCGTTCAGCCAGAAACACAGCCGCGTGCAGCAGCGCCTTGCTGCTGCTGGCAGGGGCGTAGCTCCAGGTAAGTAACGGACAGTAGAGGCACGACAAAGGCCGCGCATAGCGCGGCCTTTGTCGTGCCTCCTGAGACATGTGTCAGTTACCAGCGGCGGTCAGCGGGCCGGCAGCAGGCACCGGGCGGCGGACTGAAACGGTTGACGGGGTTAAAGACGTCAGTGTAACGACAGCCGCAGGGTCGTCGCGCAGCTTCAGGTACAGCGTGTGATTATCCGCAGGACGCGGCACCGATAAAGCCTCGCCGGTGAAGCCCAACGGGACGGCAGACCCTGCGGTGAAGCTGCTGTCGGCAGAGATTGACCCGATGAGGAACAGGTTACTGCCAGTAATCGAGCAGCCTGTTTCGACCGGCAACGCCGCGTCAGGTACGGCCACTGGCTGCGAGTGCGGCGTGCTGCGGACGCACGCAAACGTGCTGATCGTAGGCGTCCGAATTAGGGTGCCCAGCGGAGTCCAATCGCCAACCGTGCCGTCTTCCATCAGGGCCCGCATCTGCAGGGGGCCGAACGCCGATGTTCCAAAGGCCTTCGCTGGCGATAGAAAGGCGAGTGCTGTCTGCGCGTCCTGCAGCACAAGGGAACCGTCGGCTAACGAGAGCACTGTTCGAAGACTGCCGTCTGTCAGTGCAATCTCGACCTTCTCCGATCGAGCGAAGCGCGCTGGGAAGACGGACTTCAGCGCGATGGTCACGCGCGCATTCAGTGGCAGATCGCTGCCGCTGCCCAGGGTCAGCGGCATGCCGGTCTGGTCCATCTTGATAGAACGATTCAGGATCTCCAGCGCTGGCCGTGGTGCGTCCACCGTAAAGTTCACGGGAAACCGGCGACCATCTTTTAATGTGGCTTCTGCCAGGCCGCTGGTGCCGGGCTTGGAGAGCTTTGACTTGCCCTGCGTGCTACCTTCCGCGGGGCGCGCTGACAGGCGAAGTTCTTTGCCGTCTGCGGGCTGGTCAGGGAGTGGCACGTATCCCACACCGTCCAGCTTGACTTCTGAAACATCATTCAGGCCGGTCCCGGACAGCGTTGCAACATTGTCACCTGCGTGAATGCGGAGACCAGATAAGCGAACCTGGTCGGAATACGCCGTAACTGCTACCTTGTCGACGGCGTCCGTTCCAAACTGGTGTACCAGCAGGCTGACACTGCCAGGGGCTGTCTTTTCGAGCGGCAGCTTGACGTTAATCGGGGGAGCGGATTTGTCCGCAGAAGAGGCCTGCGCTTGCCTCCAGTCGAGCTTCAGATCATCTTTTCCCGGCAAGTCCAAATCAATCTGTGAAGCGCAGGCCGTACCCGTTGCGTGCAGCACCAACTGGTTCGATCGACCGGCAAACAACTCGCTGCGCGGAGCGGCTGTCCAGCCCGAGCCGACACTACGCTGCAGGGGCACGGTAACGCCCTCAAAGCTGTCAAAGCCCCACATGCCATGTAGCGTACCGGTGATTTGCACATCACCTGATTCGACCGGCTGTGTCGCTGCCGGCGACTTGCCGACCAGCACGGTTGGGTTTCCCGCGACACGTGGCTGCTCTGCAGGGATCGCGAGCGGTTTGCGATCTTCATTGCTGGCCAGAATCAAGCCGCCTTCGTAGGCATCAGGTACCAGCGGCAGGTCGGTTTTGCCGCCCACTGTGCCACCATTCAGGTGCAGGGTCAGGTCGTGCGCAAAGCCAGTCGCAAAGACCAGCGGTGCACCTTCCAGCGGCAGCACCATGGCGGGCTGCAGCAGGCACGAGACATGCCCGGGATCCTGCAGTCGCAGTGGCGGCGCCACCGAGGGCTGAATCGCAGGCAGTGCCACCACGATGACCGACTTGGGATTGTGGAACGAGGGCGGCGTGTTCAGACGCAGGTTCAGGGTCTCGCTGTCTGGAAAGGCAATCGCGGGAATGTACTGGAATTGCGCCGTGTGCAGCCCACTCAGCAGCCGAACTACGTCGATCACGGTGCCAATATAAGCCGAATAAACACCGGCACCGCCTGCGGTCGCCATGGGTGTTCCAGCGACGGCGCCAATCAGATTTGCCGAGTCGCCACTCGCAAGCATCGACGCCAGCGTCTGCCCGTGCCCGTCGTCCAGTAGTACCTGGCCGCCTGTCTGTCGCAGGCAGGTAAGCTGCAGGTCGGCAGGCTTCTTAAAGCAGTCTTCGTTGGGCTTCAGGTTCAGGGTCGCAGCCAGCTTGTGCGAGTGGTCAAGCAGCTCTGCCGGCGACCCCGGCGGGACGCGACGAATGGCCTGCAGGTAGCGCTCGATGCGGGCCTGCTCGAACGATGCCTCGTTCAGGTCCTGTGCGGCACGGACGAAGACGCCCGGCCGGCCCGTCACTGCAGACCGCAGGGTCGAAAAGTCGCCCCCAGTTTCCGGAGCGAGAAAAAGGAGTGCCTGTTGCGCCTCCTTCGGAACGGTGACGACGACACCTTCGCCCCGCACCTTCTTGTCCCAGGTGTTGACCTTGGTGAAGAAGTCTTCGGTGGGCGGGTTGGTGCTGCCACGCAGGAATGCAACGACCAGGATGAGCTTCACTGACTGGGTCGTCGGCAGGTCGGCGTGGATGGTAAGGCGGTCGCCCGGTTGCAGGTTGGGCACCATGGCAATGGGCAGCGACTTCTCACCACGCTGCACATGCACGTCGATACGTGGGCCAGTCAGGTCGAAGCGCCCACCCGCGGCAATCTGGGCAGGCAGTACGGTCGCTGCAGACGCAGCCAGCAGCACGGCGGAAAGCCAGCATGCCGCATGTTCCCGAACGTTCTTTCCAGACACAGTCATCGCTTGCTTAGACGACTATCGGCAGCAGTCGGTCGCACCGGAGTGTTGTCGCACATCAGGCCTGTTGCGCACGGCGGGGCGACGGGTTGTCACTGGCGATGACGCCGTCGCGAATCGTTACGACCCGATGCGCATGTTCCGCGATGTCCGGTTCATGCGTTACGAGCACGATGGTGTTGCCCAGGCTGTGCAAATCCTCGAACAGCGCCATAATCTCAATGCCGGTCTTGGAGTCGAGGTTTCCGGTAGGTTCGTCCGCGAGAATGATCGAAGGGGAATTAACCAATGCGCGGGCAATGGCCACGCGCTGGCGCTGTCCGCCAGACATCTCGTTTGGTTTGTGGTGCATGCGTGTGCCCAGGCCGACCGATTCAAGCACCTCAGTCGCGCGTTGGATGCGGGCAGCCGCGCCGGTTCCGTTGTAGATCAGGGGCAGCTCAACATTGTGCAGGGCCGTGGCGCGCGCCAACAGGTTGAACGTCTGAAACACGAAGCCGATTTCCTTGTTCCGGATGCGTGCCAGTTCGTCATCGCTTAGCCGTGAGACGTCGTGCCCGTTCAGGCAGTAGGATCCCTGCGAGGGTGAATCCAGGCAGCCGATCAGATTCATCAGCGTGCTTTTGCCAGAGCCGGACGGGCCCATAATAGCGACGTACTCATTTCGTTTGATCCGCAGGTTGACGCCACGCAACGCGTGAACCTCCTGATCACCCATGATGTACGTCTTCCAGAGGTTATCCGTCACAATGACGTCGCCTGCCGGGGACTCAGCGCTGGTCTGTTGCAGTGCAGTTGCGGTGGCCATGGTCTCCTGTGACTCACGGTGGGGGCTAGCCCCACCGTGAAGGGCTACGTGTTGTCCGAGGTTGTGGCTGCTTCGGTTGCCTTGTCTCGTTTCACGGCGGTACCGCTGCTTAGTGACCGCAGCGTTTTGTACTTCCCGGTGACTACTTCATCACCAGGTTGCAGGCCGGCCGTGACCTGAATATCGGTCGAACCGGTGATGCCCGTCTGCACCGGCTGAAACAGGGCGCGAAGCTTGCCGTCCTGGTTGCGCAGCACGTAGACACCCTGTGTTTTCGAAGCGTCACGCTGGCGCGCAGCTGGCGCGTCGGATGCTTTCTCCTCCGGATCCTTGCCATAGTTCTTCGTGCGGACGGCCTCCAGCGCTGGGTCGCGACTGACCAGCGCCGCCAGTGGCAGCACCACCGCCGAGTTGACCTGCGCCGTCCGAATCTTGGCCGTGGCAGACAGGCCGGGCCGCAACTCGTCGTTGCTTGGACCGTTGCCAGCATCCAGGGTCACAACGACCTTGAAATCCTTCGCTTCCTCGGTACCCGTGGTCGATTGCGAGGTCGCGATGCCCGTTGTGCGTAGCAGCGCCTGGTCGCCCACCTCGGTGACGTGGCCCTTGAAGACCCGGCCCGGCAGCGCATCAACCACGACATCGACCGGCTGGTTCAGCTTCACATTCACCACGTCGGTCTCGTCCACCTTGACCTCGGCGGTGATGACGGACATGTCTGCAACGGTCATCAGGGTTGATCCCTGTGCGTTCTGAATGCCGGTCACCATTGTCTCGCCTTCGCGGACGGGAACGTTCGTCACCAGGCCGTCGTAGGGCGCTCGGGAGACCGTTTTGTCCAGCGCGTCGAAATTGGCACGCTGCGAGGCAACGGCCTGGTCCACCTTGCCACGTGCAGACGCTGTCTGAGCACGTGTTTGCAGCAGGGCCGCATCGCGCTGCTGCACAGTGGCATCGCTGACGTCGTAGGCGGCCTTCTTTGAGTCGTAATCCTGCTTCGAAACCAGCTTGGCTTCGTACAGCTTCTGGTAGCGGTCGATGTCGAATTTTTTCTGCTGCAGGTCCGCCTTTGCCTGCGCCAGGTTCGCATCTGCAGTCTTCTCCGCAGCCGAAAAAGAGTTTACATCGGTCCGGGTCGAGGAGATATTTGCCGCCTGAGCGGCTACGGTCGCAGAGGGCTGCACGCTTTCCAGCGTGGCCAGTACCTGGCCCGCTTTTACGTGGTCGCCCTCCTTGGCGTACAAGTGCGTGATGCGACCGAACGCCGTGGCACCTATGTTGACGTAAGTCTTTGGCTTGATCTGCCCTGTGCCGGTCACGACGGAAGTTAGGTCTTCACGGGCGATGCGCGACGTAGTCACAGCAACTACGTCGGCGCGGCTGCGATACACCAAACCGCCAGCTACGGCGGCAACTACCAGGATCGCAGCGATAATCAGCAACCACTTCTTCATTGGACCTTCTCCGGCCTCAGAACGAGTCCGCTGCTACATACGAGACTAGGGCCCGCAAAGTTCCATCGCAGCAAAGACGTTTTCCCTGCATGCACTTCAGGTTAACCGGGACGGATTCTTTCGGGCTTCGTCCAAGATTACAGCAGCAGGGATTGGGGCAGCGTGCTTTGGTTGCTTCGCAGGGACGAAACGTTTCGACGCCAGGCACCGCAGCTGTTTCAGCTTTACAATCGGGTTACCGGGACACCGTCCAGGTGGGAGTGCGCAGGGCAATGAAAAGAGCGGTTTGGCAGGGTTGGTTGAGTACGGCGATGCTGGTGGCTTCGGTCTCCATGGGTTCTCTTGCTGCACAGGCGCAGTCAGGCCCCGCGACCCAACCCAAGGACGCAACGCCGACCGTTAACAAGTCTGACCCCCCAGAGGAGCGCCCCGATCCACTTAAACGCCGCCTCTCAGACCGGGAGCGCGTTCAGCAGAACAAGTACCTGAAGCAGGAACTAAAGCCGGATGGGACCTTCAAGAAGTGGCTTGAGCAGGACGTGGTCTGGATTATCAGCGACCAGGAGATCCAGGCGTTCAAGTCCTTAAAGAACGATGAAGAGCGCGAGAACTTCATCGAAAACTTCTGGCTGCGTCGTAATCCAAACCCTGACAGCCCTGACAACGAGTACCGTGAGCAGCATTATGCTCGCATTGCCTACGCGAACGAACATTTTGCAGCCGGCAAGCCCGGCTGGAAGACAGACCGCGGTCATATTTACATTGCGTACGGCAAGGCTGACTCGATCGACTCGCACCCAAGCGGCGGTTCCTATAACCGCCCCATGGAAGAGGGCGGCGGTCAGACTTCTACGTTTCCGTTCGAAGTGTGGCACTACCGTTACCTGGAGGGCATAGGCGACAACATCGATCTAGAGTTTGTCGATACCTGCCAGTGCAACGACTACCACTTGACCATTGATCGTTCGGAGAAGGACGCCCTGAAGTATGTGGCAGGCGCTGGCGCTACCCTCTACGAGCAGATGGGCATGTCAACTCGGCAAGACCGTATGAGCAACGGGCTGGAGCAGCTGGGCAAAGGGCCCATGTCCAGTTCGCAGCAGAGCAAACAATTTGATCGCATCGCCCTGTTCGCAAAGATACTTGCCGCGCCGCCCATCAAGTTCAAGGACATGGAGCAGTACATTACGAGCGCTCAAATTCTTAAGGGACCGCCGTTCCTGTTCGATGTGCGCACCGACTACGTGAAGGTCACCAACGATACCGTACTCGTGCCGGTCACGCTCCAGATCCGCAACTCAGACGTCACCTTCAACACCAAGGATGGCGTTTCTACTGGCACCGTCAACATCCTGGGCCAGGTATCGAACATCAACCACCGCATCGTGCAGACGTTTGAAGATACGGTGAACGTGCAGGTACCGTCAGAGTTTCTGACCAAAACCCAAGCACAGCGCAATTTGTATTGGAAGGCCTTGCCTCTGCGCCCGGGTATTTATAAGGTCGACATCGTCATCAAGGATGTCAATAATCCGGATCACATCGGAACGTGGCGTCGCTCGATCAACGTCCCCAAATATGATGACGATCGCCTGTCTGCTTCGTCATTGATCCTGGCCTCGAGCATGAACCGGGTTCCCTCCAAGGAGATCGGCGCTGGCTCGTTCGTCATTGGCAATACCAAGGTTGTACCCAGCGTTTCAACAGGACCCCAGGTCCCGGTCACCTTCAAGAAGGGTGCAAACCTGAACTTCTGGATGCAGGTTTACAACCTCGGCATCGACGACAAGAGCAAGCAGAACAACGCGCAGGTGCAGTATCAGGTCACCGATCTGGCGACGAACAAGCAGGTGCTGGACACGTCGGAATCGACCGTGAAGATGAATCCCAACGCTGACCAGGTAACTCTGGAAAAGAGCCTGCCGCTTTCGAGCCTGACACCCGGCAAGTATCAACTCGCGATCAAGATCAATGACGGTGTGTCAAAACAGCAGATCTCCCAGACAGCTCCATTTACCGTGGAGTAGACTTTCTCTGTCGCAGAAACCCTGGAGAGAGTGGCGCAAGACAGCAGAGCGTCTCTCCTCCTCCTGATGTTTTTCCCAGGTTCGCAAGTAGAACTGCTGGGCAAGGCCGCAACGCAGCAAAGGCTTTCCACTCAGTGAATCGTTTGACCCTGCAACACGGATCCATCATAACGCTGGCTACGCTGGCGCTGTCGCCTTGTGGGTTTGCACAAAGTGCCGGCAGAGCGCTGGGCCTGCTGGCCCAAGGCTCTCTTAGTGGCGTCATTCGCGATGCGGATGGTATGCCACAAATGGGTGCGCTGGTTGAGGCATTGTTGCCGGATGCGTCTCTCGCAGCGTCTGCGATGACAGACGCGCGTGGGCATTATCGCCTTTCATTGCAGCCGGGCAGCTATCGTATCCGTGCCACCGCCGCTTTGTTGCTGCCAGCGATTCATGATCGCTTGAACATCACTCGAGGTGGTCGATCAGTCGTTGACATGACACTTTCCACATTTTTGGCACCTGGCGGCTGGCTCTCGGTGGCTCGTAGAAGCTCCAGCGAACCCAACGATGACTGGATGTGGACGCTACGTTCGTCTGCCAGTCGCTCCATTCTGCGGTTGACGGATGCAGGAGCAGACGCGACCGGCCTTGGTGCTGTCTCCGTTTCGTCCAGCCGAGATGGAAACGATCACGACCGCACCAGTGGACGCGTTACGTTGAAGGACAGTGACGGCGGTTTTAGTAGTGGTGGCAGTCACAATATCCTTGTGCTAACCCGTGTCAGTAGCAACGGCAGCGCAGCGATCTTTCGGGCAGACCTGTCTGGTACCCGCTCCCCCTATCCTGTTGCACCATCGGCTGAGATCAGCGTGGGTATGCAGCGCCGCACGCCCCTTAATGGAACGGTGCGTACTGTACTCAACTACAGCAGCCATCCAGAGCTGTTAGACAGTCGCGGCACCACCGGAATGCAGGGAGCAACATTACGCTCGGCCGAGCGCATTGAACTTGGTGACTTGGTACGGGTCGACGTGGGCAGCGTCCTTCGTAACTCAAACTTTGGCGGGAACGCATTACACTTGGAACCATTTCTGCAGGTCGCGGCTCATGCAGGTTCGGACGTGGTGTTGGCGTACAGTATGACGCACGCACGCGGAACGGAGACCCTCGAGGATCTCGACCAGGTCCAGACTGCGCTGCCTCTGGCAACGTATAAACAGGGTCGTTTAAGGTTCACGACTGGCAGCCATCATGCGATCTCTGCAAAGGGCAAGGTACCAGGTGGTGGACTCGCGGAGATCGCGCTGTACCACGACAGTCTGCAAGACCCGACGATCGCTGGTAGCGGCACGCTGGCTCCTGCAGACCTTCGCGTGGATGGTCTGATTGCCGATCCGACGACGCGCACCTACCGCATAATGGCGGCGGGCTACACTGCCGCTGGCATTCGAATGGCGTACCGGCAGACACTCACAGAAACGTTGCATGCAGGCGTTGAGTTCTCCACAGGCGAAGCATTGTTCGCTGGGCGCCTGCAGCCAGGGTCCATGGCAGAAGTGCTCCGCTCACTGACGCCTGAAACGAGTTACGTCGCCAGCGCCTATGTCGATGGCAAAGTTCGTGTGACAGGTACGGCCCTCCGTGCTTCCTACCGGCTTCAGCCTGCCAGAACCTTGACTGCGGTTGACTCTTACCGTGCTGGGGAAAACGGAGCCTTTCTTTCGTGTTCCATACGTCAGTCGCTCGCCGGTATGCGGTTTCTGCCGCATGGGCTAGAGGCGCTGGTCGATGTGCAAAACCTTCTGGCGCAAGGATATGTGCCCTTTGTGTCGAGTGACGGCCGCACACTTTATCTGGCGCAGACGCCTCGCACCCTAACGGCCGGGCTCTCCTTCTCCTTTTGAAGGCTCAGCGTGTGCTACATTAGCTAAGTGGAGTCACCCTTCACACCGGCTGGAGCGCCTGCTCCCTTGCATACCCAAGACTTAGCCGACCTATATTGGACGCGTAGCTCAACTGGCAGAGCATTCGACTCTTAATCGACAGGTTGTAGGTTCGATTCCTACCGCGTCCACCATTCCTGAAACCCACCTAGAACACAGTGCCCCTTGGTCCCACTTGCCGTCGCCTACAATACGGCTATGGGAAAGCGGTCTGTTCAGTCACTTGTACCGTTAGCGTTATTTGCTGCACTGCTGGTTGTTGGGCTGAACACCTGGTATGCGGTGACTTCGATTCGATCGTTGTTGAAGAGCGAAGCGTGGCTTTCCCACACCTGGCAAGTCATTGGCCAGAACGAACGCATCCTTGCCATCATGACCAATGCGGAGTCTTCGACCCGTGGTTACCTGATTACGGGGAACGACTCACTGCTCAGCACCCTGCGTGATGTCGAGCTTTCGTTGCCCAATGAACTGCAACACCTTAAAGATCTAACCATTGACAACCAGGTAGAGCAGGTCAACGTCAGCACGGCGCGTGGTATTGCGATGCGGCGCATCAAGATGCTGAGTGATGTCACGCAGGCTAGAAGAACCGGCGGCTTTTTAGCAGCGCAGGCGCTGGCCACTAAAGGCAACGGCATTCGCGAGATGAATAATCTGCGGGCGGTGACCACAAGGATTGACGCAGAGGAACACCGCCTGCTGACAGAGCGGGCCGACACGGCTCGGCAAAATGGACGGCGTTCACTCTTTGCGATCGGTCTGGCTTGTGTTCTGGACCTGTTGATGATCGCTTTCGTGACTTTCTATTTCGTGGAGGAGCGTACGCTCCGCGTGGCATCGGAAGACTATGCCACGCGACTGGCTGCCGCGACAGAAGCGGCGGAACAAAGTGCCGGCGAGGTCCGCGAGCTGAACGCAGTGCTTGAACTTCGGGTGCTGGACCGCACGGCAGAGCTTGCGGCGACGAACCGGGAACTGGAAGCATTCAGCTATTCCGTGTCACATGACCTTCGTGCGCCGCTACGCACCATCGATGGCTTCAGCCTCGCGCTGCAGGAGGACTATGCAGAGGCTGTAGACGCCGTTGGCCAGGACTACATCAACCGCGTACGCACGGGCGTGCAGCGCATGGGCCAGCTGATCGATTCACTGTTGCAGCTTTCGCGCATTACGCGAGCCGAAGTAACGCGTGAACGCGTGGATGTAGCGCACGTGGCCGAGGGTGTTGCCGCCAACTTGAAGGAGGAGAACAGCGATCGGGTTCTCCGGTTCCGCATATCACCAGGCCCGGACGCCAACGCCGATCCGAAGCTGGTGCAGATTGCGCTGGAAAACCTGCTTGGCAACGCTGTCAAATTCACCGGGCGAAAAGAAATCGCAGAGATCGAGTTCAGTTGGGACGAGGCGCAGTCCGCCTGGCGCGTCCGTGACAACGGTGCTGGATTCGATATGCATTATGCCGATAAACTCTTCAACGCGTTCAATCGCCTGCATGGGGACCGCGACTTCAAGGGTTCCGGCATTGGACTGGCGACTGTTGCACGCGTGATTCGACGACATGGTGGGCGGATATGGGCAGACAGTGTCGTCGATCATGGCGCTACCTTTTGGTTTACGTTAGGATGACCGCATGGCTGAGGCAACACGCTTGATTCTGTTAGTGGAAGACGATCCAGATCATGAGCTGCTGACCATACGCGCCCTGAAAAAGAGCAACATAGCGAACGAAGTGCGGGTGGCACGCGATGGGGAAGAAGCCATCGATGCGCTGTTTGGTGCCGACGCGGTACGCCCCCAGCTGATCCTGTTAGACCTGAAACTGCCAAAGATCGACGGCCTTGAAGTCCTTCGTCGCATTCGTGAAAACGACTTAACGCGTATGCTTCCGGTGGTGGTGCTGACTTCGTCCGATGAAGAACGTGACGTAGTGCGCAGCTACAAGCTGGGCGTGAATAGCTACATTCGAAAGCCTGTTAACTTCAATGACTTTGCCGAGGCTACCCGGCAACTTGGCATGTACTGGCTGGTGTTGAACGAATGTCCGCCCACGAGCTGAACGAGCGACAGCTCAACTTGCTGCTGGTAGAGGATAACCAGGATGACGCGGCCCTCCTGGAACGTCACCTGCGTCGGAACGGCTTTGACCTGCACACCACGCGAGTGGAAACCGCGCTTGAAATGCACGCGGTTTTAGCAGGCGGCCCTCCAGATCTGGTCATTGCCGATTACAACCTGCCCAACTTCAGCGGACCCGAAGCGCTGCGCCTGGCGCGATCCAGTGGACATGACTTGCCCTTCATCATGATGTCCGGTGCCATCTCGGAAGAGACAGCGGTCGAAAGCATGCGGGCGGGTGCCCAGGACTACGTTACCAAGCAGAACCTGGCGCGGCTTGTCCCGGTGGTGGATCGGGAACTGCGCGAAGCCGGGGCACGTCGCTCTCGTATGGCGGCAGAACGAGCGCTGGTCATCAGCGAGTCGCGTTTTCATCACCTGATTGACGCCATGCCCATGGGCCTGTTGATCAGCCAGAGCTCTGGCCTGCTGACCTATTCCAACGCTGCTGCAGAGCGGCTGTTGGGCTTCCAGGGCGCTCAGTTGCGTCAGGGCGAGATTACGCTCGGCCGGTTTTGCTCTGCGTTGCAACTCGACTTCGAGGAGCTGGAACGGCTCGCTGCAGCTGAGCCGTTTGAAGCGACCTGCAGAACAACAACTGGTGAAAGCATTGACGTACTGATCGGCGTTGCACTGCTGGAGAAGCAGCCATTCGCGACCGAGGGCGACCTTGCAATTTTCATTGCAGACCTGCGCCATCAGAAGCGAAGCGAAGAGGTGCTGCGCCAAACCGAGAAGCTCGCCGTCGCTGGCCGTCTCGCGGCTTCCATCGCGCACGAGATCAACAATCCTCTTGCTGCCATAACGAATTGCCTATACCTGGTCCAGCAAACCGCGCTGGATACCGTGGGTCGTTCGTACCTTGAGATCGCACAAAAGGAACTGGACCGCGTCGCTCAGATTACGGTGCAGACGCTGCGTTTTCATCGCCAGTCCAGCAGGCCTGCACCCACCCGGCTCAGCGACTTGGTAGAGACGGTGCTGGCGCTGTTCGACTCTCGCATGCGGCGGCAAAATATCAGTGTTCAGCTGCGTTTTCGAGCGACGGCGCCCATTCACGCCTATGAGGGAGAGGTGCGGCAGGTGATCGTAAATCTGCTGGGAAATGCAATTGATGCCATGCCGGGTGGGGGCTGCATCCATGTGCGGACGTCCGTTACCTGCGACTGGCACACCGCGACGTCGGGCACTGCCTTGACGGTGTTCGATAGAGGAAGCGGGATGAGCCTGGAGACGCTGGGCCGCCTCTTTGAACCCTTTTACTCGACGAAAGGCATCACCGGCACAGGCTTGGGATTATGGGTTTCCAAAGAAATCGTAGACCGGCACCACGGCTACATTCAGGTGCGCAGTCGACCTGCACTGGAGGGAAAGCCAGGAAGAACCATCTTTCGGGTGTTTCTACCGACCGATGGAGTTCCATTGCCGGCGGCAGACCTGGTCGCAGAATCCTAGGCTGCCGCGCGGAGGGTTGTTAGTCGATGAAGTCGATCCGTGCCTTGTGAGGGATGACGCCGCGCTCATAACCCATGTCCAACAGCTTGTGTATCGCAAGTCGGCCATCTTCTCCGTAATTAAGCGTTCGTTCATTGACATACATGCCAACGAACTTGTTTGCGAGCGATGTGTCCAGATCGCGCGCAAACTGCATGGCATAATCCAACGCTGCCGGCCTGTGATCAAGCGCATGCTGGATGGACTCGCGCAAAGCCTGCGTCGTGATGCGCATCGCTTCTGGTCCGAGGGAACGGCGAATCGCGTTGCCACCAAGTGGCAGGGGCAAGCCACCGGTTTCATCACGCCACCACTGACCCATGTCCAGGATCTTATGCAGGCCGTTGTCACCATAGGTCAGCTGGCCTTCATGGATGATCAGGCCGGCGTCAAACTCGCCTGAGACAACACGCGGGATGATCTGATCAAAGGGCACATTGACCGTCTCGACATCGGGCGCAAACAACTTCAGCGTCAGGTACGCCGTAGTCAGCGTTCCCGGGATGGCGATGCGCAGCTTCTTGACTTCGTCCAGCGTGTACTTGCGGGGCGAGACAATCATGGGCCCATAACCATCACCGACAGAGCCGCCACATGCCATAAGGGCATATTCATCCTGCAGGTAAGGGTAGGCGTGGAAAGAAATCGCTGTGACGTCGTAGTACGGATCGTGAATTGCGCGCTGGTTCAGCGTTTCAATGTCCGTCAGAACGTGGGTGAATTTGTAGCCCGGAACGCGTACCTTGTTGGTCGCAAGACCATAGAACATGAAGGCGTCGTCGGAATCGGGGCTGTGCGCAATTTTAATTTCCTGCACTTCGGCTGCTGTGATGCTCATGAGCGGTTAGCCCTCTTTCGCTTCTTATGATTCTTGGACGCTGCGTGCGGCTCCAGTGATGCAGCTGGGAGAGATCTACGCGCGAGTACCGCGCAGATGCACAGCAGACGCAATTCCCGCAGCGGCCAGGATTTTCATTCCGTCAGATAGTGCAAACGGCAGTACAGCGCCGCCAAGCGCTGCCGCAACTGGCAGATGCATGGCCTGGCTAAACCACCACGCACCACAGGCGTACACGACTGTGATCGCCGCTACACCGGATACGGCGTAGTAGACGAAGCGATGGCGACCTGCCAACCTGGGCAGAGCACCGGCAAGGGCCGCCGCAAGGGGATAGGCGAACAGGTAACCACCGGTAGGGCCAAGCAGCCGAGCGATCCCTGGCAGGCCCAAGGGGGTGAAAACGGGCAAGCCTGCAGCTCCCTCCAACAGGTAGAGAGCCATGGCTACAAAGCCCGCCGTCGGTCCCAGCAGCATTCCCACCAGCAGAACTGCAAACGGCTGCAGCGTGAAGGGCACCGGGGTAAACCCCAGCGGCACGGCGACATGGGCGCAAAGCGCTACAAAAAGACTGCCTGCCACAACGGATGCTGCCAGGCGGGCCAAGTTCATGGTGGAAGATGCTTTTTCGCCAGCCGTAAGCGGCAGGTTCGATGTGTGTGACAGAAGCATGGCAATTGCCTTTCGAGACGGCTAACACCCCTGATTGTACCGTTTCGGCGCAACTTGCCTATCTACACCGACATAAACGCAATGGTGGGTCGGATTTAATGCGGCAGGGAACAACTCCGGAGTGTCTTGTCGTATACCCGGCTTGCGTGGATGCCAAACAGGCTATTTACTTAAGGAACGATGTCCCCATCGCTGCCACAAAGCCGCTCTGCCCGCGCTCGGTCTGCCATGTGGCGGACAACCCAGAGATTCTTTGGCGCTCGTCGACGCATTGCGACCTCGCTGGCCGTTTTGCTGGCGGTGATGATCGGTTACCACGCCGTCTTCGGGCGAAATGGCCTGATCGCTTATCGGGCAAAGCGTGCACAGGTGCGCGATCTCCGCCAGCAAACCTTGGAGCTACAGGAAGATAATCAGCGCCTTCGGAGCCATGTGGACCGGCTGGGCAGCGATCCGAATGCCATTGAACATGAGGCGAGGGAAGCACTTCATTACACCCGACCTGGCGAGGTCATCTACACCATGCCTGCGGACAGTGCCGCGTCACGGTAGAGGAAGCCGCAGAGATTCGTGTCGAGTCTCGTTAGTTGGATACCGTGCTATCTTCGGAACCGCCAGCGCCCGAGGACAGGTCGGGCTTGCTCAACGTTGCGGAAGGTCCAAGCCCAAGCTTAATAAGAGCCCTTGAGTCGGGGATCATCTTGGTCTGCCAGCCGTTATCGCCCTGCAGCTTCTGCATGGCAGCCTGGCTCGAGCTATCCCAATGGCCTGTTACTTCCTGTAGATACCCGGCTTTCACTAACGCACTTTGAATTTGCGTCGCACGGCTGTCGTCCATGGCCCGGGGGCGAGAAGCTGCAGCGGTTGCCGTTCCGCTTTTGCCACGCCTGGAGGAACCCCGCTGACCTGAGGCTTTCCGTAGACCACTACGACCTGATGCATTGTGCCGCGCACTGCCGTGATGGGAGGCGGTTGGCCCACGGTGAACGCGTGCCGCTACTGCCATTCCAGTGGACAGCGTGATCAAACCAACAACCAGAGAGCGAAGCAAACGCAAACGTAACTCCTCAAGAGGGTTGAACGACAGAGCATTTCAAACCCGTGAATCGCACTTCACAAACACTACACACAACGCGAAACGCGTACAAGTGTCGGGGGTCGCGACATAATCCGCTCAAAATCAAACCCGGCGACCCCGAAGGATCGCCGAGTTTGCATACAGCGTATTGCTTAAGGCAGGCGACCGCCCAGCAGGTTTGAGTTGCCACGGGCCTGAGCCGACCGGACGACAAACACCACGTCATCGCCCGACTTCAGGGGTGCAATGGCAGAGCGGAACGACTCAAGATCGGTGATGGGCTTACGGTTGACCTCGGTGATGATGTCGCCCTTGCTAAGCGGTACATCCTCTGCAAACGACCCCGGCTTTACTGCAGAGACAATCACACCACCGCCAAGTTTCAGGCGAGAAATGATTTCGCTCGGAACGGCGCTTACGGTAATTCCTAGCTTGTTCTGCGCAACGTCAGGTGCGTCGGGTGCACCCGTGGTCTCATCGTCGCCCGCGCCGTCAGACTTTGCGATCATGTCTGCACGGTTGGCAATGGTGACTGTGGCCTGGCTTTCCTTGCCATTGCGCAGGTAAGTAAGGCGCACGGTGGAACCCGGTTTGCGAGGTGAAATGTCGCTCACCAGTTCATCACCATCCTTCACCGGCCGACCATCGATTGCGGTAATGACATCCTGCTTCCGAATACCTGCCTTGTCCGCAGGGAACCCTGGCTGTACAGAAGCGACCATCACGCCGCCATTCGCAAAGCCGTACAGGCGGGCGACCGAGGGTGAAAGACGTGGCTGGAAGCTGATGCCAATGCTGCCGCGCACCACCTTGTGTTCCGGTGAAACCAGCATGTTGTAAACATTGATGACCGTGTTCGAAGGCACCGCAAAACCCACGCCGACCGAACCCATGGACTGGGTGTAGATCGCCGTGTTGACGCCGATGACGGCCCCCGTCATGTCGAGCAGCGGACCGCCGGAGTTGCCGGGATTGATTGCTGCGTCAGTCTGGATGAACTTCTGGAACTGGCTGCCGCCACCGCTGGGATCGACCCGGTTCTTGGCGGAAACAATACCAGCAGTTACGGTCTGCGAGAGGCTGAACGGGCTGCCGATGGCGAGAACCCAATCACCTACCTGCGAACCATCCGAGTTGCCCAGCTTTACGGTGGGCAACGGGGTCGGAGCGTCAATCTTGATGACGGCGATGTCGGTGTCCTTGTCCACGCCAATGACGTGGGCGGGACGACCGGGATCGTTTTCTGAGTCGGTCGACAGCTTGACGCTGATTTTGTCAGCCTTGTCGACCACGTGATTGTTGGTCACAATATAGCCGCGTGAGTCCACGATGAAGCCGGAGCCGAGCGCACGACGTTCGCCGCCACCCTGGCCGCCTTCGTCATCATCGTCGCCGTCACCCTGGCCGCCTTGTCCACCCTGACCGCCGAAGAAGCGGTTGAAAAAGTCCTGCATGTCACCGGGATCGCCCTGACCCTGGCCGCCGCCGCGACGGTTTGGCGCACGCCGTGCATGGGGGTTCGGCGTGCTTTGCTTCGGTAGTGACTCAGTGTTGATATTCACCACGGCTGGACCGACCGTCTTCGCGATCTGCGTGAACTGGTTCGACTGCGAGGTCATGGGCGGAATGCGCAGCGGCGTCGCGTCTGACGTGTCGACCTTCTGCTGCATAGCGCCATGAACGGTTCCGGTCAGCAGAGAGCCGGCAAACACGCCCGCGGAAAGTGTTCCAAGCAGCACAAAACTTGTTGCCAATTTGTGTGCGCGAACTTTCTCAGGAAAGGACTTTAACGGTTCCATGTAGTTGGTATGTCCTCAATCAGTACATCGGACCTGTGTCCCAGGTCCTTCAGGAAATTAGACGCCTTCCCGTGCTATTTGTATGCGTTTCGTCGTCTGCCACATTCCCTGTGGTGCAGATTGGGCTGATTCCGTGCGTATCATGCAAGGTTCGCCTCAGGCTGTTCGGCAATCTTCCGTCCTGGCAGCAATTCTGTTATCAGCAGGCTGACCAGGATCAGCGCGGCACCCATACCGGAGCGGAAGGACAGCCGTTCGCCGAAGTAGGCAATCGATAGCACCAGTGCAAAGGCCGGCTCCAGGGCCAGCAACATGGCTGTGTGACCTGCCTGCAGATGCTGCTGCGCCCAGGACTGGATGGAGAAAGCTGCCGCCGTCGCAAAGATTGCGCACACCAGCAGTGCAAAGACCAGCGAACCCGTCCAGTGTAGGCGGGTATGCTCCAGCATGGGTGTTGCGAAGGTCATGGTCAGTGCTGCGAAGCCGATCTGCAGCGTTGCCAGTTGTCGAGTGGGAACGCGGCGCGCCAGGTGCGATAGCGACAACAGGTGCAGTGCGAAGGCGATAGCGCACAGCAGGCTGAGCACGTCGCCCCGATTGATGCCGCGTGTGAATTCACGGAGCGGTGTTCCAGCCGGCGTGGTGAGCAGAACGATGCCCAGAAACGCCCCGGTCGCGCCCAGCAGGTGCGCCAGCTGTGGTGGATGCGCATCTGCTGCGCGCAACAGCGGCCAGGCGCTGAACAGGGGTACCAGCACCACGACCAGACCGGTCAGGAAAGCCGAACGTGCCGGCGTGGTGTAGACGAGCCCAACTGTCTGCAGTTCGTAGCCAACTGCGAGTAAAACGCCTGTAATCGCCCCCGAGACAAAGGCAGCTTTGGTCATGCGCCGCCACTCCCGCACATTCATCAGGGATAGGGCGGCAAAGGCCAGCAGCATGCGCAACTGGTTAAACAACAGGGGCGAACAGTCTCGCAGCGCAGCCTTGACCACGGCAAAGGTCGAACCCCAAACCGCCACTGTTGCCAATAGCAGCAGATACGCCAGCCTGGACTGCCGCGGGGTTGTCATCCTGCTGCCACAGCGGTGGCAACGCTGCTGCAAAGGTCCAGCAGGACCAGCAGAACGCGTCGCATTGCCATGTCTCGGCCGCGAGTGTCGTACCACTCGTGTGTGGTGTGGATGCCGCCCGCCGTGCCGCCCGCGCCGATGGCGATTGCATCGCGACCCAACGCAAGGGGGATGTTGGCGTCGGTCGAACCCAGCCGCTCTTCGGTGCGCAGGCGCAGGTGGCGATCGACGGCGTGCACCGCCTCTAAAAGGCGCGAACCCTGCCGCAGGCCCGCAGCTGGCCGGTCGCCGATAAGCGTGATGGTCGCGCGAAGCTGTTGGGTGTTGCCCCGGTTTGCGGCCATCACTGCATCTTCTACTGCCCGATAAAGCCGAACCTCAAGCGTAATCATTTGCTCGGCCTCGGTGGACCGGATATCAAACGTAGCCTGCGCCGACTGCGGAACGGAGGTGACCGAGGTGCCGCCCTGAATCTCACCCACGTTCAGCGTCGTTCGGGGACGGGCGACGATGGGCTGCGACAACAAAGCGGTTATTGCAGCTGCCAGTGCGGCAATGGGATTGGGCACAGCAGCGTCCGTCCATGCATGGCCACCCGGCCCGGTAATCTCAACCCGGAAGCGCCGGCTGCCCAGTCCGCGTGTCACGACGGTTTCTATCCCGGCACCCTCCAGCGCGATGCTGCCAAGTATGCGGTCGCCAAGTGACGACCGCGTGAAGAGATGGCGCATGCCGCGCAGGTTCCCCTCGGCCTCTTCGCCCACGTTGGCGACGAACAGAACGTTGGCACCAGTATCCATGGCGGCAGCCTGCAGGGCGGCGGCAATTGCCAGCAGCCCTGCCAGTCCGGCACCATTATCTGCAATGCCTGGCGCATGCATCAACGTATCTTCTTCTCGAATCTCCAGGTTCGTTCCTGCTGCAAACACGGTATCGAGATGCGCTGAAAGCATCACCAGGGGAGATGTGCGGTCATCCGGGTGTAGAAATCCGAGTGCATTGCCTTCTTCATCGACTGTCACGTCGCTCAACTGCAAATCGCGCATGCGATCTGCAAACCAGGCGGCTCGCACCGCCTCCCCGAAGGGCGGCGCTGGAATGGCGACCACCTCGCGCTGCCAGGCGCGAATCCGCTGCTCCTGCAGGTGGAGCCATCGGAAGGCACGGTGCACGCCCGGTTGCGCTGCCAACAGGGCAATGCGCATGTGGGGCGGTGTCTCTCGCTTGCGGAAAATCAAACCTGGTTCATCTCCGTGGAGAAGTGTGGGGAGGGTGAAGGACTCTCTCGATAAACTACCTGCATCAGGTGCAGCCCCTGCGGCGGCGCAGTTTCACCCGCGTTCCTCCGGTCCAGTGATTGCAGTATCTGAGGGATCGCACCGGCCGGCATGCGTCCCGCTCCGATGGCGACGCAGGTACCGACCATGTTTCGCACCATGTGATGCAGAAAGCCGCTGCCGGTGACGCGGTACAGCAGCAGGTCGCCCGACTGCACCCACTCAGAGTGAAAAACGGTGCGGACGTTATTTTCAGGCACGTTCATCGCCTGCAGGCGTTGGCTTCGGTCCGGGTCCGTCGCTTTAAATGCGGTAAAGTCGTGCGTGCCCAGAAAGTGACGTGCTGCCTGCTCCATCGGCTCAGGATGTAGCGGCCAGCGGCAGTCCCAGGCAAAGCGCGCGGTTGGCGGCAGGCAAACGCGTTCCGGTTCGCCGCCTGCCGAGCGACGGGGGAACAGGCGGTATTCGTAGGTTTTGTCAACGACGTTGGCCCGTGCATGAAAGCTGTCGGGAGCATCTTCTGCACGAACGATGCGAATGGCTGGAGGCAGTTTTCGGTTGAGTACGGTTCTCAGTCGTTCCGCGGGGATATTCGCGCTCAGTTGCAGCGAAACCACCTGGCCCTCGGCATGGACGCCCGTGTCTGTACGCCCAGAGCCCTGCGGCAGCACGGTTTCGCCCGTGACCTGACGAAGCGTGTCTGCCAGCGTGCCCTGTATGGTGCGAAGGCCGGGTTGAACCTGCCAGCCGAAGAAGTCAGTGCCGTCATACGCCACAACCAGCCGGAAGCAGCGCCGGGCGGCAGCATTTGGAAATGTTTCAGCTCGAAGAGGGAACATCCGGTTTCCTAAAAACGTACCATGGAGCGCAGGAGATACCGTCCAGACGGTTGCTATACTTGGGCTTTCCTGCACCTGTCAACGAAGGTAGTCGTGTATTTCTGCACGGCTAGGTAAGCTGGCACCTCTGTGCGCGACGGATTGCAACTTCCACGGCTTCTGTACGAAAAAGTGCGTCCGGCGTAGTGTGGCAAGCGTCTCCTAAGGAACACCCGATCAAGAGCTGGAGAAAAGCGTGAAAGCAGTTAGTTTGCAGGGAGCAGCGAGCATTGCTCTGTTGCTGATGGGATCAGTATCCTCCAACGCAGTGTTGGCACAGCAGGCACAGCCCGCCGGCACGAACGGCGCTCAGACCAATCCCACAGCACCTGCAGTTCCGCAGGCCCAGCAGGTCGACACGACGGGCCGCCCGGGTATTCCGCAGGCACCAGAACCGGCGCACCCCGGGCCGCTGTTTCTGCGCGAGACCACGCGTGATTACACCTAGCCGAAGAGTCACTTCCGCAACCCGATTGCACCCTACACACCCATGGATTATGCTGCGCCGCGGCTAAGCAACACTCCTAAGCTCGGCGATCTGCTGCGCGATGGACGCATCTATCTAAGCCTTTCTGACGCTGTTTTGCTCGCGTTAGAGAATAATTTTGACATCGAAATCGCGCGCGTCAACCTTGACATCGCAGACACGGATATTCTGCGTGCCAAGGCTGGAAGCAGCCTGCGCGGCGTGTCGACCGGCCTGATCACCAACACTCTCGGCGGCACGTCATCGACTGTAACGGGCGGCGGTGGTCCTGGTGGCACTACGACTGGCTCTGGCGGTACCAGTACCGGCGCGTCTGGTCTCGTGTTAAGTACGAACGGCGGCGGGCCTCAGCCGCTGAACCGCGACGGTCTGCTGACTGGCACCATCCAGTACGAGGATCAGACCACACCTGGCGGGTCCGGCATCGGTGGTGGCACCACATCCACCACGACGACGACTGGAACCGGCACGACGACTGGAACCGGTACGACAACAGGTACCGGTACGACTACAGGAACCGGGACAACGACGGGAACCGGCACCAGCACGGGGACCGGCAACCTGTTCAACTCGAATCCGACGGATACAGCCACCGGCACCTACAACTTCGCGTACCAGCAGGGATTTATCACGGGCACGCAATTGAACGTGTCGTTCACCAATTCGCGGGTGTCGTCTTCGTCTACCCTGACCAGCTACCGGCCTAACTTCAATTCAGCATTTCGTGCAACCGTGACGCAACAGCTGCTACAGGGCTTTGGACCAAGCATTCAGGGCCGCTTTGTTTTGCAGGCAAGAAATGACCGGCGCATTGCGGACTCGGCCTTCCGTCAGCAATTGATCTACACCATCACCCAGGTTGAGAGCATCTATTGGTCGCTGGTGAGCGGCTACGAAGATGTACAGGCCAAGACGCGCGCATTGCAGCAGTCGACGCAGCTTGCTTCCGACAACCGTCGGCAGCTGGAGATCGGTACCCTGGCGCCGCTCGACATCGTCAACTCCGACCAGGCAGTCACCACGGATCGCCAGTCGCTCACGACTTCTGAGTCAAACCTGGAATACCAGCAGTTGCTGATGAAGCAGGCGATCGTGCGTGACCTGAACGATCCGCAGCTTGCGACAGCCCCTGTCGTTCCGACCGACCGTGTCAGCCTGGAGCGCCTGCAGGAAGAGGATATGCCGGTTGAAGACCTAGTGAAGCAGGCTTACGTAAACAATCCATCCATCGAGCAGGCCGTGCTCAACATGGATAACAACAAGATCACCATCCGCGCGGAGAAGAACGGACTGCTGCCCATCCTGAATGCCTACGCTTTTTATGGCGGAACCGGTATCGCTGGCGTGCCAAACCCTACTTCCACGATCTGTACTTCCAACCCTGGGGTTGCAAATTGCGGTTTGACCAGTGTCGGTGGGTACGGAACGTCCTTCGCCAATGGCTTCAATAACAGCGCACCCGACAAGGGCATCGGCGCAACCTTGCAGATCCCGATCCGCAACCGTCCCGCGCAGGCCGATCAGGCACGTTCGCAAATGGAATACCGCCAGGCGCAGATGCGTCTGCAACAGCTGTATACCCAGACACGCATCCAGGTGATTAACGGGCAGTTCGCGCTGACCAACGATCGTGCTTCGGTCGTTGCGGCTCAGAATTCGCGTGACTACCAGGCACAATCCCTCGACGCGGAGCAGAAGCGGTTCAAGCTGGGTGCTTCCACCACGGCCAACGTGCTGCAGCAGGAGCGCAACCTGGCCACGGCGGACAACAGCCTGATTACGGCGACCGCGGTCTATGCCCGCGATCGTGCAACGTTGTTGCAGATTCTTGCCAACACGCTGGACCGCTATGGCGTTTCGCTGGAGCAGGCAGCCACGGGGCAGATCACGACGCAGCCGATCATCCCCGGCCTGACTGCACCGCAGGCTCCGGCAGCACCAAAGCCGCTGACCAGCACGCCGGATCCGCTGCCGCCCGACACCACGCGTCCGGCCAGCGGAAGTCCGTCCGGTATCGTGACACCAAATACCTCTCGCTAAGGGTACTTGCCTGTAAATGGGGAGTCGACATTGTCGGCTCCCCATTTCCGTCCAGGTGCCCGCTTCCTGCTCCACTAAACTGGATAGATGTCATCTCGCGACGCCAACGCTCTTGCCAACGCCTCCTCTGCTTACCTTCGGTCGGCCATGCATCAGCCTGTGCAATGGCATCCCTGGGGGCCAGATGCGTTCGCGCGTGCCGCCGCCGAGAATAAGCCGGTGCTGTTGGATATCGGCGCGGTCTGGTGCCACTGGTGCCACGTCATGGATCGCGAAAGCTACGAAGATGCAGCGACCGCCGAACTCATCAACGATCATTTCATCGCGGTCAAGGTCGACCGGGACGAGCGTCCAGACGTGGATACGCGCTACCAGGCAGCGGTTTCCGCAATTAGTGGGCAGGGCGGCTGGCCGCTGACTGCCTTCTTGACGCCGGATGGCAGACCGTTCTTTGGTGGCACGTATTTCCCGCCGGAAGAACGCTACGGCCAGCCGAGTTTCCAACGCGTCCTGATGACCATGGCCGCATCGTTCCGGGACAATCGCGGCGACGTGGAAGAGTCAGCCGGCAGCGTCATGGAAGCCATCGCATACAGCGAGAGCTTCACCGGCGACCCGGGTGACCTGGAGCAGCCCACGGCCAGCCTCCAACTGCTTGACAGGCTCCTTGTCTCGACGTTGCAGCAGTTTGATCCGGCGAATGGTGGCTTCGGATCGCAGCCCAAGTTCCCGCATCCGGCCGTGCTCGACATGCTTCTGGACGCCGCGGGCAGGTCCGGCCCAAACGCAGCAGCAGCGCAGCAGGCGAGCCTGGCAACACTGCGAAAGATGGCTTGCGGCGGTATCTGCGATCAAGTGCTGGGCGGCTTCCATCGCTACTCCGTAGATGAGCGATGGGTGGTGCCGCACTTTGAAAAGATGCTGTACGACAACGCCGCGCTGCTGGGCACCTACGTCCATGCATTCCAGGCCTTTCGCGATGCAGAGTGCGGCGAGACCGCAATCGCCATACTGCGTTGGATAGACGAAAGCCTGAGCGACCGTGAGCAGGGTGGCTTCTATGCCTCGCAGGACGCCGACCTCTCGCTGGACGACGATGGCAATTACTTCACCTGGACCCATGTCGAGGCTGCAGCCGTGCTGACGGCAGAAGAGATGCGCTTCGCCGAGGTCTACTTCGACATTGGCGCAGTGGGCGACATGAAGCACGACCCCGCGCGGAACGTCCTTTTTCGTTCCATGCCTGTGGAACAGGCCGCAAAACGCGCTGGCATTGCACCAGCCGAGGGCTCTGTTCTTGCGGACATCGTCACCGCGAAGCTGCGCGCGGCTCGACTGCAGCGGCCGGCGCCGTTCATCGATAAGACGATCTACACGGCATGGAACGGCATGTGCATCTCCGCTTACGCACAGGCGGGTCGTGTCCTGCAGCGGCCTGATGTTCTTGCATTCGCTGGCAAGTCACTGGACCGAATCCTTGCTACGGCCTTTCACGATGGTCTGGTGTCGCATGTGGTGGCATACGCGGACGGCGCTGTTCCGCAAGCCGCAGTGGCAGGCCTGCTGGATGACTATGTGTTCCTGGGTCACGCATGCCTCGACGTCTGGGAGGCGACCGGCAAAGCGAAGTACTACCAGGCAAGCGAACGAATTGGCAGAACGCTGCTCTCCCGTTTTTACGACGGCCAGGGTGGGGGCTTTTTCGACACCGCCACCGATGCGGCGGATACAATCGGCGCGCTGCAGGCTCGCAGAAAGCCGCTGCAGGACGCACCGACGCCGGCGGGCAACCCTGCAGGCGCGTCGCTGCTACTACGCCTGCATGCCCTCAGCGGCGACCGGGCTTATCGCGATAGTGCGCAGGAAACACTGGAATGCTTTGCAGGCGTGGCTGAACACCTGGGCCTGTATGCCGCAACCTACGGGCTAGCGCTGGGACGGCTGGCACGGCCCGCAATCCAGATCGTGATTGTGGGTGAGGGAGAACAGGCTGTGCAGTTGCAAGCCGCTGCGCTGCAGGGCTTTCGTGTGCACCAGACTGTCATCCGGCTACGTCGATCGCAACTTAAATCGCTGCCACCAGCGCTGGTGGATACGTTGCCGAACCTGCCGCAGGATGAAGGCGCGCTTGTGCTGGTGTGCGTCGGAAGCGCCTGCCAGCCGCCGATCCGGGATGGCGCCGCGTTGACCGCGCTGCTGGAATCTCTTTAGGACGCGGCAACAAATCCTGGCCGTCACACATGCGCGGGGTCTAAGCGGGACCTTCTAACGGACGTGAAATGCCTTGATGGCAATCGCGTTCGGCTGTGCACCGGCGGGCAGCATGGTTAGCAGCTCCGGACCATTGCTGTCGCGGGTACGGATTACGGCCACGTCTCCGCTACGGCTGTCTGCTACCAGCAGCACCGGTTGCTGCGGCGATACCGCCATGGCATCCGGCTGCGGCCCGGTGTGAATGCTGTTCGTCATGCGGCCTTCTTCAATGGAATACAGGCTGACCGACTCGGCTCCAAAATTTGAGATCCAGAGCCTCCCGTTGTCGGCGCTGACGATGCCCTGCGAGGGTTGTGTGCCGATCTTGAAGGTGCTACCCACTTCGTTGGTGAAGGTCGATACTTCACTGACACTGTCTGAGCCAAAGTTGCTGACGAATAACTCTCCGTCGTCCGGCTTCAGGGCCAGGTGGACTGGCGTCCTGCCGACGCGCAGGCGCCCTAGCAGGTGATCCTGCAGCGACGCGGGATCCTGCTTTGCGGGCCACGAGCCTGGTGCGCTGGCGAGACTCACGGCAAGCACTTCGCCGCCGCCAGAGCAGGCCACGAATGCCTTGGAAGAATCGCCCAGAATGGCGATGTCGGTTGCACCAGGGCAACCGGCAAAGGCCGTGCGCAGGCGCGGTTTTGGGTCCGTTCCAACCTCGTATAGGGACACGCTACCGCTGCCGCGGTTGGAGACGACGAGCGAGCGGCCGTCAGCGGAAATCCTCGCCAGCCCGGGCTGTTCCCCCGTGCCGACCGTGGTCAGTTCGCGGTGCGTGCGAAGGTCCAGCACGCTGACCGTGTTCGCGCCAGAGTTGGCCACGTACGCCCGCTCGCCCTGCACGTCTACGCTGATGCTGTACGGCAGCTTATGCACCGGGATCGTGGCGGTGACCGCATTGGTCGCGGCGTCAATTACGCTGACTGTGCCGCTGCCGGTGTTTACGACGTAGACCTCGTTTCGCGTCGGATTTACCGCCACGCCGGTTGGATTGTCACCCACGCGCAGCGTGCGATCCGGGCGGAAGTTGACCAGGTCAAGCACGCTCACGGTGCCTGCGCCACCGTTGGTGACGTAAGCGTACTCGCGGTAGTCCTTCGCAACCTGCGGGAAGCGGATCCGGCGGCAACCCGCCGTTAGCAGCAGGGGCAACAGGCTGAGGGCAAGTGCGGTGCGGGAGGTTTTCATGGCGGCTAGCGTTTGGTGCGCGACCAGCGCACACCCAGCCATGCCGCGTAGCCTGCCTGGGCGACGAAGACGATGATGTACGCGGCCCATAGAAAGGGAATGCTGTTCAGGGTGGGTTGCATTTAGACCTCCAGGGCCTGCAGTGCGGTCTGTTCTGCGACAGCCTGTTCGCGGCGCACGGTGGCATAGCGAGCCCACACCAGGGTGCAGCCCCAGAAGAACCAGGCGGCCATATTCAGCAGGAATGCCGGCCACATGGAAGGGTCAAGCGAGCCGTCGCCGGTCAGTACCGGTGCGGGATGCTGCGTGCGCCACCAGCGGATGGACATAAAGACGATGGGCACATCGATCCCGGCAAACACACTGAGAACTGCGGCAACCACGGCGCTTTGGCTGCCTTCGGAAAAGCGCCGCACCAGCAGATAGCTAACGTACAGCAGAAACAGCATGAGGTAACTGGTCAGCCGCGCATCCCATGCCCACCAGATGCCCCAAACGGGACGACCCCAAAGCATGCCTGTGATCAGCCCCAGGCCGACGTACAGTACCGTAACTTCCGCAGTGGCGATGGCGACTGCGTCCAGCTTGGCCGCAACCGCAGGCTTTGTACGGCGGTAATACAGGAACGCGATGGAGGCAACCATGTTGACGTACGGAAATACCTCAGCCGAGATGTTGATGGGCACGTGCCAGTAGAAAATGCGGTAGACCTGCCCCATGGTGGCTTCCACCGGCGCGACAAAGATCGCCTCGTAAAAGCCGATGGCCAGCAAAACGAGGCTGAACCCGCACAGAATCCAAAAAAGACGCTTCATGATCGTTACCAGTCTACTGCCTGTGCCTGTCGTTATTCCGCGTTCAGAACGGTACCGAACAGCAGGATGCATGCGGTGGTAAAGATCACGTCGAAGCCCAGCAGCATGCGAATCCACAGCTGCGGCTCAAAGTCGCCGGTGATGACGCCGGTGGTCGCCTGCACTACGCCCAACAGGGCGGGGATGGAGATGGGGAAGAGGATCGCGGGCAACATCAGCTCGCGGTTGCGGCTACGCAGCCCAAGCGCGGCGAAGAAGGTGCCGTTCACCACGATGGCCCACGTGCCCAGCGGCAGAATCAGCAGGAGCCAGCGCGTCTGGCCGAGCGGATGGAGGTTGTAAAAGACGGTGAAGACTGGTGCCAGCACCAGCTCAACACAGCTGACGAAGATCAGGTTCGCCAGCGCTTTGCCCAGGAACAGCGCAGAGGGCGCGCTGGGCGACAGGCGATGCGCATCCAGCACCTGGTTGCGGCGCTCGCGCTCCCAACTGATATTGAGTGCGGTGGTCGCCGCAAACAGCAGGCCCACCCATAGCAGGCCGCCGCTCATCTGCCGCGCCAGCGTGGGAAAACCCGTGGGATCGAACGCCATGGCGAAAACGACCGCGACCAGCAGCGTAAAAAACAGCATGCCGGCAATGGCGTCCCGGCTCCGCCACTCCAGCCGCAGATCTTTCTGCAGGTGCAGCCACACGGTTTGTAGATAAGCCCTCATACCGCCGCGACCGGCAGCCGTGTCAGGTCTGCGACGACAGCTCCTGACGCTCGTAGGTAGTCAGCAGGAGCTAGCAATAGTTGCAGGCCGCGCATGCCCGCGGAGACGCTGATGATATCGAACAGCTCGATAGATTCGTCCGCAAAAGCGCGGTAGCTCTTCTTCGCGCCCATGACGGTGACACCCCCGCGAACGTAGCCGGTCAATGGCTCAACATCCTTCAGCGAAGCGAGTTCGGCCTTCTTTGAGTCGGCTACCTGAGCCAGCTTCTTCAGATCGAGTTCCGCATCCCCTGGCAGCACGGCGAAGACGTACTCGCCTTCGTGCAGGCGGCAGAGCAGGGTTTTGAACACCTGCTCCAGGGGCAGGCCGATCTTCGTCGCTACGTTGCCCGCGCTCAGGTCGTCGGGGTTGACGGCATACTCGCGCGGCTCATACCTAAGGCCAAGTGTGTCCAGCAGCCGCGCCGCGTTGGTCTTCACGCTGCGTGCGCCTCGGGCTGCGGGACCACGGAACCCGCTCGCATGTGCAGGACAGTGTCTGCCACATCCGCGACCAGTTCGTACTGGTGCGTGGTCACGATAACGGTGCGACCGTTTGGCGCGCCCGAGAGAGGCCACGTCCGGAAGTCGAGCAGCAGCTGTACCAGTTCTCGCGCGCCCGCCGCGTCCATATTGCTGAACGGCTCGTCCAGCAGCAGTAGTTCGGGATCGCCCACCAGTGCGCGTGCCATGGAAACTCGCTGCCGCATGCCCTGTGAAAACTGCGAGACGGGCCGCACCAGGGTCGGGTCGAGGCCCACCGCGCGGAGTGCCATTTCGGGCGATCCGGCACAGTCGCAGGTCGCGCCGGGATGCTGCAGCCGAGAAAAGTAGCGCAGGTTTTCCATGGCGGAAAGCTCGTCGTACAGCATGGCGGCGTGACTCATGTACGCGATGCGGTCGCGGCTGGCGTGGGAATCACCGCCAAGCACCTTTACCGAACCGGCAGACGGCGTTACCAGGCCTGCAAGAACACGGAGCAGCGTCGACTTACCAGCGCCGTTCGGGCCAAGGAGTACATGAAAGCCACCCGCGGGAAACTCGCAGGAGACGCGCTTGAGAGCAGCAAAGCTGCCGTAAAGCTTCGATACTTCACTCGCCTGCGCAGCGACAGCGATCGGGCTGAGTGGAGTCGTCATCGATGCGAGTATAGCTGTGGCTTAACGCGAAATTGGAAGAACGGAAGCGGTCGCGGCTACGGCAGGCTTTGCGCCGTTCTTTACTGGGGCGTACTTGCTGGCGCACTTGGCCTGCAACTGGTTTGCCTGGAAAATGCCGTCTCGACCCAGGTGGCCCATGGCCAAAGCTTGTGCGTCGTCCTTGAAGGTATCGGGTGGCGGCTCGGCTCCGTCGTACTTTACGGGCAGTTCTTTGCCCAGTTCCAGCAGGATGAAGTTTGCGTGCGTGCCGACACGCTGGATCGAGCCCGGTTTTACGTTACCAGCCACGCGAATGTTGCGCGAGTAAGCCTTGTTGCCCATGGTCTGCAGCTCACCGATGGTGCAGTAGTAGCTTTTGCTGTCGCGCGCGCCGCTAACGGCGAGGTAGAGCACCGCCGCAATAATGACGATCGAGGCGATAAGAATCTTCTTCGAGGAGGAACCGTTTGCATCCATACTGCGACAAGTTTACGCCTCCCGCGCCGCTTCTGTACGCACCGTTACGCTTCCGTAAGGGCCTTGCAATGGCGATAAACGCCCACACCCCACGCGTATACTTTCGACAGGCTAAATAGCGGGGAGAACTACAAACGCATGAGCATTTTGACCGGCAGCAACGGTAACGGACAGGCCCAGAACGGTAATGGACAGGCCGGCAACGGTTACGCCGTGCCCAACCCGCGTGCGGAGTGGATCGTGAAGCGTCGCGAAGAGGCTGCGCGCACCGGCGACACGAACATGAGCCAGATGCATTTTGCCCGCAAGGGCATGATCACCGAAGAGATGGCCTACGTCGCGCACAAGGAAAAGCTTGAGGCGGAGTTCATCCGGTCAGAGATCGCCAAGGGCACGATGATCATCCCGGCGAACATCATGCACCCAGAACTTGAGCCCATGGCCATCGGCGTCGGTTCGCTGTGCAAGATCAATGCCAACATTGGCAACAGCGCCCTGGGCAGCAACGTCGATGAAGAATTGCGCAAGCTGCACACCGCCGTCCATTTCGGCGCGGATACGGTTATGGACCTGTCCACGGGCGGCGACATCCCCATGATTCGCGAAGCGATCCTGCGCCACTCGCCCGTGCCCATTGGCACCGTGCCGCTGTATGAGGCACTGTCGCGCGTGAAACGTGTTGAAGATCTGAACATCGATCTGTACCTCGAAGTGATCGAGGAGCAGGCGCAGCAGGGTGTCGATTACTTCACCATCCATGCGGGCGTTTTGATCCAGTACGTGCCCATGGTGTCAAAACGCATCACCGGCATCGTGAGCCGTGGTGGCGCCATCCTGGCGCAGTGGATGACCGCCAATCACAAGCAGAATTTCCTGTACGAGAACTTTGATCGCATCACGAAGATCATGGCGAAGTACGACGTCAGCTACTCACTGGGCGACGGCTTGCGCCCCGGCTGCGTTGCCGACGCCTCCGACGAGGCGCAGTTTGCCGAGTTGAAGACGCTGGGCGAACTGACGCGCGAAGCCTGGAAGAGCGACGTGCAGGTGATGATCGAAGGCCCGGGACACGTGCCCATGGACAAGATTAAGGAGCAGGTCGAAAAGGAAGTCGAGCTTTGTGACGGCGCTCCGTTCTACGTGCTTGGCCCGTTGGTCACGGACATTGCGCCCGGCTACGATCACATCACGTCGGCCATTGGTGCGGCGATGATCGGCTGGCACGGCGCGGCGATGCTTTGCTACGTGACGCCGAAGGAACACCTCGGCCTGCCGAATGAAAAGGATGTGAAGGACGGCATCATCGCGTACAAGATAGCAGCGCATGCGGCGGATATCGCACGGCACCGTCCCGGCGCACGCGACCGCGACGACGCCATCAGCCACGCTCGTTACACGTTTGACTGGGACGCGCAGTTTGACCTGTCGCTGGACCCGGAGACCGCCCGCGGTATGCACGATGAAACGCTACCCGACGACTACTATAAGGAAGCCGCGTTCTGCAGCATGTGCGGCCCAAAGTTCTGCTCGATGAACTGGTCCAGCAAGGTGGATAAGTACAACGAGGAGGTTCACGGCTTGAAGAAGCCGGAATTGATGCAGATCATGACCGAGCAGCTGGCCTTGCGTAACTAGGTCGCCGGTCAGGTCGCATTGGTACGAGAGATCTGCATTTCGCCTGGCGTAGCTTCTACGCCAGGTCGAAATGCAGATCTCTTTCCCTTGTGGATGACAAGCGTGAGGGAGCTGCAAACCACCTGTTCCTACAGAACCGGTTCCGTGCAGAACGCGCAACGCGTGGCCGCGAGCGGTATGGCGCTGAGGCATTGCGGGCACGTTTTGGTCACTGGCTCAACTGCGGCGACAGGCTTCGAGGTCCGGCTCATGACGTATTTCATGGGGATGACAATCAGGAAGTAAATGGCCGCTGCATTGATCAGGAAGTTGATGATCGTGTTGAGGAAACGACCGATGTGGATTTCGCCTGGGGCAACATAGCCAGCGGGCAGCGGGTTCGGCGGTACCACGGCATGCAGCACTGGCATGTGAATGACCAGGCTTGAGAAGTCTGGCGTGCCTACAAGGGCTGCGATGAACGGAGTGATGACGTCCGCCGTGACGGAAGCGGTAATCGCGGCGAACGAGGCCCCAATGATGACTGCGACGGCGAGGTCAACAACATTACCGCGCAGAATAAATTCCTTAAATCCTTTGAACAATGGTTCCTCCCGGGAGTGCTTCAGCTTACAGCCAGAAGGGGTAAACCAGGAAAAATAAGATCAGGCAGAGCACCATCAAATCCATGTAAGCACAAAGGATGACACCCCCGTGGTACCAGTTCCAGCGCGAACGCATGCAGCGCAGCGTGTCCGCAGTGCCCACAACTGTGAGCAGGATAGGCAACACCAGCCACAAGGACTGATGATTATGGGGAAAGTCGGACAGCCAAAACGCGATCAGCAGACTGCATAAAACGATCAGGTTGGCGCGCACGAGCGACCGCTGCCGCGGGTCGCCCATGGCACGCAGCACTGCGCTAACCTGCGATGGCATCCGGACCGGCTTGCATGGCGAGCATGCTCTCGGTATAGGGTGCGCGAAGCAGACCGCGCTCCGTAATGATGGCGGTGACATACTTCGACGGCGTCACGTCAAACGCGGGGTTCTCAATGCCGACACCGTCCGGCGTCATCTGCTTGCCGTTGGAGTGGGTGACCTCGTAGGCGTTGCGCTGCTCAATGGGAATGCCGTCGCCGGTCGCGGTGGCCATGTCAATCGTCGCCCATGGTGCCGCAACGTAGAAAGGGATGCCATGTTCCTTCGCAAGAATCGCGACAGAGTAGGTGCCGATCTTGTTCGCCACGTCACCGTTTGCGGCGATGCGGTCTGCGCCGACAATGACGGCCTGGACGCGTCCCTTGCTCATCAGGTAGCCGCTCATGTTGTCGCACAGAACGGTGGTGGGAATGTTGTCCTGCATCAGTTCCCATGCGGTCAGCCGAGCACCCTGCAGATAGGGCCGCGTCTCGTCAGCCAGCACGCTGATGTTTGCGCCCGCCTCGACCGCTGCGCGGATCACGCCAAGTGCTGTGCCGTAGCCCGCGGCACAGAGCGCGCCGGCGTTGCAGTGGGTTAGTACCGCACCTTCACGTGGCAGCAGGTGTTCGCCCACCTTGCCCATGGTCCTGCAGGTAGCGATGTCTTCGTCATACATCCGCTTGGCTTCGGCGACGACTTCGGCGCGGATCGCTGCGAGCTTCTCGGCTTCGTCGCGATCTGCAGGCTGCTCTTTTACCAGCTTCAAGAACAACGATCGGATTCGCTTGATGCCCCAGAACAGGTTGACGGCGGTGGGCCGGGTACGTGCCAGCACGTCTGCCATCACGTCGACTTCTTCCGCCAGATCGTCGACAGTGGCTGCGGAGGAGTTTTGTATGCCGAGTGCCATGCCCATACCGGCCGAGACGCCGATGGCTGGCGCCCCGCGCACAATCATGTCGCGGATGACGGTGGCCACATCTTCATAGCCGGTGGCGAGTACATAAACTTCTTCGAGCGGGAGCTTGGTCTGGTCGAGAAAGCGAACGCCTTCGTCGGTCCATTGGAGTGTAGGAATCATCGATTACCAGTTTACCGCTGCGGCCTCCGCCGTCAGCGTCGTTGGCGATCCGGTTTGAAGACGCCATACTTTTCCCCAAGGAATTGCTGCAGCGGTCGCGATAGGCACCCGGCCAGTTCCTGCCAGGTGAGCAGCAGCATGCGGCTGCGCACCCCGGACGACCGCACGCACGTCAGCACCTGGAACCAGTCGTTCTGCAGGTCGGGCCTACGTGCGTCGCAGAACACGGCGAACCGCGCCTCGTGGTGTACTGCCGCGAGTACTCCGCGCAGCAACTGGTACGAGCGAAAGTGCCCACGGACGCGTGGCAGGCGCTCGATCTCGAAGACTTCTTCAAAGGTTTCGTAGCGGTCCATCAGGTCGGGCCTGGCGGTCTGGAAGTCAGACTCGCCCAGCTTGGCTTCGACCAGTAGATCGCCCAGTTGCATGTCGACTTCGGTGCGGTCGTCCAGGTCTCCCCGCAGCGGTGTGCGGACGCGTACGCCGAACTGTGGGATGGCTCCCATCTCGATGCCGAGCAGGTTGCAAAGAGTCATCGAGCGGAGCGTTGCCGGAGCGCAGAAGGTGTTCATCAGCAGCGCGTCGGAGCTGTTGGCGCAGTCCAGTTCGCTGCGCTGCCGTTCGTAGCCGCGCACGATGCGGCTCGAAGCGGTGTACGCCTTGTCGAGCCTGCTGCGCCAGTCCGGTCGCGCCTGGATGCGGCGATAGGCGGCAGGGTAGAAGTTAGGATGGTTACCCATTTCGTCTTCGCGGTACAGGACGGACGGCGTGCTACCGTAGGTGGCTTCGTGCGGCATCTCAGCGGCAAGGCGGAGGTTGCGGGCGCTGATCTCGCGGCGGAGATTGGTCGCGGTCTGGACAGACTCTGATTGGGATGTGGTTCTAGGAGGCACGCCTTGATTGTAGGCGACGATAAGGCGAAGATGCACTCACTTCGTGTGGCTACACTCAACAGATGCGCCTTCTGGATAAAAGCACTCTCGGACCGAATGAAGACTGGTACGGCAACAACGCGGCGGTCACCTGCTACGCCTGCAGCAAGGTGTTTCTGACGTCGCAGGTGCTGAACCGCAAGGGCCGCGCGTGCCCGCAGTGCGGTGCGTGCAAAGTGATGTTCACGAAGCAGGGTGTTTCCGTCAGCGAAGCAGGGGACTAGCCCTGCTTCAGCTTTTCCGCGCGCACATCGCTGGCGGTGAAGACAGCGACGAAAGGCGCATCACCTAAGGCTGCCTGGATGTTTGCACTGCCGCCCTGTTCGCGATCGACCAGGCAAAGTACGGCCACAATGCGCATGCCCGCAGCCTGCACGGCTTCTATTGCGGTGATCGTCGACCCACCCGTGGTGCAGACATCGTCCACCACGACCACCTCAGCACCTTCGCGTACGTAGCCTTCGATCTGACGTCCGGTACCGTGGGCCTTCATGGCTTTGCGGACTAGGAATCCGTCCACTGCCTGTGCCTCAGGATGCTGCAGCCGCCACCATGCGCTGGCCGATGCGGTATTCGAGACGAGTGGATCGGCACCCATCGTCAGTCCACCGACTGCGACGGCGTGCGGTGCGTGCTGCCGGATCAGCTCGGCAAAGACCAGGCCGCTCAGCCTGCCTCCCTCTGCATCCAGCGTGGTCGTGCGGCAGTCGATGTAGTAGTCGCTCTTTGCACCGGACGCCAAGGTAAAGTCACCGAGGCGAAAAGAAAGCTTTGCGATCAATGCGAGCAGCGTGCCGCGGTCGGCCTGCAGAGCGTTGGTAAGTTCCATGGATCGATTGTTGCAGACCACGAATCAGATCACCGAGTCAGTGCGATGTGACTTTGTCCAGGTGGCGGAAGCCATCCGTCACGAAGAAGATCACGACAAAAATCCAGCCGTTGTAGACCGCATGAACCACCGTGCTGGCGGCCACCGAATTGAGTCGAATGCGAATCGTTGTAAGCACGGCGCCCACCAGCCACAGCACCGCCACGGCGCTCCACGCAAAGCCAAGCTGTTTCGCATGCATGGCGGCGAACAGGCCGCTGCTGATGATGCCCGCCACGATCCAGGCATTGCGGGTCAGCGGTCCCGGAGCAGATGGCTCGCCCCGGTCGATTGTGTCCGACGGCGTTAGCTTGCGCGTGGTCCAGTCAAACGCAATGGCTAAACCCCGCAGGAGAAATCCGCGAAAGAAGATCTCCTCGCAGACCGGAGCTACGAGGGTGCCGAACAGGGCGACTACCCACACGTCGGAGGGATGCTGAAAGAAGTCATCGATCGGCATCTTCTTCTGCAGGTTCAGCCGGCTTTCAAGCACCTGTGCGAACACGCTCAAAAGCACGCCCCCACCCGCCAGCCAGGGCAGGTATTGCAACGCGGTGCGTCCGTGCCACTGGATTGTCTTCCCAAAGCCGCGGTGCCACATGCGCGGGAAAAGCTGCCAGGCCACCAGAAAGGTCAGGGCAAAGGTGGCCAGTTCGATAAGGATGCTGGTTTTTGGGTAACCCTGTGCCATCTTCGCCGGGTCGCTTGGCAGCAGGTGTAACGCGCCACCGCCCAGGGTGATCGCAAGACCCGCGACGACGAGCATAATGGCGCCGATCAGTAGCAGCAGCAGGGTGGAGAGCAGGTTCGGCTGGTGGTCTGCCGGTTCCTCCATGGGCGCGGAGACGACCTCCTTCGCGACAGGTACGGGCTTCACAAAGGGCATGTACTCTTCCGGCCGAAACTCGCTGCTCATGCAGGTACGATCCTCACGGCTTTCTTGGCCTTGGCCTTTTCAGCAGCCTTTTTTGCGGCGACCTTGCGACGGGCGTTACGCTCTTCCATGCTGGGTGCAAACTTGGTCGCGTTAGCCACCTCTGTCTTAACGGCAACGGGCGCGACATAAGCAGGCGCAGGGCCGCGTTCACTGCCGGGGCGTTCGGCATACAGCTTCGCTAGGAACGATCCGGTATGTGACGCCGCCACCCTGGCAATCTGCTCCGGCGTACCTTCCGCAACGACGGTGCCACCGCCCTTGCCACCCTCCGGCCCCATGTCGATGATCCAGTCGGCGTTGCGAATCACGTCGAGATTATGTTCGATGATGAGCACAGAATTGCCCAGGCCCACCAACCGCTGCAAAACCTCCAGCAGCTTGCGCACATCGTCGAAGTGCAGGCCGGTGGTCGGCTCGTCCAGCAGGTACAGCGTTCGGCCAGTCTGACGTTTGCTCAGTTCCTTGGCCAGCTTCATGCGCTGTGCTTCACCGCCGCTGAGTGTCGTGGCAGACTGGCCCAGGTGAATGTAGCCGAGACCGACATCAACCAGCGTTTGCAGCTTCTGCTTGATGTTCGGCAGGTCTCCCAGAACCGCGAGCGCGTCTGCAATGGGCAGGTCCAGCACGTCCGCGATGCTGTAGCCGTTCAGCTTCACGGCCATCGTTTCCTGGTTGTAACGGCGGCCGTTGCACACGTCACACAGCACGTAGACGTCCGGCAGAAAGTTCATTTCGATGCGTCGCTGACCGTCGCCCTGGCAGGCTTCGCAGCGACCACCCTGCACGTTGAATGAGAAGCGGCCGGACTTGTAGCCGCGCTCTCGTGACTCTGGCAGCATGGCGAAATACTCGCGAATGGCGGTGAAGACGCCGGTGTACGTGGCCGGGTTCGAACGTGGGGTCCGGCCAATGGGTGACTGGTCGATCTGCACGGCCTTGTCGAGCTGCTCGATCCCGGTGACGGCCTTGTGCGCACCCGGTTCATCCTTACTGCGGTACAGCTGCTTTGCCAGCGAGCGATACAGAATGTCGTTGACCAGCGTGCTCTTTCCCGAGCCGCTGACGCCGGTGATGACCACCATGACGCTGAGTGGGAAGTGCGCCGTGACGTTCTTCAGGTTGTGGCTTTTTGCGCCTTCGACGACCAATTCCTTGCCGGAGAGGGCACGTGGCGCGTCGTTGCTGCGGATGTCGATCTTGCCGGAAATGTACTGGCCGGTCAGCGACTCGGGCACGGCTGCGACTTCCTGGGGCGTACCCGCGGCAATCAGCGCGCCGCCGTTTTTACCCGCTCCCGGCCCCAGGTCCAGCACGTAGTCGGCCTTGCGAATGGTGTCTTCATCGTGCTCGACAACCAGTACGGTATTGCCCAGATCGCGCAGGTTTTCCATCGCTGCGATCAGCTTTTGATTGTCGCGCTGGTGCAGGCCGATCGACGGCTCGTCCAGCACATAGAGAACACCGCGAAGGCGCGATCCGATCTGCGTAGCCAGGCGAATACGCTGGCCTTCGCCGCCGCTCAATGTAGCTGCGCTGCGGTTGAGTGAGAGGTAGGTGAGGCCGACGGCGTTCAGGAATTCGAGCCGTTCGATGACCTCTTTCTGCAGCCTGTCGGCGATAAGACGTTCGCGGCTGTTGAATTGAAAAGTCTGCGCGGCGACCACGGCTTCGTCGAGCGATAACGAAGTGAAGTCGCTGATCGATTTGCCATCGACCTTCACCGCTAGCGATTCCGGACGCAGGCGCTTGCCGTTGCATGCTGGGCAGTCGGTCGCGGACATGTACTGCATGTAGAACTCGCGGAAGGTCTCGCTTTTCGACTCTTCCATGGTGTCGCGCAGGTAGCCGAAGATGCCGTGAAAGCCGGTGCGTCCAGCCTCGTTCCGCGGCGGGCCGTACAGCAGCAGCTTCTGCTGCGCTTCCGGCAGGTCTTCGAAGGGGAGCTTCAGGTCGATCTTCGCCTTGTCGGCAAACAGCTTAATCAATCGCTGCAGGTAAGCCGAGCCCGCACCTGGTCCCATGGCGCCGTCGAGCAGCGGTTTCGACCAGTCGGTGATGGTCTTGCCAGGGTCGAAATCGTAGATGCTGCCCAGTCCATTGCACTCGGGGCAGGCACCGTAGGTCGAGTTGAACGAGAAGGATCGCGGCTCCAGCTTGGGCACGTTGATACCGCAATCCGGGCAGGCCATGCTGGATGAATACAGTGTCTCGTCCATGCCGTGGATGGCGATGAGTACAAGACCGTTCGCCATGGCGAGCGCCTTCTGGACGCTTGCTTCCAGGCGGCGGGTGTCGGGCTTGCCGCTCTCATCCAGCTTCAGGATGACGCGGTCCACGACGGCTTCCACGGTGTGGTTCTTGCGCTTTTCCAGCCGCATGCCCTCGGTGATCTCGATCATTTCGCCGTCGACGCGCGCACGGAAACCCTGCTGGTCCAGCGCTTCCAGCTCCTCGCGGAACTCGCCCTTGCGGCCGCGGACGAGCGGCGCCAGCACGGTAATGCGTTCACCCGGCTTCAACGCGACGACGCGTTCGACGATCTGATCCGCGGACTGCCGCGAGATTTCGCGGCCGCAGTTTGGGCAGTGCGGCTTGCCCACGCTGGCCCAAAGCAGGCGCAGGTAGTCGTAGATTTCCGTGATGGTGCCAACGGTCGAGCGGGGCGAGCGCGAGGTCGTCTTCTGCTCAATGGAGATGGCCGGCGACAAGCCGTCAATGGCGTCGACGTCAGGCCGCTCCATTTGGTCGAGGAACTGGCGAGCATAGGCCGACAGCGTCTCGACGTAGCGGCGCTGACCCTCTGCGTAGATGGTGTCAAAGGCGAGCGAGCTTTTGCCGGAACCGGACAGACCTGTGACCACCGTCAGCGAGTTGCGCGGAATGCTGACGTCGATGTTCTTTAGGTTGTGGTGGCGTGCGCCGCGAACGGTAATGTGCGTAAGGCTCATGATTTTGGAGGCAGACGCGTGGCGTCGCATTCTCTAGGTTACGGCATGCGGGGCGTCAGCTTTTGAGGCACACTGGAAAGGACCTCTCCCTCTGTGCACAGAAGACGGTCGGCACGTACCAGCCTGATCACTGCCGGTAGCGCAGGCAAGCGGGCACACTAAGTGAAGCCCACGCAACGCGGTGGGGCGTTGAATGCTGTCTAGGAGCTGTTGTGACGACCATTGTCCTGTTATGTGCTGTTCTTGCAAGTCTCGCCGGCGGAGTGTTGCTGGCTTATGTTCTTTGCGATGCCATGTTCGGCCTGTTCCGTATTCACTCCATTCAGGCCGCGCAGCAGCGGATTGCGAAGCGCGAGGCTCAGGTCGTGCCCGTCAGCCAATTGGAGATTGTCAGCTAACACATTGCACACGATCATTGCGGTGCAGAATTACCCCGCTGCCGCTTGCGTAGTTCATCAAAAATTTGTTCCGGTGTACGAACACCGTTGGGCGATTCTGGCTGACCATCCGCATTTGTCGCAGGTGTGTTGGAGATGCCGGTGTCATTCAGAGGCACGGCAGGTCCGGCACCGTTCGTCGCAGGCTGTATTTGCGCAGGCGGCTGGCTGAAGCTTTCGGGCGAAGTATGACGTCCGGGTCTCGGCTGAACCATATTTACGTCTGCAGGATCGTCTGTCGCGGCGAGAGGCTGAGCCTGGGATGGTGGCGACGCACCCCCGGTGCGCGCTGTTAGCAGCAGTTCCTTCGGTTTGGTTGGGCTATCGTTTACCAGCAGCATGTTCACGCTTAGACCGTTGAACAGGGAAGCAAGCACTGCCTGCACCGGGGCGGGCCCGTAGCTGCCGAAGACCTGCTCATCCGGCACACCGCCGGTCACCTTCATGCCCGTGGCACGGGCTACCTGCCGCAGGATGTTTCGCAGGCTGTCGCCGCCACCGGAGACGGCCAGCATTGCTCCCGTCCATGTAACCGCACTATGCCCGGCTGGCGAGTTATGGGGCTGGGCAGACGGCAAGTTCGACACTGACTGTGTTGGCGCTGTGGCCGGTATGGCCGCGGAGGGTTTTTCCTGCGCACCTGCTGTCGTAACCAGTGTCAATGCTGTAATCGCACCGAATCGTAAGCGCATGCAGTATCGTCCTCCCGGCCAGGCCGTCTCTCTGTAGAACGCAGTCCAACCCGCTGTGGGCGATTCCATCGTCGATTGCACTAGACTTGCCACACGCAATCCGTTACGGGGTAGCGACTGAGGAGAGGATACCAATGCCAGGAGTCCGCACGCTGCTGCTCTGTGCAACACTGCTGCCGTTTCTGAACGGCTTTGCCGAACCCTGCACAACGCAGTCACAGATGACCGCTGCTGAGCGGGAGACGCTGGTTCGCGTCGGCACCTCACTTGCGTCGCTCACTGCGGCGAACAATCCTGAGGGCGTGCGCGCGCAGACGATGCCTCAGTTCGCGCAGGAGTTCACCGGCATCCAGGAAGCGATCCGAAGCGCCGCACCCCACCTGCAGGGAGCCAGCTTTGTGCCGGAGACGCTCTGGATCCTGGATGCGTCCACGGCACAGCCAGGGGCAAATGGCAGCCTACAGGACGCGCAGTTCTTCTGCACCCTGAACCGTAGCGCGTCGCAGACCAGCTTTCTCATTCCCGCGCTGCCAACGGGGCGTTATGCTCTTGTCGTGCTGAACACGGCGGGCACCTCAGAACCCTGGCAGGTAGCCATGCTGCTCCGGCAGAGCGCTGCCGGCACCTGGCAACTGGGTGGCCTGTTTCCCAGGGCGACGGTCGCCGGTGGACACGATGGAATTTGGTACTGGCGTGCAGCCCGGGATTTCGCTGCGAAGAAGCAGCCATGGAATGCTTACGTCTACTTCACCGAGGCTGAGCAGTTGTTGAAGCCCGTAACTTTTATCAGCACCACCAACTTGGAAACGTTGCAGGGTGAGCGCAGCAAATCGGCACCTGCGGCAATGTCGACAGGTGTCGGGCCAGATCAGCCGTTGGTCATCGCCGCAGGCAAGGGTGCGGAAGTACGCGTGACCAGCCTTGGCGCAGAGAACGCTCCGGATCGTAGCGGCGGCATCGACCTGCTAGCGCATGTCCGAATGGAGAGTGCGGCAAGCGACGCCGTGGCTTCGCGCGCCAGAAACCTGGCTGCAGCCCGCGCCGTCGTGGCCGCGTACCCCGAGTTGCGCACGGCATTTCACGGCGTTTGGATCGTAGCGGATTTACCAGGCGGTGGTACCTACATCAGTGAAGAGCCAATGACTTCGCTATAGTGCGGCAGGGGTGCTGACGATACACTGTCAGGAATGCTTGAAACGCCAAAAACATTGAGGGATGCGATCCGCGAACGTCGCAGTACGCCCTCCTTCGACAGTCGAGAAATGCCTGCCGAAGATATTCGCACCATTCTCGAAGCCGGCTTGGCCGCGCCTTCCGGCTACAACGTTCAGCCCTGGCGCTTCGTTGTCGTGGAGTCTGCAGAGCAGAAGAAGCGTTTGCGTGCCGCCTGTTTTAATCAGGCCAAGGTTGAAGAAGCGTCGGTTGTGATCGCCTGCTGTGGTGATGCGGATAGCTGGCGGCGTGACGCGGATGAGATTGTGCGCATGGGCCTGGACGGCGGCATGAGCGAAGGCTACGCCGCACAGCTGAAAAGCCACGTGGAAAGCTACCTGCTCTCGCTCAATACAGACCAGATGCACGGCTGGCTCAACAAACAGGTCACCTACGCCTCCACCTACATGCTGTTGACGGCCGAGTCCATGGGCTACGACACGGCTGCCATGGAAGGTTTTGAGGAAGTCGAGGTGCGTGAAGCGCTGCGCCTGCCGCTGAGCTACTGGGTCGTTTCGCTGCTTGCGATCGGCCACCTGAGGGGTACAGACAAGTACGATGGCGGCCGCTTCGGCCTGAACCATACCTGCTTCTCTGAGGAGTTCGGTAAGCCGCTGAAGTGACCCAACCCTTGAAAGGACGAAGACGTGTGTGGCCCCGTGTCTTGCTGGGCTTCTTTATCCTGCTCGTCTGCTTCGCAGGGTCTGTCTATTACAACCCCTTCTGGCTGATCGACCATGGCGTTAAGGCGTACCTGAAGGCCCATGGCGTGAAAGACAGCCACGTTGACGTGTATGGTCACCAGATCCACTACCTTGAGGCCAAACCCGCGGAGGGCGGCCCCGACAAGCCGATCGTGCTGGTACACGGTTTGGGGGCGCGCGCGACCGACTGGGCTCCGCTGATCCCCGGACTGGTAAGCCACGGCTACCACGTCTATGCGCCCGACCTGCTGGGGTATGGCGAGTCCGCCAAACCGCGCGACGGCGACTTCTCCCTTTCCGGCGAAGAGCATGTGTTGGAAGGTTTCATGCAGCAGATGCACCTGCAGCGGGCAGACCTGGCGGGCTGGTCCATGGGCGGCTGGATCAGCATGATGTTTACGCTTGACCACCCGGAGCAGGTTCGCAGGCTGCTGCTGTATGACAGTGCTGGCTTGTACTTCAACCCCGATTTCGACTCCGGGCTGTTTGCCCCGAACGACAAAGCCGGGCTGCAGAAACTCATCGCACGTATTGAGCCGGACAAGCCACTCATCAAGGTGCCCGCCTTTGCGGCGTCCGGCATGCTGCGGCGAATGCAGGCGAGCCGGTGGATTGTTCAAAGCTCGTTTCGCAGCATGATCAGTGGACGCCATGTGCTGGACTTCCGGGTGTCACAGATCAAACAGCCGATTCTGATCGTTTGGGGCACCGAAGACAAGTTGACACCATGGGATCAAGCACAGAAGCTGCACCAGTTGATGCCGCAGTCCATGCTGTTCGGCTTTGCGGGGTGCGGCCACCTGGCTGCTGCGGAGTGCGCGAAGCAGGTGCTGCCCGTTACCCTGCGTTTTCTGGATGCCGAGCCGCCGCAGCCCGCTGCGCAGGTGATCGTGCCTGCAGGGGCAACGCGGCAGTAGCCGGCTACTGCTCGGCCTTCCAGCGATACGCGTCCGCCTGCGGCAGAGACAGGTGCGACAGCACGCGGCAGCAGAATTGCTTCACGATCTCGTCGATGCTGCCGGGCTTGAAATACATGGCCGGGATGACCGGGAAGATGGTTGCGCCTGCCTCTGCCGCCAGAGTCATGTTCCGTAGATGAATGCGGTTAAAGGGTGTCTCGCGCACGCACAGGATTAACGGACGACGCTCCTTCAGGCATACGTCGGCGGCGCGGTCGATCAGTCGTGCGGCCAGACCATTTGCAATGGAAGCCAGCGTGCCCATGGAGCAGGGCAGTACCACCATGCCGTCGCTGGGATAGCTGCCGCTGGCAATGCCAGCACCCACGTCGTCATTCCGCAGCACGTTGATCTTGTCGTGGCTGCCCGGCACCAACAGGTCCAGCACGCCGCTGCGACCACTGAGGCCAAGTTCTTCTGCAACCACGCGCAGGGCATGGTCTGAAACCACGAACTGCACCTGGCCGACCCGCTCATCCGCCTGCAACAGGCGAAGCAGCGCCCCGGTGAAAATCGCGCCACTGGCTCCCGTGATTCCTACGGTTACATTTTTCCTGGATTCTTGCATCGTCCCTATTATGACCACCTTTTGCCGACCATCCGCGCTACAAAGGGCGTCAAAACTGCGTCTTATGAAAGGTATGCAGAAGTACACGCCATTATGCACGAAACAAAGACGGGGAGGTGCCATGCGATCAAAATGCTCGAAGCTGTACTTGCGATGGATGCTGGCACTCGCCTGCTTTGCACTGGTAATACCTGCCGCATCGGCCAACGTCAGCCTGTTCATGGAGGAGCCATTCGGAACCTTCGGCGCCTTTAACCCGACTGGCCATGCCGCTATATACCTGAGCGACGTCTGCGCCGACCGACCCACGCGCCTCCGTGCCTGCCACCCCGGAGAAATGGGCGTGGTCATCAGCCGCTACCACCACATTCACGGTTACGACTGGATCGCGATTCCGCTGATTCCGTACCTTTACGCTGTGGACGACCTGGCGGACAAGCCGGACACGATTACTCCGGCGCTGGAAGCAAAGCTGCGAGACGACTACCGGCGTCGATATCTCGAGGGGATTGCGCCTGACAGTGCCGACGGCTCCATGCCCTCCGGTGAGTGGATTCAGCTGATTGGCTCCAGCTATGACCGGCAGATTTACGGCTTTCAGATGGACACGACCACTGAGCAGGATCGTGTTTTGATCGAGAAGCTCAATGACAGCCACAATGTTAGCCACTTCAACCTGTTCTACCGCAACTGCGCCGACTTTTCGCGCAGCGTCCTGCGGACGTATTACCCGGACAGAATTCCGCGAAATTCGCTTGCAGATTTCGGGCTTACGACCCCGAAACATCTCGCTCGCTCGTTGGTGAAAATCGGTTCCAGGCAGCCGGAGCTGGGCTACCAGGCCTTTCAAATACCCCAGGTGGATGGCACCACGTTGCGCAGCCACCACATTCGCGGTATCGCCGAATCTCTTGTGCGCTCGAAACGCTATGCGGTTCCACTGGCGATCCTGTCGCCGACTACCGTCGCGACGCTAATCGCGGCCTACGTCACGACGGGCCGATTCTCCGCACCCAAGCATGCACCCACCATGGCAGAGCTGTCACCCTCTCCAGTCGGCGTCGTGTTACAGGATGACAGCATCGCTATCGAACTTCCGACGGCTCGGCCCGCGATCGACACCCTGGCGTGTTCTGAGAATGAGGCTGCCTTTGATGGAGCCATGCCGGGCGGGTCGCATTAAGCGAGAGCGCGACCGAATGCAAAGGCAACGATCGTGTCCCCGTTGCAGCCAACCTGTTGGGTCAGTTGATGCTCAAGTTCCGGGTCGGGAAGGTTCAGCTCGGATCGCTTGACCTCTTCTGCAGGCGCACCTACAAAGCAGAGCTCACAGACGCCGTAGCCGCCATCTCCGGTCCACACGGGTGGTCCGAAGGTCCGGCAGGTCATGGGGCGGTGGGTGTACAGGTTGCATGTGCCGGTCGCCGGGTCAAGGACAGGGCAGGTAGCATCTTCCGCGAAACTGTCGAAGGCTTCTTCCGCATCGTCGGCTTGAGACAAAATGCCGGTTATTGGATTGCCCGGAAATCCAGTGGACAGGGCCTCGTGGGAGCGTGCGATCCTCTGCCTTAGATCGGCAGCGACTTGCGGATCACGGTGCTGTAGCTCCCGAAGTCCCACCTGCAAGCGCGCCGCATCCAGGGCTGAAATGCGAAAAACACCCGTGCAGCACTGGTTGCACCCTGGCCTGCAGGCCAGCCAGTCCCCGGATCGGCGTGCGGCGTCGGCCAGCGCCTCATCCACAATCTGGACCAGTTCGCTGTCACCGGCCGGGTACACGCTTTAGGCCTGCGAACCCTGCTGCAGCGTCGCCAGGGGCGCGCCCAGTGCACGCTCAAAGATGGCCGGTACATTGCCCAGGCGGCGCTTTACGTCAAAGGCGCTTGCGATGCGTTCGGCGGACAGCAGTCCGTTCATCTGCGAGTCCGCTTCGACCAGCTGCCGGAAGACCAGGTCTTCTTTCCACGCGCGCATGGCAAGGGTCTGCACGGCGCGGTAGGCATCCTCGCGCGACATGCCCGCTTCCGCAAGGTCCAGCAGCAACTGCCCGCTGAATACCAGGCCGCCGGTCAGGTTCAGGTTGCGCAGCATGCGCTCCGGGTACACCAGCAGTTTGTCGATCAGGTTCGTGGTTTTGCTCAGCAGGTAGTCGGCCAGCGTGGTCTGATCGGGCAGAATTACCCGCTCGGCCGAGGAGTGGGAAATATCCCGCTCGTGCCACAACGCAACATCTTCCAGTGCCACTTGCGAGTTTGCGCGCATCACGCGAGCAAGGCCGCAGATGTTTTCGCATGTGATCGGATTCCGTTTGTGCGGCATGGCGCTGGATCCCTTCTGCTTTTCGCTGAAGAACTCCTCTGCCTCGCGTACTTCGGTTCGCTGCAGGTGCCGTATTTCAGTGGCGATGCGATCCAGCGACGAGGCGAGAACCGCAAGGGACCCGATATAAGCCGCATGGCGATCGCGCTGCAAAACCTGCGTACTGACGGGCGCGGTATTCAGGCCCAGCCGCGTGCAGATTTGCTCTTCCAGTTCGGGGGTCACCGTGCCGTAGCTGCCAACCGCACCGGAAAGTTTGCCGAAGCGCATGTCCTCGGATGCGGCGGTAAAGCGGACGAGGTTCCGTTCGCATTCCATGTGCCACAGCAGAAGTTTCAAGCCGAAGGTGGTTGGCTCGGCATGTACGCCGTGAGTCCGGCCGATGCATGGTGTCAAAGCAAACTCGATCGCGCGACGTCGAAGCACTGCGGAAAGCGCCCGAATCCCATCGAGAATCATGCCGGAGGCCAGCATCAGTTGCAAAGCCTGCGCAGTATCCACGACGTCTGTCGAAGTCAGGCCGAAATGCAGCCAGCGCGCTTCCGGTCCTACCTTTTCTGCGACCGCCGTGGTAAATGCGATAACATCGTGGCGCGTCTCCGCTTCAATTGCTCGGATTCGGTCCACGTCAAAATCGCCACGATCGCGAATGGCCTTTGCGGCTTCAACTGGAACGATCCCGGCATCTGCCAGCACTTCACTGGCGACAGTTTCCACCTCAAGCCAGCAGCGGAACTTTGAGTCGTCAGACCACAGCTTTCGGAAAGCCGGTCGCGTATAGCGGTCGATCAAGTGATTTCCTTTTCCCGATTGGACAGTTAGCCAGGCTGCTGAACGCCAAACAGTACCGACATCTCATCGTGCAGAAAACCCTGGCCGGGACGGTACGGCTGAATCCACTTCCCATCAAGGACGAATTGTGGAATCGCCTTTTTTCCGACATTCTGCTGAACCAAGTCGGCAGCACCCGGCGTGCGCTCAATGTCGACTTCGGTGTAGGGAATGTTGTGCTTGTCTAAAAAGCGTTTTGCCTCACGGCAGTCGCGGCACCAACCGGCGGTGTAAACCTTCAAATCCATATTCCTATTCTACCTTTTCACCGCCGGTGGTCTGTTTACTGCTCGTGATAGTTCCGCATCAGGCCGCCATCCACTACGTAGGTCGATCCGGTGATGTACCCAGCCGAATCACTCGCCAGGAAGGCTGCGAGAGCGGCGACATCGTCCACGGTACCCATCCGGCCCAGCGGGATGTTGCGCAGCAGGGGATCGAGCTTGGCCTTGTCATTTAGCAGCCCCTTGTTGATTGGCGTGATGATGGCGCCCGGTGCAATGTTGTTGACCGTGATGTTCTTCGGCCCAAGTTCCACGGCAAGGTCGCGCATCAGCATACGAATGCCGCCTTTGGAAGCGCAGTAACTGGCGAAATGCGGAAACACCATGTCTTCATGCACCGAGCTGATATTGATCACGCGGCCCGGCAGGTTCGCTGCGATGACACGCCGCACAAACGCCTGCGTGGTAAAAAACGCACCCTTCAGGTTGATGTTCAGCACCAGATCATAATCGGCTTCCGTGACGTCGACGAAATCTGAGCCTTTCTCCACACCTGCATTGTTAATCAGGATGTCAACCTTGCCCAGCCCGTCCCAGCCGGCCTTCACCAAGGCCTGGCAGTCCGCTACCTTCGAGATGTCAGCCTGGGTGATGATGCTCTTACGGCCCAGCGCCGTGATCTGGCTCTGTGTTTCCTGCGCACCCGGAAGGTCGTGGCTGTAGTTGATGACAATGTCCGCGCCGTCTTTTGCGAGACCAACCGCGATGCCTTGCCCAATGCCAGAAGAAGAACCCGTTACCAGTGCTACCTTGCCCGTCAGCTTACCGTCGCTCATGCGTGCTTGGATGCGGGTAAGGCTACCGTCGCTCCCGAAAAAACCGACGCAGCATCTCTGCGGCTTCGTCTGCCAGCAGCCCGCTGACGACCTCGACGCGATGGTTTAACCGCGGATGGTTCATGACCTCGAGCACGGACCCACACGCGCCGGCTTTTGGATCGGCGGCTGCGTAGACCAGTCGTGCGATGCGCGCGTGCAGGATGGCACCCGCGCACATCGCGCACGGCTCTAGCGTGACGAACAGTTGGCAGCCCGTCAGGCGGTAGTTGTGCAGGAAGGAAGCAGCGCTCCGCAGGGCGACGATCTCTGCGTGCGCCGTGGGATCGCTGTCACGAATCACTCGGTTCTGGCCCAGCCCGATCACCTGACCGTCCAGCACAACAGCCGCCCCGACAGGCACCTCGCCGTCTGCGGAGGAGGCCTGTGCCTGGCCCATCGCTAAGTGCATGCCTTCCAGATCCGTCATGGATGCCTAACTTATTTCTCCGCCGGCTTCGACGCGGGATCCAGTAAAAAGGCAGCGCTGAGCAGATGCTTTTCCTTCGCGAGCGGCAACAGAGTTGGATAGAACTGCACGAACGTTGTATCGACGGCGGCGTGTTCTTCGTGGCAGGTGTAGCAGCTGGCGGGGCGGGGAACCAGGCGTTCGTTGCCCTCCTTCGCGCGCACGTAGAAGGCCCACTCACCGTGGAGTTTGGCGTGAACCTCGAGGCCAGAGATCTCCTGGCCTTGCGTCTTACCGGCCTTGTTAATCGAGACGTCGCTTTCGCCGGCTCGATTCTCCAGGACGAACGTCGTGCTGTCGGGCCAGTTTCCTGTCTTCAGAAACGTATGGTAGGCCTCAGGGTTAACGAAGACATTGTCAAAGACAGAGTGGTGTTCCGCCGTAAGGCCAACCGCCCCCGGTGCCGCGTAGGTCATGTCGAGCCCGGAGGTTAGAAAGATCCACTCACGGTAGTTCGCCGGGATGGGCATGGTTGCGGGCGGGGCGTTCGGCGTTTCAGCCTGCGCCGCTTGTACCGGGCGCGTGGAAAAGTGACCCGCGGAAAGCGCAGCTGCGGAACACACGATTGCCATCAGCAGGATCCGACGCATGCTTTGCCTCACATTAGAAGTTCAGTCCGGGAGACAGCCCCAGCTTACATGAGGCTCTGCATGGCTACGCCGGTTCCTGCTGGGTCATGCAGTGCAATGCGCCCAGTCCCCAGATGAAATCGCCGCAGTGGATGCCGACGACCTTGCGCGTCGGGAAGCAATCTGCCAGGGTGTTCAGCGCGATGCGGTCGTTCGCATCGTTGAAGGTCGGTACCAGTACAAGATCGTTGGCGATGTAGAAGTTTGCGTAGCTCGCAGGCAGGCGCTCGCCGTCGAAAACTACTGGCGACGGCATAGGCAATGCGACAACCTTGTACGAATCTCCGCCGGGCTGTTGAGCGCTGCGAAGACGGTCCAGATTCTCTGCCAGCGGCAAGTGGTTTTCGTCGGCGGTGTTGTGCTCGACTGCGGCGATGATGGTGTCTGGCGCGACGAAGCGTGCAATGTCGTCAACATGCCCGTGGGTGTCATCGCCCGCGCATCCGCGGTTCAGCCAGATGGTTTGCGTGACGCCAAGGTACTGCTCGAAAACCTCTTCCAGTTCCTCGCGGCTGACACCCGGATTGCGCTGCTGCACGTCACTTAGCAGGCACTCTTCGGTGGTCAACATGGCACCCGCGCCATTCACATCGATGGAACCACCCTCCAGCACGACCCGCTGATCGTTCCGCATGGGATCGAAGCGCTGCATGCCTTTCAGCTTTGCGACATGCTCAGGAATCTGGTCGTCGTTCAACCAGTTGGGATACTTGGCCCAGGCATTGAACTTCCAGTTCGTCACGGCCACTTCGTTCGCCTTCTTTACGAAGATGGGACCAGAGTCGCGCAGCCAGATGCGGTCTGTGCGCCACAGGTGAAAGTGCAGCCGAGCCAGGTTCGCACCCGCCCGCGTCAGGATGCGGCTCGCAACCTTTTGCGCGCGCTCGTCGTTGACGAGGATGTTGACCTCTTCCACCTGCGACAGGTGCCGCACGATCTCCGAATAGACCCACGGAATGGGCTGGAACTTGCCTGGCCAGTCTTCCGCGTTGTGCGGCCATGCGATCCAGGTGGATGCGTGCGTGTCCCATTCGGCGGGCATGCGGTAGCCAAGGCCACCTGCTATCTTTGTCATTCTGTGATCTCCGTCAATGAACCGCAGCCTAGTTCGCGGTGTAAAAGGTGTACGTAGCCCTGTATGGAACTTCCAAAAGCGCGTTCGCGTTTCCCGCTCCACACAACGCGGTGGCCGATGGAATGCCACCTTGTGTGTCGCTGCGCCGCACATAGATAACGCCTGCCAGGGAACCCGGCTCTCCGACGCTGTGGCTTGCTAACAAAAGCCAGGACACGTTGCCGGGTGTAGGCTTCTGCTGCAACACCGTGCCAGTCACCGCGCTTTTGTCAGACCATGTCCAGGTTGGGCCTTTGGTGTGCGTGCCGACGACCAGGTTTGTTGCCGTATCGATCAGATCCGCCCTTGGCGCAAGCAGCGTCCAGCTGTAGGCCGTGGCGGTTTGCCGACAGGCATAGATTTGCACGCCAACACCCTGAACCGTGAAAACTGCACGGGTCTCTGCAGGCGGCTGTGTGACGTCCTGCGCTCCGGAGGCAAGGGACGTCAAGCAGAGAAGCAGGGCGGGGACCAGGGCTTTCATTCACTTACCTGTCGAGAAAACGTTTCGTGACGCCTTCGTAGGCCTCGATGCGACGGTCGCGCAAAAACGGCCAGTGCTGGCGCGTGATCTCGACCTGCGCCGGATCGATCTCCGCGTACAGGATCTCTTCCTTGTCGTGCGATGCCTTAGCGATGATGCGACCGAACGGATCGGCGATGAACGAGCCGCCCCAGAACTCCAGGCCGGCACCTTCCGGACCCGGCATGTTCACGCCGTCATGAACCACGTCGCCATGCTCGAACCCGACGCGGTTGACCGCGCAGACCCAGACACCATTGCTGATGGCGTGGGCACGCTGCGTGATCTGCCATGCGTCGTACTGGGCCTCACCGAATTCTTCCTTCTCGCTGGGGTGCCAGCCAATGGCCGTGGGGAAGAAGAGCGTCTCCGCACCCTTCAGCGCCGTGATGCGCGCGCCCTCTGGATACCACTGGTCCCAGCAGACCAGCGTGCCGATGTTGCCTGCGGTCGACTGCACCGCGCGGAAACCAAGGTCTCCCGGCGTGAAGTAGAACTTCTCGTAGTAGAGCGGATCGTCCGGAATGTGCATCTTGCGATAGGTGTCGGTGATGCTGCCATCGCGCTCCAGTGTGACTGCTGTGTTGTGGTAGAGGCCGGGTGCGCGGCGTTCAAAGAGCGAGGCAATCAGGACGACTTTGTGCTCCCGCGCAACCTGCGCCAGGCGCTCTGTGCTTGGCCCGGGTATGGATTCGGCCGTCGCAAACAGCGCATGGTCTTCGCGCTGACAGAAGTACTGCGCGCGGAACAACTCAGGCAGGCAGATAAGTTCAGCGCCTTGCTTGGCGGCTTCTTCAATCATGGCAACGGCGTGATCCAGATTCTTCTGCGTGTCTGGCTCGCACGACATCTGGATGAGTGCAATCTTGGTTTTCTTCATATGCTGTCCTTCGTGCAGAGAGCCATTAGGCCATGACTTCGCGGATGTCAGCGGCTAGTTGATCTACCCGCGCCGTGTCGGTATCCCACGCAAACATGAAGCGTGCGCCACCGCCGATGAATGTGTAGAAGCGCCAGCCGCGATCGCGCAATTCCTGCAGCCGCGCCTCATCTGTTAGCAGAAAAACAGCGTTGGCTTCCACCGGGAACATGATCTCTGCATGCCCCAGTCCCTGAATTGCCGTGCACAGTCGCTTTGCGCAACGGTTCGCATGTTCCGCATTGCGCTTCCATGCACCCGTTTCGATCATGCCGACCCAGGGTGAGGACAGAAATCGCATCTTCGACGCCAGCTGACCGGCCTGCTTGCAGCGGTAGTCGAAATCGAGTGCAAGTGCCTGGTCGAAGAAGACGACCGCCTCGCCGATAGCCATACCGTTTTTCGTTCCACCGAAACATAAAACATCAACGCCGGCCTTCCAGGTCATCTCCGCCGGTGTGCAGCCCACGCCCAGCACGGCATTGCTGAAGCGCGCGCCGTCCATGTGCAGGTGCAGACCCAATTCGCGGCAGGTTCGGCTGATGTCGGCGATTTCCGCCACGCTGTAGATACGCCCTGTTTCGGTCGACTGCGTAATGGTCACGGCACGCGGTTTCGGGAAGTGAATGTCTTTGCGCGAGGTTGCCAGCGTGCGGATGGCGGCTGAGGTCAGCTTGCCATCCTGCGTCGGGGCCGTCAGCAGCTTTGAGCCGCCAGAGAAGAACTCGGGCGCGCCGCACTCGTCCGTCTCCACGTGTGCGCTCGCGGTGCAGATGACGGAGTGGTAACTCTGGCAAAGCGAAGCCAGCGCAAGGGAATTGGCAGCCGTGCCGTTGAAGGCAAAGAAAACTTCACACTCGGTCTCGAAGAACTCGCGAAACAGATCAGACGCACGCTGCGTCCAGGGATCATCACCGTAGGCCGTTGCATGGCCGTGATTCGCCTCCGCCATGGCATCCCAAACCTCGGGGCAAATACCAGAGTAGTTATCACTGGCGAACTGTTGCGAGTTGTCGTTTGAGATGTGCGTCATAGCTTTTTACCGTTAGATGAAGCCGAGTGAAGTGTTGACTTACCCACGCACGCCGTGCGCAAAGATATGGGCGCTGACGATAGCGCCAGCGCCCATACTCTCCCGTAAGTGATCGCTATTTCGGTTCGTCGTCAAAAATCAGAATGGCTGCGGCGATGGTGGTGGTCCACAGGCCTTTCTTGTCGCCAACGGCGCTCTGCGTGACGTTCGCCGTGCGAACGATTTTGTTGGAGATGCGATAGATCTCCTTCTTCTCGTCCCAGCTCTTCTCGGGGTCGAATTCGACGTCAAGCGTGGTTGCAAGCATTTCAGCGGCGAGTTCTTCGGCGTAATCGCCAGCCTGCTCTTCCGTCTCGCCGAAGCTGTGGTGCTCGGAGAGGTAGCCGTAGGTATCGCGATCGGTTGGAATCGCAACGCCGATGGACGACACGACCAGCCGATGCGCTTCGCGCGTGCTGTTTTCAGCCACAACGGCAAACACGACCTCGCCCGGATTCAGAAAGGTCAAACCTTCCTTACGGGTGATCATCTTGCACTTGGGCGGGAAAATCGAGGACACGCGCACCAGATTTTGTGCCGCAATGCCAGCATCACGAAGTGCCATTTCGAACGACGTAAGCCGCTCCTTGTGCCGACCAACGCCTTTGGTGAAAAACAGGCGCTTGGGAACCATATTCATGCCCAACTTTGAAACCCTCCAGGGTATAAGACGCGCGGGGTGGGTCGCTAGCCGAACCTTGAACGCGGTGGGTGGTGCATTCGCGGGAAACGCCAGCGATAGAGGCGCATCCCCATTGGCTGCCACGCATCGGCACCCAACAGAAAGTATCACATGCTTGGGGGCCGTTTTTGCTACGTCTAGTGTGAAAAGACAGCGCGTGAAATCCTGCTCCACCCTGTGGAAGATTCTGATACTTTTTAGCTGGGAGCGAGCTTTTCACGTTCCTGCAACTACCAACGCACAGTTCATCTACTCAGCATGGTCCCCGCGCCCGTAAACGGCCCTGTCCGCAGCGTGGCGCGCCTACCGATAAGGAGTCGTATGTCAGGCATGTACCGCGATTTTCTCGAGCTTTCCTATGAAGAACTCGAAGACCGAAACCTCGCCGCAAAGGATCAGCGTAAGCAGCGGGTAGCGATCGACAAGATTCAGGAAGAGCGGTTGAAGTACCTGACCGATACCCGTGGCATCAAGGCCGTGACCGTCGTATTCAGCGACCTGGAAGGCCGCCTCCATATGCTGGACTATGACAAGAAGTTCCTGGTCAACAGCTATGACAACCTGACATTCGACGGCTCCTCCATCCGCGGCTTCACGGCGCAGAAGGAGAGCGATCTTCGGCTTGGCCTGGACTGGAATGCCTTCTACTGGACCCCTGCTGACATCTTCGGTTCGGGCAAGGTCATGATCTTTGGCGAGGTGATCGACAAAACCGGCCAGCCTTACGCGGCAGACCTGCGCGGCATTCTGAAGCAGTACGCCAACAAACTGTATGACACAAATGGCTACACGCTAAACGCTGCGAACGAGGTGGAAGGCTTCCTGTTTGAGGGCGTTGACGCGGAACGCAGCTTCCACAAGACCGGCAGCTTCGAGTATGTCAACGGCGGCGGCTACTACAACTCGCTTCCCGGCGATCCGCTGCGTGAGTTCATCGATACCGCCGCTGAAGTGCAGCGTGCGATGGGCTTCGAGAACGAAAAGGATCACCCGGAAGTTGCGCCCTCACAGTTTGAGATCAACTACACCTACGGCGACGTAGTTTCTGCCGCCGATCAGATTCAGCTGTACAAGCTGATTTGCCGCCAGGTGGCGACGCAGTTGGGCATGACGGCATCGTTCCTGCCCAAGCCGGTGACCGGCGTCAACGGCAGCGGTATGCACACCAATGTTTCCATCACCAAGGATAAGAAGAACCTGTTCTTTGACGCTAAGGGTGAGGAGGGCATGTCGCCCATGGCATGGGACTTCATCGACAAGATTCTGACGCACGGCAATGACATCTGCCTGCTGCTGAATGCCAGTGTCAACGCCTATCGCCGCCTGGATCCGCATTTCGAAGCGCCGAATCAGATCAAGGCGTCCGCCACCGATCGTGGTTCCATGGTCCGCATCCCCATCGGCAACGAAAAGTCGGCTCGTGTCGAAGTTCGATCCGTTGGACCGGATGCAAATCCATATGCCGTGCTGTATTCAGTCTTCAAGACGGGTCTGGACGGACACGTCGGCAAGATTGAAAACCTGCGCCAGGCCGAGCGTTACCTGCCAGACAACATCTACACGGCGCTCGAAAACTTTAAGGGTGCGGAATGGACGACGGAACTGCTGGGCGAGGACGTCAAGGCCCGTTACGCTGACCTGAAGAAAGCCTCTGCGGATCGCTGCCCGCGTCTGCTGGGCAGCATTGTGAAGGGACCTGAAGTACAGTTCCACCACGATGTCTACAACCAGCTGCTCTGGGGACAGTTCTAGACCCTAGGTTCGTCAAGAGAGGGTGCCTTCGGGCACCCTCTCTTGCGTTAGCGACGGCTTACGGGCAAAGGTACTCGGAAGGTCACGCCCGCACCGAAGCGGATATTCCGCTGGCGATTGTCGACGCCGTTCGGCAGGTTCGTTTGCACGTAATCAACTTGTGCCAGGCGCAGGCTCCACACGCGGGAAAGTTCGTATTCTGCAAAGCCACCCAGGGCCATGCCGAAGGCCGTTGCCGTGTCTGCGCGGCGCGTGCCGTTGGTGAAATCCGCATCGAATCCGCGTGCGGCACCGAAGAGCGCCTGTCCGGACACTGAAACTCTGCGGAAGGGCAGGGTGTAGCGAGGCCCAGCCAATAACGTCAGGGTGCTCAGGCCGCGCGTGGTGCCAGCCACCTGGTCCACGGTGTTGCCGCCGACTTCGACCGCAAGCGCGACCCGCGGCAGCACGAAAAATGCAGTGTCAGCAGATCCACCGACCAGGAAGAAGCAGCCGCAGCTACCCGGTGGCGCGTTTGCCTTGGTGGCCGCGAAGCGGATGTTCACTGGCAGGTTCGGCGCAGGGCTGGATTGCGCCAGCATGGGTGCGGCAAGCAGAAGAACAAGAGGTAGCTGGTGGATAGGTTTCACTGGGTAAGGACAAGTCCGATCGATGTGGAGTGGGCAAGGGGCGTGCCGAGGACGCCGGTCGTTGTCGCCGTGACCACGGCCGTGTAGTTGTGTGTCGTGCCGGGAAGGTTCGCGGCTGTGTTGCCGGCTCGAAATCCGCTGCCGCAGCCTACCGTGCAGATGCCACACAGAGCCAGCCCCAATATGCCCGTCACGGCGCGGCGGCGGTGCAGCAACCCCGCAAACAGGAAGGTGCACGCAAGCAGTTTGAATGCCGGTGATGGCACATCGGTTCGGCTGAGCGTGGACGGCAACTGTACCGTAAGTGTGACGGCCGCCGTGTCGCCGCCCAGGGTCAGGGTTGCTGGCGCGAAGGTTGCCGTAGCCCCCGTCGGCAGGCCGGTCACTACGAACTGCACAGGCCGATTCAGTGTGCCGTTGATCGGCAGCAGCGTCATGGGTATGGTCACAGTACCCGCAGACTTGCCGCTGTAACTGGCAGCGCTGGCAGTCATCGTAAAGTCAGGTGCAGGCACGACTGTAACGGCAACAGCGGTGGACGTGCTGCTGCTGTACACCGCGTCGCCGCTATACGCTGCACGCAACGTATGTGTGCCTGGGGAAAGCGACGCAGTCGCCATGGTGGACCCGCCAGCATTCACTGCGACGCTGCCCAGTGTGGAAGTTCCATCCAGAAAGTTAATGTTGCCGAGTGGCTGTCGCAGCAGGGAACCAGCCACCGTTGCAGTCAGGGCGATGGAAGCGCCGGCATAGGCAATGTTTCCTCCGCTGCGTAGCGAGGTTATGGTGCTGGAAAGGCTTCCGCTGCCCGTGCCTGAGCCCCTGAGCAGTACGGATTGCGGTGCGCCACCCAGCACACGAACACGGGCTACCGCGTCACCCACGCCCTGCGCAATCGGCGCAAAGGTGATCGCGACGTTGCACTGCTGGGTGGCTGACAGAGTCAAGGGAGTGGCGCCACAGGTCGAAGCTGCATCCAGCCGCGCGAAGCCGCCTGGCTCGTCCACGCTGAGCAGCGTTAAAGGCGACGTGCCGCCGTTTTGCAGGGTAAGCATCTGAGCCTTGCTCTGGCTGCCCGCAGGAATGCTGCCGAAGTCCAATGACGGCAGTGAGACACGCTGGATCTGGTGGTTATGACTGTCGCCGATGGCGGTGTCCCCGTTCGCGCGCGTCGCGACTGCCACTGGTGTGTCCATCGCAGTCGTCAGGGGGGCACTTCCGGTAGTCTCACCCTGCACGCCACTGCCGGCGAACGCGGAAGCACCGTCAGGGCTGTCCTGTACGACGATCTGATTTGCAGCGTCCGCGATATATACGCCGCCGTTGCTGTCGGTCGCCAAACCGGCGGGCCGTCGCATGCTCATTGCGCCAGCTGCATACCCTGCGATGGTGCCATCTTGCTGCAGTACGCGGACACGGTGCGCGGAACGGTCAGCGATCAGCAGGCGACCATCCGCCAGCACAACTAGGCCCGAGGGTGTATCCAGGGATGCTGCCATCGCGGGACCGCCGTCACCATCCTGCCCCTGAGCGCCATTTCCGGCGACCGTCGTGATCGTACCGTCGGGCAGCAGCTTGCGGATGCGATGGTTGCCAACATCACTGATGTAGAGCGTGCCGCCCGCATCCACAGCCAGGCTGCCGGGCGATCGCAGTTGAGCAGCGACAGCCGGGCCATTGTCGCCGCTGAAGCCGGACGGGCCGGAACCTGCGATGGTCGACACAATACCGTCAGCCGTGGCGATGCGCCGGATGCGGTTGTTCCCGGTGTCCGCGACGAAGATGTTGCCTGCGGCGTCTACCGCTATGCCGCCCGGCGCATTCCACTCTGCCGCCGTTGCAGAACCGCCATCGCCACTGAAGCCCTGACGGCCTGTGCCGGCGAAAATCGTCAACTGCCCTGCGGTATCGATGCGGCTCACCTGGTGGTTACGTGTATCTGCGATGTAGAGGTTGCCCGCTGCGTCGTAGGCAATTGCCTGGGGCGAGCCAAGGGCGGTCAGGCGGGCGTCACCCGCCTTGCTGCGTCCGTCGACGCCAGTGCCAGCCAGCGTTGACAAGCTGCTGCCAGGCTGCAGCACCACGGTCGCCTGCGCCGCAGCGCTGCCACTAACAGCCAGCATCATCAGTGCCAACATGTGGTGGCGAAGATTGCTGCAGATGCGCGGCGGACGGCGTTGCAAAGCCATGGGTAGGGTGCTCAAGCAGATTGTCCCACGGCCGCTCAGCCTAGGAGAAAAAGAACTCCTTGGTACGCATCTCCTTGATGGTGTCGCGCAATTTTGCGGCCTTCTCGAACTCGAAGTTCTTGGCTGCCTCGCGCATGTCGGACTCCATGCCGGCGATGTGTTTGTCCAGATCTTTCTGGGTTGTGAACTCGGGCATGCCGCCGTTGTCGATGGTCACGTCCACGTAGTCTGCCGCGGCGATGCCGACGAGCGACTCGCCGATGGTGCTGATGACGGAGCGCGGCGTAATGCCATGCTCGTCGTTATAAGCCTGCTGCTTTTCGCGGCGGCGATCTGTTTCGTCAAGCGCACGACGCATGCTGTCGGTCATCACGTCGGCGTACAGAATCGCGCGGCCGTTCAAGTGCCGCGCGGCACGACCAATGGTCTGGATCAGCGAACCCTGCGAACGCAGAAAACCTTCCTTGTCCGCGTCCAGAATCGCGACCAGCGAAACCTCCGGCAGGTCCAGACCTTCGCGCAGCAGGTTAATGCCGATCAGCACGTCGTACTCGCCCTTGCGCAGATCGCGCAGCAGCTTCACACGCTCCAGCGTCTCGATCTCCGAGTGCATATAGCGGCACTTCACGCCGACCTCGGTGTAGTAGCCGGACAGGTCTTCAGCCATGCGCTTGGTCAGCGTCGTGACCAGGACGCGTTCCTTCTTGTCGACGCGGTCGCGAATCTCTGCGAGCAGATCGTCAATCTGGCCTTTGATCGGCCGAATCTCGACCGGCGGATCGATGAGGCCGGTGGGCCGGATAATCTGCTCGGTGACTACGCCTGCGGTCATCGTCAACTCGTACGCGCCGGGTGTCGCAGACACGTAGATGATCTGCCCGGTGCGGTTCTCGAACTCGTCGAATTTCAGCGGGCGGTTGTCCATCGCAGACGGCAGGCGAAAGCCGTAATCCACCAGGTTGCCCTTACGCGAGCGGTCGCCATGCCACATGCCGTGCAGTTGCGGCACGGTCACATGCGACTCGTCGATGAAGACCATGAAGTCGCGCGGGAAGTAATCGAACAGCGTGGGCGGCGGTTCACCCGGCAGGCGTCCGGAGAAGTGTCGCGAGTAGTTCTCAATGCCGTGGCAGTAGCCGACGGACTTGATCATCTCCAGATCAAAACGCGTGCGCTGGTGAATGCGCTGCGCCTCGACCATGCGGCCTTCCTTCTCAAGCTGGGCCTCCCACTCGACCAGTTCGCCGACGATGCTGTCGATGGCTCCGCGCTTCTTTTCCGGCTGCACCACATAGTGCGATTTCGGATAGATGGGCAGACGTGCGTACTTTTGCTTGACGGTGCCGAAGAGCGGGTCAATCTGCGAGAGGGAGTCGATTTCATCGCCGAACAGCTCGATGCGGTAGGCGTTCTCGTCGTAGGTGGGATAGACCTCGACCACGTCGCCGCGCACGCGAAAGGTGCCGCGTCGAAAGTCTGTGTCGTTGCGCTCGTACAGGATCTCGACCAGCCGCCGGGTAATGTCTTCGCGGCGAATCTTCTGGCCCTTTTCCAGCAGCATCAGCATGCCGTAATACGCTTCCGGCGAACCCAGGCCGTAGATGCACGACACCGACGAGACGATGATGCAGTCGCGCCGCTCAAACAGCGAACGCGTCGCGGACAGCCGCAGCTTGTCCAGCTCTTCGTTGATGGTGGCTTCCTTCTCGATGTAGAGGTCGCCGGACGGAATGTAGGCTTCGGGCTGGTAGTAGTCGTAGTAGCTGACGAAGTATTCGACCGCGTTGTTCGGGAAGAAGGTCTTGAACTCGTGATAAAGCTGCGCCGCCAGCGTTTTGTTATGTGCTAGCACGATGGCGGGGCGATTCGTCGCCTCAATTACCTTGGCCATGGTGAACGTCTTGCCTGAGCCGGTAACGCCCAGCAACACCTGGTGCTTTTCGCCGTCGCGCAGTCCCGCGGAAAGTTCTTCAATGGCGCGCGGCTGATCGCCCTGCGGCGTGTACTCGGTAACGAGTTGAAAATCCATCCTTACAGGATAGCGCCGGGCGGCACCAATCCAACCGGAGCGACCAAAGGATTGTGCGTCGGTTCTTATCGCAGTCCGAATGCTTCCGGCAGATGAAAGTTGGCGGATCGTGGCCAGAGCAAGCTTAGCTTCACTCCGCGTTCGCTGCCACGGTCAAAGCGCCATTCACCTGAAAGCCCGCAAATAGGTCAGGAGTTGCGGCCGCGCTTGCTAGAATCCCGCATGCCCACTCACCAAGCTCTTCGCGTTGCGGTTTTAGGAGCCGGTAAGATCGGCAGCGCCTTTGCCTTTCAACTGGCTCGGACCGGCCAACACGATGTCACGGTCATTGCACGTCCTGGCTCGGCGCGGCTTACGCAGTTGCAGAGCGATGCGGGCATCCTTGACGTGAAGGGCAAACGCGCCGAGGTGCGCGTGCTGGATGCGCTGGACGAAGCTACTCCGTACGACCTCGTCATTGTCACGCTGCTGGCTCATCAGATCGATGCCGTGGTGCCCGCACTGCAGCGCTGCGCGGCGGCTTCGATCCTGTGCATGTTCAACATCTTCGATCCCGAGCAGCTGCGCGATCAGCTTGGTTCGCAGCGCTGCTGCTTCGGCATGCCGTTTCTGCAGGCAAACTTCGACGCGGACGGCAAGCTGAACGCAAAGATTGGCGCGGGCGGCCAGAAGACCAAGCTGGGCCAGCAGCAATGGGTCGATGTCTTTACCGCAGCCGGTCTGCCGGCCGTCTTAGAGCCGGAAATGTTGTTGTGGCTGCGCTGCCATGCACCGCTCTGCGTAGCGTTTGAGGCTGTGTCCGTCGCGGGTGTAAGGCGCGGTGGCGGCGCATCATGGGCGGAAGCGGCGACGCTTGCAACCGGCCTGCAGGAGAGCTTCGCGCTCATCCAGGGTCTTGGGTTTCGGCTCTACCCGGACGGGAAGTCCTTCCTGAAGAGCAGCCCGTCGTGGGTCGCAGCAAGCATGCTGTGGTCCATGTCACGCATTCGTTCCTTCCGCGAACTGCTGGCCACAGGTGCTGGTGAGTGTCGCGCGCTGGTGGATGCGCTGGTCCAGGCTGTACCAAGGTCCAATCCAGCCGTAACAGCGGCGAGGATCGAAGCCATGAGGCCGTCAGGGGAACCGCTCTAGCAGCAGTTCGGCGTTACCCTAAAGGCTTGATCGCAACAAGCGCCAAAGTACAGGATCCATCCACGCTGCGTGGCTATGCCCTCGCCATCGCCCTGCTGTCGGCGGGCGCGCAGTTCATGGAGAATCTGGACGCAACCATCATCGCTACGGGCCTGCCCACCATGGCCAGCGACTTTCGTACGTCTGCGGTCGCGGTAAATGTCGGCATTACGTCGTACCTGCTGACGCTGGCGATCTTCATCCCAGTCAGCGGTTGGATGGCGGCTCGCTTTGGCGAGCGGCGCGTGTTTGCGTCGGCAATCCTGATCTTCACCGTTGCTTCGGCGTTCTGCGGCCTTAGCCGGACCCTGCCTCTGTTTACAGCAGCACGGGTATTGCAGGGCATCGGCGGATCGATGATGGTGCCCGTCGGCCGCCTGATGGTAATCCGCGCGTCCAGCAAGGCGCAGCTGATGAAGGCCATTGCTTGGACTATCTGGCCCTCGCTGGTTGGGCCCATCCTGGGCCCGCCGGTCGGCGGCTTGATCCTCTCCAGGGCAAGCTGGCCGTGGATGTTCCTCGTGAACATCCCCATCGGAGCCATCCTGTTTTTGCTGGCGCTGCGCATCGTGCGGAACGACGGCAAGGGTACCAAGCAGCCTTTTGACACCTCCGGGTTCCTGCTGGTCGGTGGCACCTCCTTTTGCCTGATCTACCTGCTGGAACTTCTGCAATCGACGCAGGTGTCCGTGCCGCGCATTGCAGGTCTGCTGGTCGCCTTTCTGTTGTTCACGGCATTTACGATGCGGCACCTTCGCACGGCTCGCGCCCCCTTGTTCAACCTGGAAGTCCTCCGGATTGAGACCTTCCGGACCGCGCTGCTGCCTGGCCTGCTCATGCGCATGGCCGTATTTTCGGTGCCATTCCTGCTGCCGCTGCTCTTCCAGGTGGGCTTCGGGCTCAACCCGCTGGCCTCCGGTTCGCTCACAATGGCGGTGTTTCTGGGGAATCTCGCTATGAAGCCGATGACCACGCCCCTGCTGCGTCGCTTCGGCTTTCGTCGCGTGCTGGTCTGGAACGGCGTTGCGACGGTTTTGCTGCTGGCCGGCTGCGGCTGGCTTCGCGCCGGCACGCCGCACCCTGTCGTGCTGGTGGTGTTGTTCCTGGGCGGCCTGGGGCGCTCCATGGAGCTGACCTCCCTAACCACCATGAGCTTTTCCGACCTGCCCGAGCACCTGAAGGCAAACGGTACGACGCTCGCCACCATGCTGACGCAAATGACCACGAGCCTGGGTGTGGCCGTGGCGGCGTTGACGCTCCACACGGCATCGGCCATGCGCGGCAGCGTTGCAGTCGGGGACTTCCGAATCGCCTTCTGTGTCATGGCTGCGGTGGCGGCCATAGCCTTGCCATTCTTCTGGCAGTTGCATCCGGATGCAGGGGCGGCGGTCAGCGGAGCGGCCCTGCGGCACGGAGAAACTACCCTGCCCGCGGAGGGCTGATCGCCTACAGCATGGTTCGCAACGTCCGGAGCCAGTCTGTAGGGCTGCTAACCATCCTGTACGGGCCTGCCTGCAGCAGGCTCTCCGGACTGAGGCCGTAGCTGCAACCCAGGCTCAGAGTTCCCGCCGCGTGCGCGGTCTCAACATCCACATGCGAATCGCCAACCATAACGGTTCGTGTGGCCGACACCGTCCGCCCCAGCAACCCGGAGGCCTGGGCCATGAGGGTCTGCAGTCCAAGCGGATCCGGTTTTTTGGTGGCAAAACTATCGCTGCCGTAGTTGGCAAAGAAAAATGGGGAGAGCCCCAGTCCGTCGCAGATGTCCCTTGACGGGCCTACGGGCTTGTTCGTCAGCACGGCCATGGGCAGCGTCGGCGACCACTCGCGAATGAGCTGCAGTTCCTTAAGCACTCCCGGGTAGACATAGGTGTTATCCAGCTTGTGAGCCCGGTAGTACGTCAGAAAGACATCAAGCGCCTGTGCAGCCAACTCTTTATCACTGCCACCCGTTGCCTCAAGGGCACGATGCAGCAGCATGGCAGCACCGTCCCCGATAAAGTCCGCGATCTGGCGATTCTCCAGCGTCGGTCTGCGCAGTTCCATGAGCGCCGCATTCACCGCGTTCGCAAGATCGCCCTGGGAATCGATCAAGGTTCCGTCCAGGTCAAAGACAAGCAGATCAAGCGGCGTGCCAGCCAAGCTACTAAGCATATTTGCGCAGCATACCCAGTACCTTGCCCTGGATGGCAACGCGGTCGGCTGGCGCAAAGATCGGTGCCATCTCGCTGTTCGAAGGCTGCAGACGGATCAGATTGCCTTCTTTGTAGTACCGCTTCAGGGTGGCGTCGGAGCCGTCTACCAAGGCAACAATGATTTCGCCCTCACGAGCCGTGTTGGTGCGCTCCACCAGAACATAATCGCCGTTCACAATATGCTCATCGCGCATGCTGTCGCCGCGTACTTCCAAAGCAAAGACCTCGCGATTGCCGATGATTTCAGACAGCGATATCGTCTCGGCGGTCTCGATGGCTTCTACCGGCTTGCCTGCGGCAATGCGGCCCAGCAACGGCAGGCGGTCGCTGCCCTTGCGCGCAACGCGCGGCGACAACACGTCGATCGATCGGCTCCGATTGTGCGCGCGCTGCAGCATGCCCTTGTTGTGGAGGTTGGTGATGTGTTTGTGCACGGTGGCAAGCGAGCTAAGGCCCAGACCGGCAGCAATTTCTTCGTAGGAAGGGGAGTAACCCTTCCGCTGGGTGAAGCCTGACAGGAAGTCAAGAACTTCCTTTTGCCGACGCGTAATGGCCATACCCAGAGTTTAGCGAATAAAAGGCGAACCGCAACAGAAAAGTTGCAGTCCGAAGCATAAGCGCTTCACTTTAGGCAGGTTCCACTTTGGCACCGTTGACCGAACAACTTTCCTCTGGAAATTGCCTAAGCCTGACGCGGTGAGCCATCGTTAGCTCATGCCGATACGGACTTCAAGGTAATCAGCTGACTGCAATAGTTCTAGGAGGAATCATGAAGGTTTTAGTCGCTGAAGACGATCTTGCCTTGGCAACGTATCTGCAGCAAAGTCTCGAACGTGAAGGCTATGAGGTGCTGTGTGCCCGAAATGGGGACGATGCGCGAAGCTCGATTTTAAAACATGAGCCAGACCTGCTATTGCTGGATCTTGGCCTGCCGCAGACGGACGGCGTTGAGGTGCTTCGCGCAGTCCATGGCCTCGTGCCTGCTATGTCGATCATTGTGCTCACCGGCCGCGCCCAGGTGTCGCACAAGATCGAATGCCTGAATCTTGGGGCAGATGATTACCTCGTAAAGCCTTTTTCGTTGCACGAGCTGATGGCGCGCTGCCGTGCAGTCCGCAGACGCAGAGCAAACAGCGCGTCCAGCTTTCTTCGCCATGACAACCTGCAAATCAATCGCATCACGCGTGAGGTGACTCTTGCGGGTCGCATAATTGAGCTCACCTCGAAGGAGTTTTGCCTGCTGGAGTACCTGCTGGTGCAGCGTGGGCGGGCCGTCTCGCGCCAGGAACTGCTGCGCGAGGTGTGGCGCATGGCACCGGATGCCGGGACCAACGTGGTGGATGTGTACGTCAACTATCTTCGACGCAAGCTGGCCGTCGATCCCTCTGGCAACATCATCGAAACCGTGCGGGGTGCGGGATACGGCATCGGTACAAAGATGACGCCCTCAAAGCCTCCTGTGTCCGACCTGGGCCTGCCTCTCTTCCGGCTGACAGGTTTGGCGTAGTGCCGGGCGAACAGGCAGCCAGTCTGCCCTCGACGGATGTTTCCGACCCGCCCACCCAGGACGAGAAGATTTCGCTGGCTCATTTGGAAGATGCGCTTCATGAGCTCTCCCAACCGCTGACCGCACTTTCCATGGTGTTGGACATGGCATCGTTCCGCACTGACGCAGACGGTTGGCGTGAGGCACTCGCCACGGCTCGTACCGAATGCCGTCGTGCCGTCGTCGCGTTGCACGCGGTTCGCTCCGTCGCTTTCCCGTCCGACTTGTCTGCTCTGCGGAGCGCCGGGCACCAGGGAAAGCAGATTTCATGATGTTGCAAGAAGTGCCACTGCGACAACGCAGCGTAGTACTGGTAACCCCGGATCTAGACCTGCGGGAACGTATCCGAACACGCCTGCAGTACATGCGCTGGGAGGTGCTGACGGCAAGTGGCGGCGCGGAGGCCATGGCGCACCTGGGCACGTTCGTGCCAGAAGCGATGATCGTTGACCACTGGCTGCCTGACCTTGACCCGGTTGAGTTCGTGGAACACGCTGCGTCAATTTGTCCGGCGACCGAGATGCTGCACATCGATGGCAGTCCCTCCCCGTTCAATGTACGAAGTCCCCGTCGCAATGAACTCCTGCATGCCTTGCGCGAAGCTCAGGAAGAGCAATCCGGCACGTTTTCGAACCCGGCTATATCAACTACCGCTGCTGCTGGGCGGTGCGAATCCCTGCCCGAACAGGCACTCACCCAAAGTTCTGTGCCCGGCGTACCCAGTAGCCCGGGGCGGCTTCACAGGCCAGAGCAGGACGTGCGCAACAAAACAACCGCGGGCCATTATGAGGATGGTGCGCTCGAACTGAGCACGTCCGGTACTGGGCCGGCTTCGTTCGACAGCTATTCTCCAGAGGCGATCAACATTCACATGCACCTGCCCGACATGGTGGGTGACTCCGCCGCCATGAAGGAACTAGGACGCGTCGTTCGCCTGGTCGCGCCGCACACCGCGACGGTTCTGGTGCAGGGAGAAACCGGCACCGGAAAGGAACTGGTTGCCAAAGCCGTGCACCGGCTCAGTACGCGCGCGGGAAAGCCCTTCGTTGTGCTGAATTGCGCCGCGATACCAGAACACCTCTTGGAAGCCGAATTGTTTGGCCATACCCGCGGTGCCTTTACGGGTGCGGTCGCCTCGCGCACCGGCAGGATTGAAGCCGCGCATGGCGGCACCCTGTTCCTGGATGAAATCGGTGAGATGCCGATGGCGCTGCAGGCAAAGATGCTGCGCTTTCTGGAGAGTGGCGAGGTGCAGCGCGTGGGAGATAACGATATCTCGCGGGTCGACGTTCGCATTGTCGCCGCCACCCATCAAAACCTGCTGCAAAACACCGATGAGAAACTTTTTCGGCTGGATCTCTATCACCGGCTGGCGGTTTTTCCCGTTGATGTCGCCGCGCTGCGCTCCCGGCCCGAAGACATTCCCATGCTGGTTGAGCATTTTCTTAGGAACCTCGCGGAACATGCGCCACGCAAGTCCATCGCACAGGACGCCCTGCAGGTGCTTTATGACTACTCATGGTTTGGCAATGTACGAGAACTTCACCATGTGGTTCAGCGCGCGGTGATTATGGCGGGCGACTCAGCCGTCATTGCAACAGACCATCTTCGGCTGCGAGAAAGCGCGCGAAGCTGACGCCGTTGCTGCTCCACAGGAATAACGCTACTCCTGATATGCCTCTGAGCTGTTGAAGCGCGTCTCGGCAGCTTTGCCGCCAGCTTCAGCCCTGTGACTGCGTGACCTTGCCACATGGAGCAGGGCCGCCAGAACACATCGGGGCAAAGCGTGGCGCTAGCCCAGCTTCCATGTCCAGCGCCGTCCTGAAATCGCACAGGAGATTAGAGCGTCCTGCGGAACCAGATACCCCGCCCTTGTTTGTAAGTGCAGACCCGCCTTCGGAACAGAATAATTCCAATCACAATCCGGTTCTTACCAACGCTCATGAAGCTGATTAAGTGTCCTTATTTGAACGTGATAGGAACCGCTTCAGGGGACTTCGCACCATCTTCCGACACTCTTGGAACTGCCTAACCGCAGATGCCGCTGGTGTGGCCACGCCCGTGCTTCTTCCCATCACGCCGACAGATGATCCGCGGCGAGATCAACCCCGGTCCGGAGCTGACTCACCGCAAGGCTTGTACCGCAAGAACATCTGCGGACGAGGAACGACAGATGTGGGCAGGCTGCCAACTTTAGGAGGACCAATGTCGGAATTAAATCGATTTTCGAAGAACGGCAACAAGGCGCTGCCGGGGCTTACATCGGACGGCATGCCAATGGGTGCGGGAATGATGTCGCACGCCGTGATGGAAAGCTCGTCGTTTTCACCAGCTATGCTGACTCCGGGTCACCTGTCAGGGTCTGCGGTTGACCCGCTTACCGCGGTGCAGGCGTTGCCGATTACGGCAGCAGACCGGGACCGCCTTCTGCTGGAGCACCTGCCCACGGTGCGCTTCGTGGCGCGGCGCATCCACGAGCGGCTGCCACAGCACGTCGACATGGAAGACCTTATCTCGGCCGGCATGGTGGGGCTGATCGATGCCTTCGCCAAGTTTGACCACGGCAAGCAGGTGCAATTCAAGAGCTATGCGCAGTTCCGGATTCGTGGTGCCATCCTGGACTCGCTGCGTACCCTAGACTGGAGCCCGCGAGAACTGCGTCGCAAGGGACGCGCCGTGGAAGAGACGGTTCGCTCACTGACCGCGCAGATGGGTCGAGCACCGTCAGAGCAGGAAATTGCCCAGGGGATGGAGCTTTCCCTGCAGGACTATCAGCATCTGCTGGGCGAACTCAAGGGGTTGGAGATTGGCAGCCTGAATCTTGAGCGCAACGAGGATGGCGGCGATGACGAACTGTCCTACCTGCCCGGCACGGAGAGCGATGAACCGCTGTTTCGCTGTTTGAAGGGCGAATTGCGCCAGCACCTGATCGACGCCATCGCCACGCTTCCGGAGAAGGAGCGCATGGTCCTGAGCCTGTACTACTACGAGGAGCTCACGATGAAAGAGATCGGGCTGACGCTGGGCGTGGTTGAGTCGCGCGTTTCGCAGATTCATTCTGCCGCTGTGATTCGCCTGCGGGCCGCTATGGCAGATCTTGGTGCAGAAAAGGCAGCCGCGAAGGTGCGACGGACCAAATCTGCGCTGGGTCGCTGAGCGCTTTCTCAGGACCAGGGCTGGCAGCCTTGCTAGGTGAGAGATAAAGGCCGCGCAGATTGCGCGGCCTTTATGCATTTCGGCTTGTGTCGACAAAGCTTGGTGAGCATGGCCTGAAAATGTTTGCTCATGCAGGGTCCACTTTAGAAGGAGCTAAGAAAAACACCACGGCAGTCTAATGTTCTGAAATCGGCCGCCGATAATCTCAAAAGAGGACACAGAAATGACTAATCTGATGGACGCTTTCGTCGCTTACGAGCAGGGCAACTACCGGGGCGATATTGTTCTGATGAATCGACCGAGTGCCCCCCCGGCGATGGACCTGTCCTGTGTGGCATCACAGGAACCTGAGCCACGTGCGACAGCGCCCGGCAAAAGGATGAGACCGGCCAAGAATGTGGTCGACCAGGACCCTTCCGGCGTGCGGCACGAGAAGGTCGCAGCGCTGAAAGCTGCGATCCAGAACGGTACCTACCATGTATCTGCCGAGGCTCTTGCGGACAAACTGATCGAAAGCTTGTTGCGGTAAAGAGCTCAACAGGCGGTTGCACTCTCCTATGCGGCCGACACGCAGCACCCTCCCGCCATCGCAGATCCTCGATACACTTACAACATGGTTGCAGCGCTTCAGTTTCTTTGGAATGCGACTCGTGGTTCGCATTTACGGCCCTGGCGCAGCCCGTATTTGCGGTGGCGGGTCGAAACCTACTCTGGTATGCACGCAGAAAATGTGGGAGCGGGTGTTATGTTTCGCTTTCTGTGGAAGGAACGCGGCCAGTTTGTGCGATTTCTGCGCTGGACTGGAGAGATGCGCGACGAAAGCCGCAACCGATAGCATTTGCGGGCAGTGCAGGTGTTATTCTGATGTCTAGACAAAATTGGCATTCTGAGCAGGAGTACCGCTAGACCGTGTTGGCATTGCAAAAGAAAAACGACATCATCACCAAGTATCGTGTACACGATACCGATACCGGCAGCCCTGAGGTGCAGATTGCAATCCTCAGCGAGCGAATCACGCAGCTTACAGAGCATTTCAAGACGCACAAGAAGGATCACGGTTCGCGCCGCGGCCTGCTTATGCTTGTCTCAAAGCGCCGCAGCCTGCTGGATTACCTTAAGAAGAACGATCCTGACCGCTACCGCGACGTGATCGGCAAGCTGGGCATTCGTAAGTAAGCCCTGTCGCGTCCATAGGCAGCTTCTGCTATACCCCCAACGAGCGAGGGCCTTACCCTGACAGCGCAGACGCAGTATGCAACGGGACCGGGGCAAGTTCGCCCTGGTCCGGCGCTCCCTTCAAGGAGCATCACAGGTTGATACACACATCTGCGCATCGCTTACCCCTTCTCGATGGTCGCCGCCGAGCGATCCATACTTCCATTTCTAGCTGGCCTGAGCCGCGCATGTCTCCCATGCGACTGGCAGGTCGGTCTGCGTGCATGCCTTTGGCATCCGCCGTGCCCCAGTTCCCACATACAGCAAAGAGAGAACAACCGCTATGAAGCAGGAAATTACTGTCGAGCTTGCCGGTGGCAAGCGCATCACGTTTGAGACAGGCCGCATTGCCAAGCAGGCCTCCGGCGCAGCCTTTGTCAGCTGCGGAGACACCGTCGTGCTGGCCACCGCAGTAGGCGCACCCGAGCCCAAAGAGGGCATTGACTTCTTTCCGTTGACCGTTGAGTACCGCGAAACCAGCTACGCCGGCGGCCGCATTCCGGGTGGCTTCATCAAGCGCGAAGGCCGTCCCTCTGAGAAGGAAATTCTCACCTCGCGTCAGATCGATCGCCCCATTCGTCCGCTGTTTCCCGAGACCTACCGCAACGAGACCCAGGTAGTTGCATTCGTGTACTCTGCTGACCGCGAAAACGATCCGGATGCGATTGCGATCAACGCAGCCAGCTGCGCGATTGCGCTGTCTGACATTCCCTTTGAGGGTCCTATCGGCGCGGTTCGCGTTGGCATTGTCGATGACCAGTTTGTCGTCAATCCCACCTACGCAGAGCGCGCGAAGAGTGTCCTGAACATCATGGTCGCCGGTACCAAGGACGGCATCGTCATGGTGGAATCGGGCGCGAAGGAAGTCTCAGAAGAGAAAGTCGTCGACGCGATCGAGTTCGGTCACGAGCAGGTCAAGCTGATCTGCGCAAAGATCATGGAACTCGTTGGCCTGGCCGGCAAGACCAAGCGCGCCGTCAAGCCGCTGGAAGTCGATACCGATTATGCCAACACCCTGAAGACTCAGGTTGGCGAGCGTCTGACCGATGCCGTCGACACCCAGAAGTACGACAAGATCGCCAGCTACGCCAGGATCAAGGAGATCAAGGACGAGCTGAAGAAGGCTCTGCCTGAAGGTGACGCTTCTGCAGGCAAAAAGCTGGGCAAGTACTTCGAACAGCTGCGCGAGAATATCTTCCGTGAGCAGGTTCTGAAGGACCGCATCCGTCCCGATCGCCGCGCCTTCGACCAGGTTCGCCAAATTGACATCGAAGTGGGCGTTCTGCCGCGTCCGCACGGTTCGGCGCTGTTCACGCGTGGCGAAACCCAGGCACTGGTTACGGCCACGCTGGGAACCGGCGACGATTCGCAGCGCATGGAGTCGTACGAGGGAGAGCAGAAGCGTCGCTTCATGCTGCACTACAACTTCCCGCCGTATTCCGTGGGTGAGGTTGGACGTATGACGGGCACAGGCCGTCGCGAAATCGGCCACGGTGCGCTTGCGTATCGTGCGATGGAAGCCGTTCTGCCGGACGAGAAGGACTCGCCTTACACGCTGCGCGTCGTTTCGGACATCACGGAGTCGAACGGCTCGTCGTCGATGGCGACCGTCTGTGGCGCTTCGCTCTCGCTGATGCATGCCGGTATCAAGCTGAAGGCATCTGTTGCAGGTATCGCGATGGGTCTGGTCAAGGAGGGCGATGATTACGCTGTTCTGACCGACATCGCAGGTGCGGAAGATCATTACGGCGATATGGACTTCAAGGTTGCCGGCACGCGCGAAGGCATTACTGCGCTGCAGATGGACATCAAGATCATGGGCATCACACCCGCGATCATGCGCGAGGCGCTCGGCCAGGCCAAGCGCGCCCGCATCTTCCTGCTGGACAAGATGGATGCCGTCATGGCCGGCGCACGGGAAGAGAAGTCGCGCTTCGCTCCGCAGATCCGGACCCTTCAGATTCCCACGGACAAGATTCGTGACCTGATCGGGCCCGGCGGTAAAATCATCCGCGGCATCATCGAAGCGACGCAGGTCAAGATCGACGTCGACGACTCCGGCAGGGTGGACATCTCGTCCAGCGATCCGGAAGGCCTCGCACGCGCCATCCAGATGATCAGCGACATTACCGCTGTTCCTGAAGTTGGCAAGACGTACCTGGGCAAGGTGGTTCGTCTGGCAGAGTTCGGCGCATTCGTCGAAATCTTCCCCGGCACTGATGGCCTGTTGCACGTCTCCGAGATTGCAGAACATCGCGTCAAGGAAGTGAAAGACGAGCTGCGTGAAGGCGATCAGATCCTGGTCAAGGTTCTGACGATTGAAGGTAATCGAATTAAACTGTCCCGCAAAGCCGTCCTGCGCGAGCAGCGTGCGAAGCTGGGCCTGCCTGAGGCTGACGGATCCAACGGTGAGGAGCAGGGCGAAGCCCGTCCGCAGCAGTCAGAACCGACACGCAGCGACAGCCGTCCTGCACGTCAACAGCCTGTAGCGCCGGCACCCTCGGAAGAAACCCTCACCTTGGAGGGTGGCGATGATTTCGAGGAGGGCGACGAAGACGAGGACGATGACGAGGAAGGTACCGAAGTCGCAGAGGGCGCGGAACAGACCCCTGCCACGGACGGAGCACCACAGGGGCAGCGGCCCGCAGGCGCAGCCAAGCGTCGCCGTCGTCGCGGTGGCCGTCGTGGACCGGGCGCAGGTGGCAGCACGCCGCCAGCTCCGACTGCGTAAGCTGTCAACCAATGCAACCGTAGAGGGTCGCTGCAGCCATGCAGCGGCCCTTATGCTTTGCAGCGATTGACCTTGCAACAATGGAACTTGTGATGACACAGCTTTCTATCCTGCAATCGGATCTTCGCGTGTCTACGGTATGCTGGGCACGCTGGCCCTATACAGGCACATTAAAGATGGAGCGGGTGTGAACGACCGCACAGTTCGTGGCGTGCTTTTTGGTTACCTGCTGTTTTTGCTGCCGTTGGGCTGGTTCGCCATGCGCTACGACCGTTACGCCATTGATGGCGACGCCGTCTCGTACATGGACATCGCAGACCTGTTGCATGCGCACCACTGGGCCGGTGCAGTGAATGCGTACTGGCATCCGCTTTACCCCGCGCTGCTGTGGGCTGCGCAGGTGGTTTTCCAAACGACTCGGTCTACCGAGCTACGGGCTTACTACATCTTGAATTTTGTGCTGCTGCTGGTACAGGCCGCCGCCATGCTTGTATTTGTGCGCGCCCTGGTGCGTCTACGCCACCAGGTGTCGCCCTCATCTGCCGCGCTGTTTTCGACGCCTGTGCTGCAGCTGCTGGGGTTGTCGCTGCTCACTCTTTCTGTGATGCGCGAACTTTCTCTCGGCAAGGTGCGTACGGATAGCTTGTTGCAGGCGCTGATCCTGATCGCCTTTGCCATGTTGATGGAATCGCTGGCAGCTCATCGCGCCCGGTGGCGGTACGGTGCGGCAGCGCTGATGGGATTAAGCTTCGGCCTTGCCTATCTGACAAAATCCTTTGCATTTGTTCTTGCGCTGCTGTCGCTTGCCGCGTTGACGGCCTTTGCGGCGCTTGCCCAACGCCGTGGCTGGCTGCTCGCGACGACCCCTGCGGCATTGGCACTTGTGGTGTTTGCCGCTGTAGCTGGACCGTACATGGCGGCACTCTCCCTTCAAAAGCATCGTTTGGACTTCGGTGATTCGGGCACGCTGAACTACGCCTGGTACGTCTCCGGAACAGAGAAGATGCACCTGGAACCGTGGATGACCGGCAGCTTTGGCTCGGCAAAGGTGAGCCTTACACATCCAGAGCAGCAGCTCTTGGCGCAACCAGGCATTTACAGCTACAAGGCTTTGCCCTACGGCACTTACCCAGCGTGGTTCGATGCCACGTTTTTCAACGAGCGCATTACTCCGAAGTTTGAGCTGCACCGCTTGGTGGTGCAGGACACACGGAATGTTGTCCTTGTGGCGCGGTACCTGCTGAACCATCCTGAGCCGCTGATCCTGCTGGTGTTGTTGCTCTCAGCAGGAGCGACTTTGCGCCGCCCCACGCTACTCCGATCCTCAAAGTTTGCATGGCCAATGGTTGGGCTCGGGCTGGCCATGTGGGTGATCTATGGAATGGTGAACGTCGAGGAACGCTATGTGACTGTGGCGTACTTCGCCATCGTGCTGCCGCTGTTTGCCGCGCTGCACAGCGTGGATCGTCCCGGCCTTTCAGCGTCTGTCTTCCGAACGGGTACAGCATTCCTGGTGGTGCTGTTTGCCATGCTGACGCTGGGCGAGCTGCTGCGGCAGGATCTTCAAAATCGCCGCGATGAGATCACCATGGGACAGGTACCGGCCTGGCGCAGCCACGCCATGTTTGGTGCGGCCGAGGGCCTGGGTCACATGGGTATCCGTCCCGGCGATGAGATTGCATGCGTCGGGACGGGCGCCTGCCTGTACGACAATTATTGGGCGCGCCTGGCCGGCGTCCGCGTTTTGACAGAGCTTTACGATCCTGTGCCGGATCACCTGGTCGACCATCTTGACCGCTTGGCGAACCGGGAGCAGGCATACGAGGTGATCAAGGACCAGGGCGCGCGTGTGCTGGTCGGTAGTTTCGATCCAGGAGAGATGAACTCTACGCATCCGGCCGCAGCAGGATGGGTGCGCCTCGGCGAGACAGACCTTTACGCATTACCCTTGCAGAACCGATGAGATCGATGAACGAGACACCTGGCACCGACAGTGCGTTGGAACTGACCGTCGTAATGCCCTGTCTTAACGAGGCGGAAACGCTTGCAATCTGCATCGATAAAGCCCTGGCTGCGCTGCATGACAATGCAATCGATGGGGAAGTTATCGTTGCAGACAACGGCTCGACCGACGGTTCGCAGGCAATTGCCGCGGCACATGGCGCACGTGTGATTGCTGTGCCGTTGCGTGGGTATGGTGCGGCGTTGGACGCGGGCATTACGGCCGCTCATGGCGGCTTTGTGCTGATGGCCGACGCTGATGACAGCTATGACTTTGCGCATATTCCGCGCTTTCTAGCGAAGCTGCGCACTGGTGCCGACCTGGTGATGGGCAATCGATTTCTAGGCGGCATTGGTCCCGGTGCCATGCCCTTCCTGCATCGCTACCTTGGCAATCCGGTTTTGAGCTGGATGGGTCGCAAGCTGTTTCACACCCCCGTTGGCGATTTTCACTGTGGCATGCGGGCCTTCTCACGCGAAGCGTACCGGCAACTGGACCTGCGCACGACCGGTATGGAGTACGCCAGCGAAATGGTGGTCAAGGCATCGCTGCTAAAGCAGCGCATTGTGGAAGTGCCCACCACACTGCAGAAGGACGGACGCAGTCGTCCGCCGCACCTGAAGACATGGAGTGACGGTTGGCGGCACTTCCGCTTTTTGCTGATGTACTCGCCGCGCTGGCTCTTCCTGATTCCTGGTTTGCTGCTCATGGTGGGTGGCTTTGCGCTCATGGCGTGGCTGCTGCCCGCGGAGCGTCCGCTGGGCCATGTGAACCTGGGTGTGGACACGCTGGCGTATGCCGCGGCTGCGGTGCTGTTGGGTTTTCAACTGATCTTCTTCAGCATTGCTGCGAAGGTCTTTGCGATTACTGAAGGTCTGCTGCCGCCGGATGAAAGCTTCGACGCGTGGTTCCGCTACGTGACGCTGGAGTCAGGGCTGGTTGTGGGTGCTGTTCTTCTGATTGCGGGGTTCAGCATCGCGCTATCGTCGGTCATGGGTTGGGCGCACACGGGATACGGCCGTTGCCGCCCGTCGCCATGATGCGGCGCACGTTGCCTGCCATGCTGTGCCTGATGCTGGGCGCTGAGATCTGCTTCGCCAGCTTTTTCCTAAGCCTGCTCGGTCTACGCCGTCGTTAGCGCAAGCCCTCCTGCGCGGTACACTAGCCGAAAGATGGCTGCATCCCTGTACATCGTGGTGGAAGGTGAAGACCCCGGCTTTGACATCTTTGTCAACGGACGCGCACTGGCCCGCAACGAAGACGCGCTGGAACGCATGTCCATCCGGCTTGGACTGCGGCCGCTGATTGACTTCTTCTCCGCCGATGAAAACTCCATGTCTCTACTGATTCAGGAGGGCGCGGGGGACCCCGGGCTGCTACAGAAGTTGCCGCCGCCGCAGTGGTACGACGGCGACCAGGGGCTCTCCACCATTCGACCGTTGCTTGCGTGCCTGCGAGAAGAGCCAATGCTGCTGGGCAGCGACACGGAGGCGTTGCGGGAAGAACTGGCCGAGTTTGAAGCCGTGCTTCAGAAGACTGCCAAGCGTGGCATGCGCTGGCACCTGGCGGTCAGCTGGCGCTAACGGCTTTGCATCTACGCAGATATTCAGGAGTTCAAAGATGATCCTCGCACCGCACGAATTTGTCACGCTCGACACGCTCAAGGGACCCATGCGGACCCACATCGTCCGGCCCGCCGCTCCTGGGCGTTACCCCGGCATAGTCTTCTACTCCGAAATCTTCCAGATCACGGAGCCGATCCGACGCACCGCAGCCCTGTTCGCTGGGCATGGCTATGTCGTTGCGATGCCCGAGGTGTACCACGAGTTCGAAGAGCCGGGCACCGTGCTGGCCTACGACCAAGCCGGTTCTGACCGCGGCAACAAGTGGAAGTATGACAAGGAACTGGCCAGCTACGACTCCGACACCCGCGCAGTGCTGGACCACCTGAAGACGCGTTCGGACTGCACCGGTGTTTTAGGGGCGCTCGGCATCTGCCTGGGTGGCCACCTGTCTTTCCGGGCGGCCATGGAGCCGGACGTGCGAGCGACTGTCTGCTTCTACGGCACGGACATCCATAAAGGCACCCTCGGTAAGGGCCAGCACGATGACTCGCTGGCACGCGCCGTAGACATCAAGGGCGAACTGCTGATGGTCTGGGGCCGGCAGGATCCGCACATTCCACTGGACGGACGTCGCATCGTACTCGCAAGGCTCGACGAACTAAACCTGCGTTACGCCTGGCACGAGGTCAATGGAGCCCACGCCTTCCTGCGTGACGAGGGTGCACGCTACGACCCGGAACTGGCCATGCACCTGAACCGGGAAGCACTTGACCTGTTTCATCGGCGCCTGGGCGAAGGCGACTGCTAGGTGTTTTGCAGCCGCCAGCGACGAACCAGGTTTCGGGCGGCGGATCCCCACTCGGGAAAGACGAAATCGTAGCCGGCACGTTCCAAAACGCCGGGCACAACGCGTCGGCTTTTCAGGATCAGTTCCGTCTCCGTGCGCAGAAATACGGCTCCGATCTCGAGCATCCAGCGGCTGGCAGGCATGCCGATGCGTGTGCCATTCGCCTCGCGCAACAGGCGCATGAACTCGGAATTGGGCAGAGGTTCTGGTGCGCACATATTGACGGGTCCGCTGACCTCCTGCGTATCCAGCAGAAACAGCGTTGCGCGCACAAAATCCTGATCGTGCATCCATGACACGTACTGTGTACCCGGTCCTTGCGTGCCGCCCAGACCATGGCGGACCAGCCCCAGCAGCACGTCAAAGACGCCGTCGCGATCCGGGCTCATCACCATGGAGGTCCGTAGTGCAACCTTGCGTGTTTCGGGCGTGTTTGCAGCCATCAGCGCTGCTTCCCACTGCTCGCCGACGCCCACAGAGAAGGACCATGTCTCCGGCACACCCGGCTCATGGCCGCCCGGTTGGCCTGTGAATTCATCCTGTGGTGTGTCGAGGGAGTGGCGGTACACGGTAGAGGTAGCGGCGTTCAGCCAGACCTTTGGCGGATTGGCGACACAGGCAATCGCCGCGCCGATTGCCCGTGTCGTCAGCGTACGTGACTCAATAATCTCGCGCCGATGCAGGGGCGTTTAACGACAGTTGACGGTGCGACCGCTCAGATGGATGACTGCATCGGTGCCGTCCAGCTCACGTACCCAGGTATCGTTCAGCCTTCCGTCCCAGCGCGCAGTTCGCCAAGGTTGTTTGGTCGGCGTGCGCGACAGGACAAGCACATCTCACCGCGGGCATGGAGGGCGCGAGCCAGCATGGTACCCACCTGACCGCTGCCGCCTGGGATCAGGATGCGCATTAAGCGAGGTAACTCTTGATCCAGGGATCGTCGGAATGGGTGAGTTCCTGCGTGCTGCCGTGGAAGAAGACCTTCCCCTCATTGAGGATCAGAAAACGGGTACTGTCGTCGATGCCGCCGTTGGGTATAGGCTCCATTGCGTTCTTCTCCGTGTCGAACCGATGGGTCGCCAGAACAAACGCGTCCTGCAAGCGGTGAGTGATCATGAGCGAAGTGGTGTGCGACACGTCTCGCTGCTTGACGACCAGTTGCACGATCGTGGTCGATGTAATGGGATCGAGGCCTCCTGTAGGAGAGTCGTACAGGATGAGGTCCGGCTTGGTGATGATGGCGCGGGCAATGGAAACGCGACGCCGCATGCCACCCGAAAGTTCTGACGGAAACTTTGTAATCGCCTTGCCCAATTCGACAAAGTTCAACGCCTCTTCCACGCGTTTGTGCGATTCGTCTTTGGGAGTGCCTTCTTCGTTCAGGCGGTAGGCTACATTCTCTTCCACGTTCATGGAATCGAACAACGCAGACTCCTGGAAGACCATGCCCACGCGCTTTCGCATCTCGAACAGCTGCACCTCCGTCATGGTGGTGACTTCTTCACCAAAGACCTTGATACTGCCCTCATCCGGCTTGATCAAGCCGTTAATGAGCTTCATCAGTACGCTTTTACCGCCACCTGCCGGGCCCAGTAGCACGAGGGTCTCGCCCCGATCGACGACAAAGCTGACGCAGTCGAGCACCTTGTCGCGATCAAAGGTAATGCTGACGTCTTTTACCTCGACAACCGGGCCATCATTCTTCTTTTCAGCGGGCGTGTCATTCGTCTGGTCTGCCATGTCAGCGCCCAAAGATGCCAATTGCGGCGCGGCTGATCAGGAAGTCCACCACGATGATCAGCACGGAGGACACCACCACGGCCTGGGTTGTGGCCTTGCCAACGCCCTGTGTGCCGCCCTTCGTACTCATGCCGAAGTAGCAACCAACGGTCGAAATGATGAAGCCGAAGAAGATTGGCTTGGCCATGCCCTGGGCAACGTCGCCGTACACCAGTGCTCGGTATGTCGAATGGAAGTACGCATTGCCATTCAGCCCCAGCATGAACACGCTGACCAGGCCGCCGCCCGCAACGCCCAATGCGTCGGAGAGGATGGTCAGGAAGAACAACATGAACACGGTCGCGGAAACCCTGGGCAGTACCAGCTTGCGAATTGGATCGACACCAAGCGCGCGCATCGCGTCAATCTGCTCTGTCACCTTCATGGATCCAAGCTCGCTGGCCATGCCGGACGCATTACGACCTGAGACCATGAGGCCAGTCAACACAGGACCGAGTTCCTTCATCATCGACAGCGAGACTAACCGCCCCGTCATGCTGATAGCGCCAAATTGCTGCAGTGCCGTCGCCGACTGCAGTGCCAGAACGCAACCCGTAAAGAACCCGGCAAGGATCGTGATCGGCAACGAGCCGAAGCCGATGGAATCCATCTGCGTAAAGATGTCGCCCACGTAGATGGGTGGCGTAAACAGCGCGGCCAAAGAGCGCCCGCAGAGTATGAAGTACTCCTGCGCTGCGGCAATGTTTGTCTTGGCGAACTCGGTTGGTGACGCAAATGCCATATGCGGTCGTGTTGCCTTGTCTTGTAAGCAGAGATTCGGTTTGCAGTGTTCAGATGCGCAAACCCCTGCTGCCGTTTCGTGCCACATGCAGGGAAGCATTCAGATGGTTGCCGGTGCGGGCCCTTTTGGTCCCAAGATGAGAAAATAGGACAGATGCAATTAGAAATGCAGGCCGCAGTGCTTCACGGCAGGGAAGATCTTCGCCTGGAAACAGTGCCCATGCCGCAAGTCGGGTCGGGTGAAGTCTTACTGCGTGTCGGCGCGGCGCTTACCTGCGGTACCGACTTGAAGGTGTACCGGCGGGGCTACCACGCAAAGATGCTGATTCTGCCCGCGCTGTTCGGCCATGAAGTGGCGGGGACTGTTGTCGCCGCGGGTGCAGGCGTCTCAGGTTTCCAGTTGGGTGACCGCGTCGTTGCGCTTAATTCCGCGCCCTGCGGGAACTGTCTGTTTTGTCGGCGGGGTCAGCAAAACGTCTGCAGCGATCTTCTGTTCAACAACGGCGCCTACGCGGAATATATTCATATTCCCGCGCGCATCGTGGAAAAGAACATGCTCCTCATTCCGGATGCGGTGCCGTTCGAACATGCTGCGCTGACCGAGCCGCTGGCCTGCGTCGTACGCGGCCTGGAAGAGACCGGGGCTAAACAGGGCGATACCGTGGTCGTTCTCGGCGCGGGACCCATCGGTCTGATGTTTCTGCGCACAGCACACATTGCAGGTTGTAGGGTCGTCGCCGTGGTGAAACGAGATGACCAGGTGCGCAGTGCAAAACTCTTCGGTGCTGACGAGGTCATCCAAATCGCTGAGGGCGTGGACACCGTAGCTGCGGTGCGCGCGCTGACGGAGGCCGGCGAGGGTGCGGATGTCGTCATCGAATGCGTCGCGACCCCCGCGACCTGGCAGCAATCCATCGAGATGGTGCGCAAGGGCGGCGTGGTGAACCTGTTCGGCGGACCGCCGAGTGGTACAGAAGTCTTGTTCGACACAAACCGGCTCCATTATGGCGACATCACCTTAAAGGCCAGCTTTCATCACACCCCGGAGACTTGCCGCCGAGCCTTTGCACTCATCACCAGTGGCGCCATGCACGCTGAGGATTTCATCACCGCGACCGCCTCGCTTGCGGATGTGCCGGAGGTCTTCCAGCGCATGCTGGTCCGCTCGAGCACCGGCTTGCTCGACATCAAGACTGCAGTTTGCCCGCAGGTGGCTACATGACCGTAAGCCCTGCATCCGAGCAGCGTTTACAAGGCGCGCCAGCGGCATACCTGGAGCCATCCGTTCGTCCGACGCTGGCAGAGGCAAAGGCCTGGTGCAAAGCACTGGCTACGTCGCACTACGAGAATTTCCACGT
>JBPBQP010000072.1:0-4191 GCA_050954745.1 Janthinobacterium lividum | reverse complement strand
GACGCACCGCCGGACCTGTACAAGGCAATTCAGGAACAGATCGGCCTGCGGCTTGACGCGGCTAAACCGAACGTGGATGTCATGGTGATCGACCATGTCGAAAAGCCGAGCGACAACTGACCATGCTCAGGAGCCTCATGGTTACCCAACGCAGGGCAGCCACCATTATTTTGGCTCTCTATGCCGGTACCGCATATGCTGCAGAGCATCACGGCCGCGTGCTGTTCTCAGGCCTGCCGGTTCCAGGTGCGACGATCACTGCATCGCGCAATGGTCAGAAGCTCTCCACTGTCACGGACACCCAGGGCCTTTTCCAGTTTGCAGACCTCGCCGCAGGTGAGTGGACCTTAAGCGTGCAGATGTTTGGCTTTGCGCCAGTTGATGCAAAGGTTGTCATTCCAGCTACAGCCGGATCCATGCTGGAATTACAAATGTTGCCCCTGGCTGAAGTGCTGGCAAGCGCAGACAAAGCAAGCGCCGCACCGATGATTACAAATCGTTTGCCGGCTGCGGCGGTGAAACCAGCCGCGGCCGGAGAAGGTGCAGTATCTGCTCCGCCCAGCACCGAGCCGGACCGAGCCGCTGACGGCATGCTAATCAACGGCAGCGAGAACAACGCAGCCACTTCGAAGTACTCCATTTCTCCGGCATTCGGGACGCGGCGCGCCGGAACAAAGGCGCTCTACACGGGCAGCCTAGGCGCGCAATTAAGCGATTCGGCGTTTGACGCGCGGCCCTACTCACTTACCGGTCTACTTGTACCCAAGGCGACGTACAACCGCTTCACAGGTACGGCAACACTGGGTGGGCCCATCCGGATACCTCATCTCCTGCTGAACGGGCCGAGCTTCTTCCTTGGCTACCAGTGGACACGAGATCGAGAAGCGACCACCCTGTCCGGCCTGGTACCCACAACAGCGCAGCGTTCCGGCGACCTTTCCAGCACGGTCACGTCGCAGGGCACGCCCGTTACCGTCGTGAACCCTGCCACAGGTCTTCCTTTCGCTGGGAACATACCAGTGAGTACCCAGGCAGCGGCGCTGCTTCAGCTTTACCCATTGCCCAATCTCAGCGGCAACACGCGCTACAACTACCAGACCCAGGTGTTGAACAACACGCACGTAGACGCGCTGCAGAGCCGCCTGGACAAGAGCATCGGCCGCCGCGACAGCTTCTATGGCGGCCTTGCCTTTCGCAGTGTGCGATCCGACATCGAGAACCTGTTTCACTTCCGTGACGAGCGTGGCACGCTGGGTATCGACGCAAACGTGAACTGGACGCATCGCTTCCCTCGCCAACTATTGCTAGAGACGGGCTATCGCTTCAGCCGCTTCCGTACATCGGTCCAGCCATACTTCGCGAGCCGTTCCAACATCTCGGGCGACGCTGGCATCGACGGAAATGAGCAGAGTGCCAGCAACTGGGGTCCGCCGGACCTCCAGTTCGCCAGCGGCATCGCAGCGTTGAACGACGTGCAGAGTGCCTTCAATCGCAACCGGACGGATGCGGTGTTCTTCACCGGAACATGGAACCACCGCAAACACGTGGTCAAAATAGGCGGGGACTTTCGACGGCAGGAGTTCAACCAGTTGCAACAACAGAACCCGCGCGGTTCGTTCACCTTTACGGGGAATGCGACCCAGGGCTCCAATACGACAGGATCCGACTTTGCCGATTTCCTATTCGGAGTACCGGATACCAGCAACATCGCCTTCGGCAACGCCGACAAGTACTTCCGGCAGTCTGTCACCGACCTGTACGTGTCCGATGATTGGCGCGTTCAGCCTAACCTGACCTTGAATGTGGGCCTGCGGTGGGACTATGGCGCACCCATGACCGAACTGAAAGGCAGGCTCGTGAACCTCGATGTTGCACCGGGCTTCTCCGCGGTGACGCCCGTGCTCGGGTATAGCCCAAAGGGTGCGCTCACCGGACAGTCGTATCCAGCTTCGCTGGTGCGCCCGGACTACCGGAAATTCCAGCCGCGTCTCGGCTTGTCATGGCGTCCGCTGCCCACGTCACCGTTGGTGGTGCGGGCCGGGTACGGCATCTACGTGGACACATCGATCTACCTGAACAGCGCGCAGTCCATGTCGCAGCAGTCACCCTTGTCGAAGAGCCTCAGCGTGTCCAATAGCGGCACCTGTCCGCTCACGTTGGCGAATGGATTCCGAGATTGCGCGGGCACCACCTCCAACACCTTTGCCATAGACCCGAACTTCCGCACCGGCTACGCACAGACCTGGCGACTGTCTGCCCAGCAGGACCTACCCAGCGCCCTGGTCTTGACCGCGACCTACCTTGGAACCAAAGGCACGCGCGGCCCACAGGAGTTCCTGCCCAACACCTACGCACCCGGATCGACTGCTTTCTGCGCTGCCTGTCCACGCGGCTTTGTGTACCGCACCAGCAACGGCGCATCCATCCGGCATGCGGGAGAGGTGCAGCTTCGAAGGCGTCTGCGCAGCGGGCTGACTGCAACGCTTGACTACGTCTATGCGCACTCCATCGATAACGTCTCTCTCCTCGGCGGTAACGGTTATACCTCCTTCGGCAGCACTGCCGATGTAACCTCGCCTGCGGAATCGATCGCGCAGAACTGGTTGGACCTGCGTGCGGAGCGCAGCCGATCCAGCTTCGATCAGCGGCACCTGCTGAAGTTCTCTTTGCAGTACACGACCGGTGTAGGTGCGCGCGGTGGTACCTTCCTGACGGGCTGGCGCGGCACGCTGCTGAAGAACTGGACGGTTGCCAGCCAGCTCTCCGCCGGCTCCGGCCTGCCGCAAACTCCCATCTATCTCAATACCGTTCCGGGCACCGGCTTCACTGGAACGATCCGTCCTAACCGAACGTCAGCGCAGCTCTACACAGGGCCATCGGGATACTTTCTGAACACCGGGGCGTACAGCGAGCCTGGAACCGGACAGTGGGGAAACGCGGGTCGCTACTCGATCGAAGGACCGAACGCTGTCACGTTGGACTCATCCTTTGCACGCACCTTCAAGCTCCGGGATCCAACCAGTTTTGATCTGCGCGTGGACGCCACCAACCTCGTGAACCACGTCGTCTACACCGGCTGGAACACCATCACAAATAGCACCACCTTTGGCCTGCCCGCATCTACACGGCAGATGCGCAGTCTGCAGATCAGCGGGAGGCTACGCTTCTGATGAATCGGTTCATTACGTTGTTCGCGGGTCTACTCTCACTGACGGCGACTTCCCAGCAGATCGGCACCAATGCGGTGCAAGGCAAGAATTCCACTTTCACGCTGAGCGTCAAATCACAGCTTGTGACAGAAACCGTCGTCATCAAGGACAAGGCTGGCAAGTTCATCCCAGGCCTGAAGGCGGAAGACTTCACCGTAACGGAAGACGGCACACCGCAGAAGATACGCGTTTTCGAGCATGAGGCTTTGCCCGTGGACGCGCAGCCGCTGCCCTCCACTGCCGCGGAAGATGAGCAGATCAAGATCTACAAGCGGCTGGCCAGCACATCCTTCGCCGCGGAAAGTGAAAAGCGCCAGTACAAGAATCGAAGGCTACTCGCCTTCTACTTCGACATGACGGCGATGCGTCCAGACGACCAGTTGCGGTCCCTGGCGGCGGCAGAGAAGTTTGTGCGCACTCAGATGACCGAGGCTGACATGGTTTCAATTCTTCGCTATGGCGGCGGTGCCGTGGACGTTCTGTTGGATTTCACAGCGGATCGCAGTCGCATGCTCTCCATCCTCGAAACAATGATCGTCGGTGAGGGGCATGGTTCCGCCGAGGGTGTCGACGATAGCAGCAGCGCGGATACCGGCGCTGCATTCGGCCAAGACTCAGGCGAGTTCAACATCTTCAATACCGATCGCCAGCTCTCCGCCCTTCAGACCGCGGCTCACATGCTGGGTCAGATGAATGAGAAAAAGGTATTGCTCTACTTCGCAAGTGGTCTTCGCCTGAACGGCAACGACAACCAGGCACAGCTTCATGCGACGGTCGATGCTGCCGTACGATCCGGGGTCTCGTTCTGGCCCATCGACGCGCGCGGCCTGGTTGCGCAGGCGCCATTAGGCGATGCGACGCAGGGTTCACCCGGCAACCAGGCCATGTACAACGGAACGGCGGCGCAGGCCGGTAACGATCGGTTTCAGCAGTCCCAGGACACGCTGTACTCGCTGGCAGCTGATACCGGGGGCAAGGCTTT
>JBPBQP010000071.1:0-6174 GCA_050954745.1 Janthinobacterium lividum | reverse complement strand
GGCTCATTTGTTGGCCCTACGGCAGATCTGACGGCTGACCTAATGCGGAAGCGCAATCAGCAGGCCATGGTCTGCGGGCGGCTAGTGCAGGGGCTCGACAACGGTCATCTTGTGACGCACGTCGCGTCCGTTGACCCAGAAGATCACGTCTTCCGCGATGTTGGTCGCGTGGTCGCCCACACGTTCCAGATTGCGGGCGATCAGCATGGCATTCAAGGCCTGTGTCGTCAGGTGCGATTGTTCCCGGATGACCACGGACAGTGCGCGAAAGGCAGTCTTGTTGAGGTGATCCACCTCGTCGTCCAACGCCAACACGCTCTCAGCCAGTTCCGCATCGCCTTCGATAAAGGCCTCGAGCGATTTGCGTATCATGGCCGCGGCCAGCGTTCCCAGTCTCGGTATGTCGACCGGCAGGTCAACGGGCGGCAGCTCATTCATCTCGCCGGCACGCATGGCGATGTTCACGGCCAGGTCGCCTACACGCTCCAGGTCAGCGTTGATGCGAATCACCGATAGGATGAATCGCAGGTCAACCGCCATGGGCTGTTCCATTGCCAGCAGGTCGAGCGCAGTGCTGTCGATCTCGCGTTCCAGCCGGTTAATGGCGGGCTCGGACCGACGCACCAGTTCTACCAGTTCCTGGTCACGCATGCGGTAGGCTTCAATGGCACGCTGGGTGGCCTGCTCGGCAAAGCCGGCCATGACCAACAGCTTTTCCTTCAACTCATCCAAAGACTGGTGAAATCGTTTACGCAAGGGGAGGTGTCCTTTACAGGTACATCACACTCACCCAGAGTAGGGGAATTGCATGAAGATTAGGTCAATCTGCGACAGGAAGGGTGAAGAAAAAGGTACTCCCCTGTCCCAACAGGCTCTCTGCCCAAATGCGTCCGCCGTGTTGATCAATCAGTTGCCGTGCGATGGAGAGACCGAGCCCGGTGCCGCCCACGGCACGCGACCGTGCCTTCTCGACACGATAGAAACGCTCAAAGATGCGCGGCAGGTGATCTGACGCAATGCCCGGTCCGAAGTCCTGCACGCGAAACTGCACAAAGCCGGGCGTAGCTGCGCTCCACTCTGCTGCCAGTAGCACGCGCGGGCTGGTCGCTGACAGACCGCGGCTGTACTTGACGGCGTTCTCAAGCAGGTTACCCAACACCTGTTGCACGGCGTTTTCGTCGGCCAGGACGGTGCGATCAACGCAGCTTGCAATCTGCAGGTCGGCACCTTCCGCATAGGCTGCGCCGGAGACTGTGCGGACAGCCTCACGCAGCAACGCGGACGCCTGCACCTGCTGCGGAAACAGGGGGTTTTCTGCCTGCTCAACCTGTGCCAGCAGCAGCAGATCTTCGGTCAGCCGCTGCATGCGTGACGCATTCTTCAAGACCGTCTCAAGGAACTCTACCGCTGGCGGCGTCAGGGCTTCGTGGTCGAGCACGGTCTCCACGTAGCCGATGATCGACGTCAGCGGTGTGCGTAGTTCATGAGACACGTTGGCGACAAAATCGCGCTGTTCCCGCTCCATCTGTTCTGCGCGCGTGTTGTCGTGGAGCACCACCACGGCACCTCCGCCAGGCAATGGAGAGGCATTTACCTGGAAGATCCGACCCGGCAGCAACGCTTCGCTGCGACACTCTGTTGCGGTGCCCGCGTCCAGCGTGGTCTGAACTGATTCCAGCAGCACTGGGTCGCGAAAGGTATGTACCAAGGCTCGACCCTGCCGAATGGAGGCGCCCATGGCATCGCGGAACATAAGCCGCTGCATGTGTGCATTGCTCCACTGCACGCGGCCGGCTGCATCGACGCTCAGCACGGCGTCCTGCATACCTTCCAGCAAAATCTCCAGCTGCAACCGGCTCTCGTCCAGCGTGGCAACCTGTTTTGCAACACGCTGCGCCATCTGCCGGGTTGCGGTCACTACGGGCTGCAGGGCAGCAGAGGCCTCGGGTGCTTCTTTGGGAAGATCGGGGGCAGCCGCGACGTAGCGGGCAGTTTGTCTGCCGTGTTCCAACGCATAGCGTCGCACCAGCAGGTAACTCCCCAGGCAGACCACGGCAACGCCGCCCGCAACAAGGGCTCGTAGATGGAATTCTACCGGCGTAAACAGCACACCGCTAATCCCCGCAAAGGCGACCAGGAGCCACGCGGTCGCCGGTATGGAATGGGTTTTCATGCGTCCGCCATCATGCTGTTATCGGCCCGCGTCAGGCAGTCACAGCTTCCGTGCGCGCTGCGATGCGGTCAGGACGTTCAAAGCGGTAGCCAGCGCCACGCATGGTCTTCAGATAGCGGGGCTCTTCCGCATCGTCTTCAATTTTTTCGCGGATTCGCCGGACGTACACATCCACCGAACGCGGTGTCACAAAACGCGCATCGCCCCACACGGCGTCCAGCAACTGGTCGCGGCTGAACACGCGACCGGGGTGCCGTGCCAGGTAGTCCAGCAGGCGAAACTCTGTCGCCGTGGTGATCACCAGCTGACCGTGGACGCGCAGCTGCATGGCGCTGCCGTCAATCTCGATGTCGCCGACCTGCAGCGTTTCCGCCGGTTCCTGCCGCTCAAAGCGACGCAGGACTGCCTTGACGCGGGCAAGCAGTTCCCGGGTGCTGAAGGGCTTAGTGATGTAGTCGTCTGCGCCCAGTTCCAGGCCGTGAACACGGTCGCTCTCCGTCGCCAGGGCTGTCAGAAAGATGACGGGCACGCTACTAAGCGTGGCATTTTGCCGCAGCTTTCGGCAGACATCCAGACCATCACCGCCGGGCACCATGATGTCCAGAAGGAACAGTGCGGGAGCCTTGCGCTCTGCTGCGGGCAGCACCTCTGACGCGTTGGTAAAGGCCTGCACCGTATAGCCAGAGCTTTCCAGGTGGTAACGAACCAGCTTGGCGATGTCGGCTTCATCCTCAAGCAGAAGTATGGTCTGGCTCACGTGCGGGGGTGCCTCCGGTAAAGATGCAACTTGTAATCAAGTGTCGGCCTAAGCGTAGCGCACGGCAACATGCGCATTGCTAACAGGCCGTGAATTCGGCTGCACGGCCACTGCACATTTCAGCCAACCTTCTGCAACGTCTCACAATCCCAACCAGTTCATGTCCATATCAGATTGGTTATTAGCAGACTTGCGCGTACCCAGCGCGCAACAGGAACCCGAGCACCAGAACGCCTGGTGGCGCGTCATGTGCCTTACTGGTGTGGACTACTTCTCTACGCTGGGTTACCAGCCGGGCATTGCTTTTCTGGCCGCGGGCGTTCTGTCCCCGCTGGCGACGCTGGTGCTGGTACTGGTCACCCTGTTCGCCGCGCTACCCGTATACAAGCGCGTGTGCAAGGCCAGCCCCTACGGCCAGGGATCGGTCGCCATGCTTCAGCGGATTTTTCCGGCCTGGGGCGGCAAGCTGTTTGTTCTGGTCCTTCTGGGTTTTGCTACCACGGACTTCATCATCACGATGACGCTTTCCGCCGCAGACGGGGCAGCCCACCTGATTCATAACCCCCTGATGCCCCGCTGGATGGATCACCAGATGATCGTTACCCTCGTCATCCTCGCGATCCTGAGCGGGGTCTTTTTGAAGGGTTTCAAGGAGGCGGTCACCATCGCCGTCTGGCTGGTCGGCAGCTATCTGGTACTGAACGCGTTGGTCGTAGGTGCGGGCATTCTGCAGATCATCCACCACCCCGAGGTGATGCACAACTGGCGTGTCGCCGTCACCAATCGGCACCAGAGCACGTGGCACATGTTCGGCCTCGCGCTTCTGCTGTTCCCCAAGCTGGCGCTGGGCCTGTCTGGCTTTGAGACCGGCGTCGCGGTTATGCCGCTGATCAAAGCTGCAAATGAAGAGGAACGCATTCGTAACGCAAAACGCCTGCTGGCTACGGCCGCGGCGATTATGAGCGTCTTCCTGATCGCAACCAGCGTGATCACAACGGTGCTGATTCCCGCGAGCGCCTTCCAGGAGGGCGGCGACGCCAACGGTCGCGCCATGGCATGGCTGGCCCACCAGTATGCCGGCAGTGTGCTGGGCACCGCGTACGACGTAAGCACCATCCTGATCCTTGGCTTTGCGGGTGCTTCCGCCATGGCCGGGCTGCTGAACCTGATTCCGCGCTACCTGCCGAAGTTCGGCATGGCACCGGAGTGGGCACGCGCCTCACGACCGCTGGTGTTGGTGTTTATGGGCATTGCCACGCTGGTTACCGTTCTGTTCAAGGCAGACGTCGATGCCCAGGGCGGCGCCTACGCGACCGGTGTGCTGGTGTTGATTACCAGCGCTTCAACGGCTGTGATGCTCAGTGTCTGGAAGACGAAGTTGCGCTGGGCTTTCATCGCCACCACGGCGATCTTCACCTACACTACGTTGGCAAACATCGTAGAGCGGCCAGAGGGTCTGAAAATCTCGTCTATCTTTATTGCCTGCATCCTGCTTAGTTCCTTCGTCTCGCGAGCACTGCGATCGACGGAACTTCGCATCACGGATGTACAACTGGACGCCGAAGCAGAAGCAATTTTGGCAGAAGATGATGATCAATTAATCCGCCTGGTGGCGCGGCAGCCGGAAGCGGGCGACACCGTGCAGGCGTTGGACACGTCCGATCGCAAGGTGCGCTACTTTCATAGCCTTTCAGAAGAAGAGTGCCTCTTCTTTTTTGAAGTCATTCGCGGCGATGCGTCTGATTTCTCAGAGACGCTTTGCGTCGAAGGAAGACGTGTTGGCCGTCACCGCATCCTGTCGGCGAAAAGTCCTGTCGTTGCCAACGCCATCGCAGGCATGCTCGTCTATCTGCAACGCAGAACCGGCCAGGCGCCGCACGTCTACTTTAAATGGACACAGGTCAGCCCTGCGGTCAACATCATGCGGTTCCTGTTCCTTGGAGAGGGCGATACCGCTCCCCTGACCCATGAGGTGCTGCGGAAGGCGATTCCAGAAGCGGTCGAACGGCCGATTGTTCACGTTAGCTAGAGATGCTTACGTAAGCGTCGTCTCCTCAGACGAACGCAGCCGCACCATCCGCTCTACCGTGTAGGGGGCGCGGTGTTGCGGCGAGTGGTAATGCCGCACCTGCAACTCACCCAGCAGGCCGATACCGATCAGCTGCACACCCGCAAGGATTAGCACGCTGGCCATGATGAACCAGGGTCCGTGCTGGCGCAGAACATGGCCGCCCGTGAACAGCTTCATCAGCAGCAAGCCGAAGGACATACCCAGGCCGGTCAGCACGCTGACACCGCCAAAACTGCCAAAGAAGTGCAGCGGTCGCATCATGTACTTCAGCAGAAAACGGATCGTCAGCAGGTCAAAGAAGACGCGGAACGTACGCGAAATGCCGTAATGGCTTTTGCCATAAAGCCGGGCCGGGTTGCTGATGGGGATCTCGCAGATGCTGGCTCCATACCACGATGCCAGTGCCGGGATGAATCGGTGCATCTGCCCGTAAAGCGGGATATTCTGGATCACTTCGCGGCGATATGCCTTGAACGTGGTGCCGAAATCGTGAATATCGACACCGCTGAGCTTCGCCATCAGCCAGTTGGCCGCGCGCGACGGCAGGCGGCGCATGACAAAGTTGTCTCCACGCTGTGCACGCCACCCGCTGACCACGTCGTAGCCCTCGTCGAGCTTTTCCAGAAATGCTGGTATCTCTTTCGGGTCGTGCTGCAGGTCGCCATCCATGGCCAGCACAAAGTCGCCCTGCGCATGGTCGAACCCAGCGGCAAGCGCGCTGGTCTGGCCGAAGTTGCGACGCAGCTTGATGACCAGCACTCGACTGTCAACAGCAGCGATCTCTTCCAACAGGCGGTAGGTGCGGTCGTTCGAACCGTCATCCACAAGGATGAGTTCGAAGCTGTCGCCAACATGCTCCATGACCTCTTTGAGCTGGTCATACAGCGCGGTGACATTCTCTTCTTCGTTGTGGAACGGAACTACGATGGAATACTTCGGCACGCTAGTAGTTTACGCCCTGACCTACCGTGAGCCGCACGCTGTACGCCCTTCGTCGTGAGAAGACAGGCTTCGGATAGCGAGTCTGTCCCTTCTTAGTGCGTGGCGATGAGGTTGGTGTAAAGGAACTGGACCCCGATGATCAGTAGCCAGACCCAAAGCGCGAATCGAAGTGGCCGCTTCGGAATGAACTTCGCAGAAAAGGTACCAACCAGCACCCCGCCTACGCCGCCA
>JBPBQP010000070.1:0-6981 GCA_050954745.1 Janthinobacterium lividum | reverse complement strand
CGCATCAACTTGGCCATTTCCTCTTCCTTCAAAGAGGTGATGGGGACACCAGTCCAGCGGCTTACGACATCTTCGATATCTTCCTTGGTGACAATTCCGGAAGACGAGTCGTCGAGGTGGTACTTGTCACGCAGGGTGCGTAGATTCTCGCGCTCCTTCCGCTCTTCGTCAGAGTAGAAGCGGGCCTTCTCAAACTCGTGATTCGCAATGGCATTTTCCATGCGATGCACGATGAACTTGATGCGCTTCTGGACCTCGGTAAGCTCCTCCGGCAGAGTGGTCTGGCGGAGTTTCACGCGCGCACCAGCCTCGTCGATCAGATCGATCGCCTTGTCAGGCAGAAACCGGTCTGGAATGTACCGGCTCGAGTGCGTGACAGAAAAGGTAATCGCATCGTCGGTATAGCTGACAGCGTGGAACTTCTCGTACTTGTCCTTGATGCCCATGATGATCTTGATGGCATCTTCTTCGTTTGGCGGCGGCACTTTGACAGCCTGGAAACGACGCTCCAGTGAGCGATCTTTTTCGATCGATTTACGGAACTCGGCGGGAGTGGTCGCTCCAATGCACTGGATCTCGCCTCGGCTGAGCGCCGGCTTCAGGATGTTGGCTGCGTCAAGCGAACCTTCTGCGGAACCAGCACCTACCAGCGTATGCAGTTCGTCGATGAAGACAATGGAGTTCTGGTTCTCCATCAACTCTTTCATGATGGTTTTCAGGCGCTCTTCGAACTGTCCGCGGTACTTGGTGCCTGCCACGATCAGTGACAGGTCGAGCGACAGCACGCGCTTGTCCGCCAAAAAGCTGGGTACTTCACCGTCTGCAATCTTCTGTGCCAGGCCTTCGACGATGGCCGTCTTGCCCACACCGGGTTCGCCAATGAGCACTGGATTGTTCTTGGTGCGGCGGCAAAGGATCTGGATGACGCGATCCACTTCCGTGTCGCGACCGACCAGCGGGTCAAGCTGCTGGTCCATCGCGGCCTGGGTCAGGTCGCGCGAGAACTCGGCCAGCATGCTCTGCTCGGCGGCGGGCGCGCCACTTGCACGCTGCTGCTTACCCTGCTGCTGCTGGGCAGGTTTGTCCTGGGTAGTCCGCTGCAGCTCTTCGCGAATGGTAGGCAGGCGCAGGCCGCGCTCCATCAGAATCTCTGCGGCAAAGCACTTCTCTTCGCGTAGAAGACCCAACAGCAGATGCTCCGTACCGATGTGTTTGTGGCTCAACCGCTCTGCTTCTTCCGCCGCATAGGCAAGCACACGCTTGCACTCATTCGAAAGCGGCAGATCGACCGAGGTCGATACCTTCTCGCGAATGGTGGTGTGACCCTCAATCTGCTTGCGGATCGATTCCACCGATGCGTGCGAACGGAGGAAGCGGTTGGTCAATGCCTTGTCTTCACGTAGCAAACCCAGCAACAGGTGCTCCGTCTCGATGTAGGGTGAACCGAACTGGCTGGCTTCATAGCGCGCAAAAAAGATAACGCGCCGCGCTTTTTCTGTATAACGCTCGAACATGCTCCCCCTAGCGCCCCGCTGCAACATTCTGCTGCATTGGAGGCCAATGGTTCCTTGCCCGTCTCCGCACCTGGGAAAACTGGATGCGGAAACACCTGGAACACGAATCCGCCAACATGCACGCTGACGGCCCGGTTACCACATCCTTAATGCTGACCTTTACTGTACCGCTCAAATGGTGTGCTTAGCCGGATGTTAGGCAACACACTATCAGGCAATCGATAGATCTGTTCTTTTTTAGACGTAGACGGTAGCAATTGGATGCGACCGCGCAGAACGGCTGGACATCGTTTGCACCCGATCAATCAGCAGGCTGGGGAACGAGTCGGCCATCGTGCAGTTTCAACACCCGATCGCACCGATTCGCGTAGCCCAGGTGGTGCGTCACCAGAACGGATGTCAGCCCATGCGCGTGGTGCAGTCGCTCCAGCAGCGTGAAAACAACCTCTGCTGTTCGGTTGTCCAGGTCGCCTGTGGGTTCGTCCGCCAGCAATAGCTTTGGCTCCGTTACCAGCGCCCGGGCTAGTGAGACACGCTGCTGTTCGCCGCCGGATAGCTCTCCTGAGCGATGTTCCGCGCGATCAGCCAACTCGACCTCGGCGAGCCACTCCTTTGCTTTGCGCATGGCGTCGGCTTTGCGCATGCCCCGGGCCAGTAGCGGCATGGCGACATTCTCCGCCGCCGAAAACTCCGGCAGCAGGTAATGAAACTGCCACACATACCCGACTGTCCGGTTGCGAAACTCAGCCTGAGCGCGACTGCTCAACGACTGCAGGCGGATGCCGTCAACAACTACCTCGCCTGACGTAGGGGTATCCATGGCGGCCAGCAGGTGCAGCAGCGAGCTTTTGCCCGCACCACTTTCCCCCACCACGGCCAGCAGTTCCCCGGATGCAAGTGTGAAGGAAAGATCGCGGAACAGGTCGACTGTCCCGCGCGGGGTGACGTAACGCTTCGAGAGCGATGCAACTTCCACCAGGGCCGGCGCGGGTGAAGCTTGGCGAATCGAAGAGCCCATCGTAGCTTGATGGTAGAGGACGCCTACCCAACGTGAAAAGCACCGTGGAATCTTTCGTCAGCAACCCATTGGAAGCAGATGTCACGCCGGCGTTGCGCGGTTTGTGGCACGCATCCCGCAGCGAGTGGGACGCAGCGCATAACGCCGTGCAGGATGATGCAGGCATGGACTCTGCCTGGGTGCATGCGCTGCTGCATCGCGAAGAAGGCGACGCCTTTAACGCCGCCTACTGGTATCGGCGAGCGGGGAAGGCGGTGTGCAAGGCGTCGCTTGCGGACGAGCGTAAGCATATGATCCTAGCCTTGCTGACGGTTCAGGAAACCACCCGCTAGGCAGGTTCAAACCTCATCAGGCGGCGTTGATCTCGATGGCGCTCAGAACCTTCTCGCGTATTGCAGGTATTTCATTCTCCGCCAGCGGTTGGCCATCCCGCGTCAGGTAGAAGACGTCGATCGCGGTTTCACCCTCGGTGTCAATGACCGCCACCTTGATGTTGCAACGAGCCTCACCCAGTGCTGTGCTGATGGCATACAGTAAGCCGGGCAGGTCCTGTGACACGACCTGCAGCAAGGTGGAGTGGGTAGAAGCCTGCCCGTCAAGATGGACCGATGTAACCACATCCACCAGCTGGGCGCGACGTCGCGAGCGTTTACGGCCTGCGATCAGCTGGGCAGCCAGCGCCGGGTCCGCGATGGCGTCATGGACGTTCTTCACCATCCGCTCCCGCTCAGACACGTTTTTTTCGAGGGTGTTGAAGCTGTCCGTGAACCGGAAGCTGTCGACCACAATGCCGCGATGATTGCTGAACGCTTCTGCCGTGATAATGTTCATGCCCCACGCCGCCAGCACCCCGGCAACACGGGCGAACAGCAGCCGCTGATCGGGTGTGACCAGGGTGATCTCGCTACGATCTGCCTGCCAGACAAAGTCCAGCTGCACCGGGTCAGCGCCAAGCCGCTTGCTCATACCGTAGTGCGTGCGAATCTGTTCGGGGGTCCGCGTCAGCATATAACGTTGCGGGAAGCCCTCAAGAAACTGGACGATTTCGCGGCTTTCTCCCGGCAGGGATTGTGTCACCCGCAGCACCCAGTCGCTGGACACACGGGCGTCCACCCGCTCCTCATCAATGTTTCGATCGAGGTAGTTGGACGTCGCGATATATAGCCGCCATAGATTTTCTGCTTTCCACGGCGTCAGCGCGTCCGGATGCACTGCTTGTATGTCGCAGAAGGTAAACAGCGTCATCATGCGCAGCTCTTCCGGCGCCTGCACTTTGGCGGCAAAGGCGCGCACGGTTTCTGCGTCGAAAATGTCGCGCCGAAGAGCTGAACTCATCTCCAGGTGATTGCTCACCAGGGACAACACCAGCCGCGCCTCGTATTCATCCAGTTCGAGCCGTTTGACCACGCCCTGTGCCAAACGCGCACTCTCCTGGGTGTGTTCTTCGGTCGACCGGCCCTTGCCGGTGTCATGCAGCAGAGCAGCCAGGTAGAGCAGGTCGGGGTGCTGCAGATCGCGCACAATCCCTGCGAAGCGACCTCTCCATTGCGCCATGGGGCCATCTCCAGCCACCACCAGGCCATGAAGTGTGTCAATGACGACGAACGTGTGTTCGTCCACGGTGTAGCGGTGGTAGGCGTCGCGGATAACCAGAGCGTCAATGCCATGAAATTCTGGCAGCAGGAATTCAAGCAGACCCACTACATGCATCGAGCGGAGCGCTTTTCCGGCATACGGGCCAACCAGAATCAACCGCAGGCGCTGCCATAGGGTCAAGCCCTCCTCGAACTGAAAGTGCAGCATCGGAACACTGCCTTCCAGCCGTGTCTCTGACTGGACGTCAAGCGTGGCTCCGCGTTCAGCGATTACCTGGAAGGTGCGCAGCACCACATCCGCGTCCTGCGCTGGGTCGTAGGTAGCAGAAGGCTCATGTAACGAGATCTTGCCGCGCTCCACGCGCATGCCCTGGGTCTCTGTGGTGCGCCGCTGCAGGATCTGCGGCATCCGCAGTAGCGGAAGGTTTCGGGGAATATTTTCGATCTGCTGATCCAACCTGCGTGCAATGACGCGGGCATGCCGAAAGTAGAACTGCATCCAGTGGGCGGCATCGCGCGGTTGCCCACCGGGTGTACCAATGCCTGCCGCCGCTGCCGCATCCTGTGATTTCCAGTCCAGCGCATTCGTGTCCCGCTTGGCGCGCAGGTGCAGGAAGCAGCGCACTGCCGTCAGAAAAGCGACCGCTTCTACAAATTCAGGGGATGGCACTTGCGATGTCTGAGTGAGCTGTGCAAGCCAGCTACAGACATTCGCATCACGCAGTCCACCGGGGCACTCCTTCACATTCGGCTCCAGGTGGAAGAGGGTGTCGCCATAGCGGGCGTGCCGCACCTGCGTCATTTCGATTAGGCGCGCGGTAAGCGCCTTACGCTCTCGATCGAACATGGCCGGAAGGATGTTGTCCTGCAGCCGTTTCAACAGACTTGCATCGCCACATACCGGGCGCAGGTCAAGCAGGGAAATGGTGAACTCCGCATTCTCTGCGTCGTAGCGTCCGCACTCGGCAAGCAGCCGTGTGCTTGCGGCGGCACGTATGCCGCTGTCCCAAAGGCGCTGTGCGATCTTTTTAAGGGAGCCAGCAGCGGCCTTTTCCCGGCTGGAGTCATCGATCACAAACAGCACGTCGAGATCCGATGTGGGGAACAGTTCTGCTCTGCCGTAGCCACCGACTGCGACTACGGCCACGCCCTGCTGCAGCGAAGCGTCAGCTGCGGAGGCTGTTGCCCACAGGTCTTCCAGAAGCAGATCGACGGCAAGCGCGCGGCTGCGTACCGCGTCTATTCCGCTGGTACGGCCACAACGCAGATCCTCGGCGTTCGCGAGGATACGCGCCTTGTAGCTCTCCGGTATCCCCGTTCCCAGACCCTCTTCATCCGTCATCAGATTCGCCCATCACCCTTGGTTGCAGTGGTCTTAGCGGGCCCGAAGTACCTGGCTACAGCGCCAGGTCGCCCCGGTCTTCATTGCGGATGCGAATCGCATCGTCGACGCGGGTGATAAAGATCTTGCCATCGCCAATAGACCCGGTCTGTGCCGCAGTGACAATGGCCTGGACGGTTTTGTCCACCATGTCATCGGTCACCACTGTTTCAAGCTTGATCTTAGGCAACAGGTCGACGGAATATTCTCGACCACGGTAGAACTCCGTGTGGCCCTTTTGCCGCCCGTGCCCGCGCGCTTCGACGATCGTAATGCCGTCGACGCCGATCTCAATGAGGGCTTCCTTGACGGCGTCCAGCTTACCCGGCTGAATCACTGCTTCTATTTTGTGCATGGTTCCCGATCTTTCTCGCGCTTAGCCGCGAAGCTTCGTCACTGTGCCCGAAGATTGCCGGACTCTGTCGTCCTCTGATGCAATTCAGACTACACAGCATTAGTAAGAAGGCTCAGCGTGGTATCCCTCTTCCCCGTGCTGCGACAGATCCAGACCCATGTCTTCGTCTTCAGCCGAGACGCGCAAGCCGATCGTTTTATCGACCAGGAACAGCAATAGAAGAGTGCCGGCAATCGAAAGACTCCACGCAATGGCGACGCCGACAACCTGGTTGAACAACTGGTGCACGTTGCCCTCAAGCAGGCCAAGCGCCACGTTGTTGCCCTGCGCGTTTTTGCCAAAGATGGGGTTCACGGCCGAGGTGGCAAAGATTCCAGTCAAGATTGCCCCGACCGTGCCGCCAGCACCATGTACGCCAAAGGCGTCCAGAGAATCATCGTAGCCAAACTTCGTCTTCACAAAGAACACCATGGCGAAGCAGAACAGGCCGGTAAAGGCGCCGATCCACAGGGCAGAGATCGGCGTGACAAACCCAGCCGCCGGAGTAATACCGACCAGCCCGGCAACCACGCCGGAGATGGCACCCAGGGCCGTAGGCTTGCCTGTCTTGATCCATTCCGCGACAGACCAGCTGCAGCCAGCCGCGGCCGCTGCGAAATGCGTCGCAACGAATGCTGAAGTCGCCAGGCCACTGGCATTCAAAGCAGATCCGGCATTGAAGCCGAACCAGCCAACCCACAACAGGCAAGCGCCAATGCAGCTCAGTACCAGCGAATGTGGCGGCATAGGCTCTTTCGGGTACCCACGCCGTTTGCCCATGTATAGACAGCAAACCAGGGCTGAGATACCGCTGGTTACGTGAACGACCGTGCCGCCGGCAAAGTCCAGACAAGGGAACTGGCCGCCCAAAGCTGCATTCAGAAGCCCGCCCTTACCCCACACCATGTGAGCCATGGGGCTATAGACAAGGAGCGCCCACAGCGTCATGAACACCAACATGGCGGAAAATTTCATTCGTTCTGCAAAGGCGCCGGTGATCAGCGCTGGGGTAATGATGGCAAACATTAATTGGTAGACCATAAAGGTCTGAAGCGGAATAGTGGTGACATACACCTTAT
>JBPBQP010000069.1:0-9693 GCA_050954745.1 Janthinobacterium lividum | reverse complement strand
GTAGCCGTACGTCCACGCGGTGACGTCCCTGGCGTAGCGCGGATGTTGCTGGTCCCCCTGCATCCCGACCAGCTGCAGCCGCCACTGCGGCAGGTCGAGCTCGCGCTTCAGGCCGTAGACGCCGTTGATGCGCAGGTTCTCCGCGCGGCTCAGCGGGTAGGTGGGCGCAAGCGCGTGCGTTGGCAAGACGCCACGTGAAACACCCGCATTGAAGCGCAGCACCCGGCGCAGAAAGTTGTTGCCTTCTTCGTTGTCCGGGCCGTCACCCAGCGAATGAAAGAGGCCGTAACCAGCCGCTGCGGCCACGCCGGCGACGACGAACGCCCGCCGTGTGTGCTGTGCTGAAGCGCGCAGGACTTTCGCATCGTCGGCATCGCTGCTCGTCTGCGTGGTGGCAGGGGGCGCGACGGCAGCAGCTTCGTGTGTCTCTGCGGCTGTGTCAGGAGCGGTCGCTCGCTGTGGCTCATTGGCATCGCTCATCACCAACTCCTCCGTTCCGCTTCGAGATCGGGCGCTTCCATGCGCACCACTTCGCGTCCACTGACCATGGAGCGGAAGTTGTTCCAGCCCGCCATGACCACCTGCGCGATGTGGACACCGAAAAAGCCGAGGAAGGCGATCGTGGTCCAGAAGTGCAGCCAGCGCGCCATCTCGTAGCCGCCGCACAGCGTGGTCAGCCAGTGGGCGGATGTCGGCTTGTAGATGGCCAAGCCCGTCAGAAGCATCATGGCACCCATCAGGATGCAGGACGTGTACGCGATGCGTTGTGCTCCGTTGTACTTGGTCTGCGTCGGCAGGCCTTTGCGCAGGTGGAGGTCGACCAGCGTGACCTGCACGGCGTCGCGCAGGCTTCGCCGCTGCGGCAGAAGGAAGCGCCACTCGCCCGAGAGCCAGGTATACAGCACCCAGGCAATGCCATTCAGCGCAAACATCCACATGAAGAAGAAGTGGTAGCCAAGCCCTTCCGTCACGTGGTACGGCGTATGCAGCAGCTTGTAAAACCAGTCAGGAAACAGTTGCACCAGCGTGACGTGGCCCAGACCAATGCGGTAGACGCGGTGCGCGTGTTGGTAGGCGTTGTCCGAGTCGTTCCAGTAGATGAGCAGGCCGCTCCACACCATCAGGAACAGCACGGGAAAGTTCACCCAGTGCATCCATCGGATGGCGAGCGGATGCTTCTGCTCAAGCCGGATGCTAGCGACAGGCTCTGAGACCTCGCTATCGCCCAGCACGGGTACTGGCTCGGTCACTGGCTTCTCCTTCGTCTCTGCCTGTAAGACGAATCTCAAGCTACTCTGCCACGGCGCATGATGCTATCCAAAAAGCGATTGCTGCTCGGTTTCCGGGATCTCAATACCGGGTGCGCCGTCACTGCACTTTGGGCATTTGCGGGCGTGCACGCGGATGCCTGCTTCGCCATACTCATGCGTGCACCGATTGCAGTGCAGCACGTAGACGCTTTGGCCGGGCAGGTCGTCTGCAGCGCGACCCGCTTTTCGGACGACCAACTGCCCGTGGTGGTTGATTGTGCCGGGTTCGACCGTGGTCGCGCGGGCGGCCTGCCGAGGTGCGCGCGCGGGTGCGACATATCGCTTCAGCTGCATGTCACTAGGATAGAGAGTGATGGCTATGAAAGAAAAGTTTGACACGGTAGTCCTGGGCGCAGGCGCGGCAGGGTTGTTCTGCGCAGCGCTGGCTGCTGCGCGCGGGTTGCGTGTGCTGCTGCTGGAGGCAGGCGAACGCGCCGGCCGCAAGATCCTGATCAGCGGCGGCGGCCGTTGCAACTTCACCAACCGGCACACCAAGGCCACGAATTTCCTCAGTGAGAATCCCCACTTTGCAAAGAGCGCGCTGGCCCGCTACACGCCGCAGGACTTCATCGCGCTGGTCGATCGCTACCGCATTCCGTATCACGAGAAGACGCTGGGGCAGCTGTTCTGTGACGGTTCGGCGCAGGCGATTGTGACCATGCTGGAGGCGGAATGCCGCAACGCGAATGTGGAGACGCGACTGCGCACGCCGGTGCTGCACGTCACCGGCGGGGAGGACGGCTTTGTTGTGACCACGCCGTCCGGTGACATTGCCGCAAGGTCAGTCGTCGTCGCCACGGGCGGGTTGTCGATCCCAAAGATGGGTGCCAACGGCATTGGCTACGACATCGCCCGCAGCTTCGGCCTGCGCATGGTGGAGCCGCGCGCCGCACTGGTTCCCTTCACCTTTTCACCGGACGATCTGGAACGCTGGGCCGACCTGTCGGGCCTGTCGACCGAGGTCGTCCTTACCGCAACGCCTGCGGCTCGCACGCGCGCTGCCGCCCCGGTCTTTCGCGAGAAGATGCTGATCACCCATCGCGGCCTGTCGGGACCGGCGGTGCTGCAGATTTCGTCGTACTGGAAACCCGGCGAAACCGTTCTGGTCGACCTGGCTCCGAAGGCCATCGTCTTTCCGCACATGTCCGTCAGCACCGGCTTTCGCGACGACCGCACGGCACTGGAACTGCTGTCGGACCGCCTGCCCTCGCGCATGGCCCATCGCTGGCTGACAGAAAACGCGCCGCCCGACTGGAAAAACAACTCCATCGCAAAACTGGAGGAGCGGCTGCACGCATGGCCCGTAACCCCTGCCGGGACGGAGGGCTACAGCAAGGCCGAAGTCACCGCGGGCGGCGTGGACACGGCGGACCTGGACAGCACCACCATGCAGGCGCGCGCCGTGCCCGGGCTGGCCTTCATCGGCGAGGTGGTGGATGTGACCGGCCACCTGGGCGGCTTCAACTTTCAGTGGGCCTGGGCCAGCGCCTTTGCAGCGGCTGCCGCGCTGTAATTTTACGCACGCGGGTCGCGTCGCAAGCGTACACTTCCGGCATGAAACGCCTCCGGTTCTTCCGTGTTGTGCCGCTTGCGTTTGCCGCTGCTGCCTTGTTCTGCTCGCCTGCTTTGAAGGCGCAGGACGACAGTGACGGCGGCGTAAGCCATGACCGGCGCGGTAACACCCTGCTGGAAAGCATCTACGTGCCAGAGTTGGTGAACGCGCCATTCAGCCTGATGCTCACCGCAGAGTGGACGCGCCCCATGATGGGCGGCGGCACCTTTACCATCGTGAACGCGCGGCCCATCAAGCGCGACAGCCAGGGCCGCATCTACCAGGAGCGCTGGCTCATGGTGCCCAAGGGCTCGCGGGTCAAGTCGACCATGAGCTTCATTCAGTTGGAAGACCCGGTTGCCGGTCTGTTCTACGAGTGTGGCAACCGGACCAAGGTGTGTGAGATACACGCACTGGACAAGCGGTCGGACCGCTCGATCGATCCATCCCACCTGAAGTCGGGCAAGTTGAGCAACGGCAAAGGTTTCCGCACGCACGAAGACAAGGGACTGGATACCGTTGCAGGTGCGCCTGTGCACGCCTACCGCGATACCACCGTGCTGAACACCGGGGTTCTGGGCAACGACAGCCCCATGACGTACGTGCGGGACGTTCGCTACTCGCCGGAACTGGGCTTCAATCTGACTTCCGTGCTGCAGGCGCCTGACGTAGGGGAACAGCGTTTTGCCGTGACCGAGATCACTACGTCAGAACCGGAGCCGCAATGGTTCCAGCCGCCCGCAGGCTACACCCTCGTGGACAGGCGCAAGGAAGATGCAAAGCAGCCTTAGCCCCGCGCACCCGTGCATCCAACACCCTGAACAATGCGTTGTGTCTTGCGCTAAGGATTGCCACCCAATTTGCGCTCTCCACCGAAGCTGGATTTGGGCGAGGTCATCCTCGTTGTCTTATCTTTATTAGCGCTGGCAGATAGCAGCATCTGTCGCGCATCTGAGAGACTGAGTGCGCAGTCAAAGCGTAGTGCTTCAGGCGCAGCAGTTCACACGAGAAGACAGGGAGATCCAGTGGCAACTAAGAAAGCAGCAGAGCAGGCAGCACCCGCCGCAACCAAGAAAGCAGCACCGCCGGCAGCACCCGCAGCCAAGAAAGCAGCACAGCCAGCGGCCCCCGTGGCCAAGATGACCAAGACCCAGATCGTCAAGGCCATGGCCGAGAAGCTGGCGACGGAGTCCAAACAGATTCAGGCCTTCTTCGATGCACTGATGGAAATGGCAACCGAGCAGACCCGGGAGGCAGGCGAGTTCACGATCCCAGGGCTTGGCAAGCTGGTCAAGGCGGAACGCAAGGAGCGCATGGGCCGCAACCCTCAGACAGGCGAAGAGATCAAGATTGCTGCCAAGACGACGGTGAAGTTCCGCATTGCGAAGGCAGCCACCGACGCAATCGCGCCGCCAAAGGCATAAGGTCAGCTTCGGACGTAAGTTGTTTTAAGGAACAGCTTACGTCCGACGCCAGCCTGTGTTTCGGTTGCTATTTAGATGACGCCTGCTTACATCCATCAACTGCTTTCTACTACAAGATCTGCGCTCGCTTACCAGCCGAAAACATAGGCCTCGTAACGTCAGTGCGCGTTCTTCCTGTCTGAACAGCGTTCCTTTAGCTGAGTCCAGACGACAAAGACTACGCCGGTCCGGCACGTCGATCTCACCGACATTGTAGCCACGCGCGACTTCACCTCCGCCTACCTTCTATGGCGGCACGCATAACTCCTGCAGCAAATATTTCGGTTCTTCAACAGACCTGGCAAATTGTTCGATCGTGCCCGCTTATGCCTTCCTGAGGGTCATTCGGCAAGAATCATGCTGGAGGAAGTCAGATGAAGTTCATGAGGTTGATTGCTCTGTGCCTGGCTGCAAGCGCGGCACAGGCTCAGGGTAGGGCTCAAGATAAGGCCCGGGACTGTCAACATACCGAGATGTCCAGCAGGCGCCTGCATCAATGGATACACGAAGCGCATAATCCAACCGAATTGAATCAGATCTCCTGTTATTTGCGTGTGGAAGCAATGCGTCTTCGGCAGTCCGCCACCGAGGAGGATGTCAAACTTCATGCCGCTTACGCAAATCATGTTGGCGGGTCAAAGTACCCTTCTGCAGCCGACCACGCGAGAGCCTTCCACGCGGTCTACGAGGCAAAAGCTTCGAAGTATTCCGCTCTGGCAAGTGAGCTTGATCTAAGGGCAATTCAGGATTCGTCCGCACACTAGGTCTTACCGACTCCAGCATCTGACTCTGTTCGCGCCCATCAGGCAGCTTATTTCACTTCACGGATGCTAGCCAAATCCATAGAGGTGACTTCCCCTTGCATCGACCCTGCAGTTCCCGGTTCTCTCCGGGAACTGCATAACACCGATCAGAAGTCATACCGAATGGCGAACTGCCCGGTGCGATTGCCTGCGTTTTCGGCAGTTGTTGCGGCCGTAAGTTGCCCAAAGTTTGCATTGTCGATCTGTGTCACGGGCGGTGCAAAGTTGGTGTGATTGAACACATTGGTAAAGGTGCTCTCAAAGCGGATGTGTGAGCCTTCCGTAACTTTGAACTGCTTACCGATTCCCAGGCTCACCGTCTTCGTGCCAGGTCCTTCCAGCGTTCCGACACCGGCGTTTCCAAAGCGGCCCGCGTTCGCAGGCGTCGCCTGAAACGCATTTACGTTGAAGTAAGCTGCCCGGCTGCGGCCCTTGGTGAAGTTGGTTGAGACTTGGTCAGGACGCGCAAACGCACCGCGGTGGCAACGTTTGTATTGGATTGATCGGACGAAGGACTAATGCTTGGGGTAAGCCATGGCCCGGACTCGACGAGCGTCACGGTGTTTAGGTCCCAGCCGCCGAGCAGCATCTCTGCTAGGCCACTCCTGTTGAGGTACGCTCGCCCAACGCCAAAGGGAAGCTGTTCGATCGCCGTAAACAATAAGCGGTTGCGACGGCTACCCTCCACGTTGCCGTAATCACTTTGAATATGAAAACGATCTGCGATAGGAACGCCATAGTTGACCTCTCCGGCAAAGCCACTTGGGTTATCACCCTGGTTGTCAGCCAGGTTCTTCGCCAGCGTGTAGTTTGCGTTGAAATACAAGCCGCGTGCCATGTGGCGCGACACCTCGACTTCAAGTGCATCGTAGTTCGCCTTGCCTGCGTTAAGGGTGCTGTAGATCTCATTCCAGTTCTGGTAAGGAGCCCGGGAATCCACATACGTGCCCGTGGTCGCACCAGCGTTGTAAGGTGTGTCGCTCGCGTGAATCTGATTAAGATCTTCGGTAATACTCAAGCGATAAGTGTGCATGCCCACAAAGCTGACGCGCAGAGCATCGTTTTTGTCCAGCTGCCGCTCTACCGTAAGGTTGTACTGGTTTGCCTGCGGATCGCGATAGTTTGGGTCGACGCCCTGGTCAAGGTTGCCGCCACCGTACTGCACACCCACGCTCGGCGGGGCAGTCTGTGGAAATTGAACGCCAGTGTACGTATGCAGATTGGAAGTAGGATTGCCGCTGTTATTAAACGACAGTGGGCCAAGGTTGGTCAGGGTAAATACCCCGAAGCCCCCGCGCAGTACTGTCTTCGTGTCGTTAAAGGGCCGGTATGCAAAGGACAGTCGCGGCTGGATGTTTCCTTTGTACGTTTGGCGCAGACCCTGCGGCAAACCCGCCTGTGACGCGGTAAGGTACTGGGTGCACGCAAGCTGCGTCTGATTCAGGTTGCAGGCATTGAACGATTGCTGGAAACCCAGGTTGGAGTTCTGGATGTTCTGCTGCTGCAGGTAGGCCGCCAGATTATCCGGAACGATAATCGCGTTCCTGCTCTGGTCAAAGTTTGCCAGGTTGCCGCCGTCTTCAAGGAACGGCGGCAACAATTGGTAGCGAAGGCCATAGCTCAACGTCAGGTGGCTGTTCACCTGCCACTCGTCCTGAGCGAAGAAGCTCGACTGGATAGCATTGCCACCCACATCCGGGCTGGAAACGGCGAAGAACGAGGTTGTGGGCTGCCCCTTAAGGAAAAGTCCAAAGGCGTTTTCGCCAGGTATCGCCTGCGACTGCGAGTTATCAGTCTGGGTGGGCTGAAACGTGAAGGAGCCAAAGTCGTCTGACGGTTGAAACGTCTCTATGTCGAAGTAGCGGACCCTGCGAATGTCCAGGCCGGCCCGCAAGGTGTGTTTACCTGCAGTAAGGGTTAGATTATCCGTAAACTGCAGCGTCTTTGACAGAGTCGACCCCGTCTTGTCCCGCCCAATCGCCTGAAAGCCAGTGCCATTGTTGAAGTTAAACGTAGGAAATGCGTGGGTAAGCGGGTGCTGACGAACGTCGACCCCCTGCAGTCCAAGCTGCTGTAACGCAGCCGCACCAGACAGGGCAAAGTTCACGCTGGTAATCGCATTGGTTAGGCCGAAGCGAAACTCATTCAGCAGCCGGGGCGTAATTGTGTACTGGTACGAGACCAGCAGGCTGCGATCGTGAATGCTGTCCGCATCGTTCGGCAGCAGCGGATTGACTGCGTTTTGCAGGATGTTTTTGCGGCTAAAGCGCGCATAGATTGACTGCTTTGCCGTCAGCGTCTGATCGATGCGAAGGTCTGCGCCGTCGGTGCTGGCGGGTGTCGGAACGAACGTCTCGTAATTGATCGATCCGGGCGCCCCTCCACTTAGATTCGGCAAAGGATAGTAGGCAAGAAGCGCCTTGGCAGTTGAATTAATTGCGGAAGGAGCAATATTCGCGACCGGCAGAGGCGCGGTGGCCATGCCATTGGCAAGCGTGCCACCTGCATCCGTCAGCCCTGAAAGAATGCCGTTGCGTTCATCGGCGGTCGGCACCACATACTGCTGAGAGACCGACAGGGTGCGCCGGTTGCCTTCATAGTCGAAGAAGAAGAAGGTCCGATCTTTCCCGTGATATAGGTGAGGGATCATCACTGGACCGGAAAACGAGCCGCCAAACGTATTGAAGTTCTTTGGTGCTTTACCGCCAAATCCATACGGGCTGGCATCGAGAGCTGAGTTCTGGAAATACTCAAACAGGCTGCCGTGATATCGGTTGACGCCGCTCTTGGTCGTGAACGTCACATCGCCTACCTGTGAGAACTCTGCGCTATTGTTGAACGCAGTTACCTTCACCGCGGCGATGCCTTCCTGTGAAGGGTACGCATCTGCCAGAGGCCCGTTCTGCCGAATGTTTGCGGTAGAAATGCCATCCACCGAAAAGTTCACCTGCGCTGCGCTGGCCCCACCCAGCGATATGTTGCCCTGGCTGTCCTGCTGCACGTTAGGGGAGAGTGTAAGCGCACCAAGCGGGCTGGTGGTGGTAGCGCGATTATTCAGCGGCAACTGGGTGATGAGTGTGTTGTCTTTTGAATCGCCGATCGCAGCATTTTCTGTATTGAGCTGGTCTGCACTCGCAGTCACCTCGACCGTGGTCGAGTCAGAGGCTACCGCCAGGCTAAGCGTCAGCCGCAGATCCTGCCGTGCATCTAACACGACGCCATTCAATCTGGTAGTCGAGAAGCCGGCATGGCCACCGCGCAGCGAGAAGTGACCGGGCTTTACGGATTCAAACAGAAAGGTTCCTGTCTGGTCTGCAATGGCTGTGCGATCCGTGTTTTCGTCGTCGCTGTGCAGTGTAACGCTGGCCTCAGGCAGCGCGGCACCGGACGTGTCTACTGCTGTGCCGCGAATGCTGCCAAGCGTTGACTGTGCGTGAAGGGTGGCCGCGACAGCAAGGCAGACACAAACGACAGGCGTGCAAACCGTGGCGCAGTGCAGGTGTGACAGAGAATGAACGCCTGGCCTGACGCCGGTGAAGAACATGCGTAATGTCATAAGAGCCTCGTATGCACCCTTGTGGGCTAAGCCTGATTACAGCTTCAAAGGCATAAGGGAGGCATCGGTGAAAAGATAGGCAATTCCTTATAAGTACCAAAAGGGAATAAGAAAGGGAGGAGCGTTGAAAGGCTCCTCCCCCTTATGGCATGGATCTTACCGGTTAGAACTTATAGACCAGGTCGGCCCCAAGGAAGAACTGGTTTCTTGCTGTGCCGTTGTTGTAGCCCCTTTGATCCCAGGAGTGATCAAAGCGAATCTCTGGCCGAAAGATGACCGTCGAGCCGATATAACGAGTCGCGTACAGGGTGTTCTCGGTATATTTTCCTGCAATGCCTGTTCTCTGCCCTTTTTTATCGTTCAGCACATCACTACGAAAGCCCACCATCAGTTTGGAGTTCACTTCGCGGTTGACGTAGCTCACGATGGCGTATTCCGGTGCGGTACAGGTCTGTACTCCGGCTTTGCAAAAAGCACCGTTCGCACCAGTCTCAGGCGTCAGGGGGTTTGCCACATTCCCTGCCACGTTCGGCACTTCGCGCTCGTACATGTACCAGGCCTCGGTCGCCATGTGCCACTTGGCATTGAACTTGTGGTACCAGGTGCCGTCATAGTGCTGCAGGTTGTTGTACGCGTACTTACCATCGTTAATACCATTAGCGCACGCATAGAAGTTATTCTGATTTGACTTGGTGGAATAGTTAAGGCAGGCAATGCCGGAGGCTTTGCGGTCGTCAGACCACGGGGCAACATCGTGCCCAGCAGATACACCAAGCTGAACAAGCCACTGTTTACTCAGCTTTAATGTCCCTAGAATGCCGGTATCCGTAAAGGGGTCGATGCTGTAAAGCAGCGAATGGGTCATGTTGTAGTTGTTCGGTGCAAGCTGTGCCTCGATACCCGGAACTGACAGAAAGCGGCCGATTCGCACATTTAGACCTTCTTTTACAGGAAAGTAAAGGTCTGCATATTCCAGCACCGGGTCAAAGCCATAGCGATGATTTTTCTG
>JBPBQP010000068.1:0-12298 GCA_050954745.1 Janthinobacterium lividum | reverse complement strand
GCTTGTCCGCCCAGCATCGTCGAAAGCGCGACCACACCTGTTGCTAACCTCTTCATAGTCCCCCGAACTCTGTCACTGCTGAAAAGCAAGGCCGCCCGTGTGGCGGCCTTGCTGTGTTGCCTATTGTTGTGACTGGACGGCTAAACCTGTGCCTCATCCATATCAAAGTTGGAGTAGAGGTTCTGCGTGTCGTCCAAGTCTTCCAGCACTTCCAGCAGACGCATCATGGCCGTTGCCTGCGTCCCTTCCAGTTTCTGGTAGACATTCGGAATCATGGTGACCTCTGCGTGTTCCGGCTTGAAACCAGCCTTGGTCACAGCCTCGCGAACTGGCTCGAATTCCTTGGGCGCAGTCAAAATCTCCCAGCTCTCACCCTCTTCGCTCAGGTCGTCGGCACCCGCTTCCAGCACCGTTTCAGTCAGCTTGTCTTCGTTGGCACCTTCCTTTGGCACCACGATCAAACCCTTTTTGGCAAACATGTAGCCGACTGAGCCGGTTTCACCCAGGTTGCCACCGTTCTTGGTAAAGGCATGTCGAATCTCGCTGACTGCGCGATTGCGATTGTCGGTCAGCACATCAATGATGACCGCGACACCGCCCGGTCCGTACCCTTCGAAGGTGATCTCTTCGTAGCTAAGGCCTTCCAGTTCTCCCGTACCGCGCTGGATGGCTCGCTTGATATTGTCAGCCGGCATATTTTCAGCCTTGGCCGCCAGAATGGCCGTCCGCAAGCGCGGATTGCCGTCCGCATCGCCGCCGCCGACCTTAGCCGCAACGGTAATTTCCTTGATCAGGCGTGTAAAAATCTTGCCGCGCTTGGCGTCGGTCGCGCCCTTCTTGTGCTTGATGGTTGCCCATTTGCTGTGGCCTGACATCGTTGCTTCCCTGCTCTTTCCACTTTGAACTCAGCAGGCCAAAACGGCCCGCAACATGCGGCAGTATACCAAGGCGGCTGGTCCAACCGCTGCACGTGGCTAATGCGGCTCAGACGTTAAGGCAATTCAGGCGCGAACAACTCCGCATAGGTTTCACGGCGGCGAATTAACCTTGGCCCGCTGCTTTCGATCAGCACCTCAGCCGGACGTAAACGGGTGTTGTAGTTGGAACTAAGTGAAAGGCCATAGGCACCAGCATCGAGTATCGCCATCAGGTCGCCCTCCGCCGTTTTGGGCAGGCTGCGTCCGCGTGCAAAAAAGTCGCCACTCTCGCACACAGGTCCTACGATGTCCGCCTCTTCAATCTCGGCGTCCGCCTGCTGCAAGACCGGCACGATCTCATGATGCGCCTGGTAGAGCGCCGGACGAATGAGGTCGTTCATGGCGGCATCAACAATGACGAAGCGCTTGTCGCCATTCCCTTTGCGATAGAGGACGCGTGTCAGTAAGGCTCCTGCCTGTCCGACAAGGAACCGGCCGGGTTCAAGTAAAAGATGAAGTTTCCTGTCTGTCTCTGCCTGCAGAGCGGCCTGGAGCGCCTGCGCATATTGCTGCACCTGCGCAGAGGCATCGAATGCACTTTCGGCATACTCAATTCCCAGTCCGCCGCCAGCGTCCACGTAACGGATGTTATGGCCGTCCGTGCGGAGATCGGCGATCAGAGCAAGGGTCCGGCTCAACGCCTCGGCAAAGGGTTCCACCTGGCGAATCTGCGAGCCAATGTGGACGCTCACGCCTGCGACATCCAGCGACGGCAAGGTTGCAGCGCGCGCATACACCGCCCTGGCCAGCTTGATACCGATGCCGAATTTATGGGCACTGAGGCCGGTCGAAATATACGGATGCGTCTCCGCAGAGACATCCGGGTTTACACGAAGCGCTATGCGTGCGCGCTTGCCTGCAGACGCTGCGCGCGCAGCCAGAACGTCGAGTTCCGACTCGCTCTCGACATTGAACAGCAGAATGTCTGCGGCCAGAGCAGCATCCATCTCCGGTGCTGTCTTGCCCACGCCGGAAAAAACAACGCGATGCGCGACCTCGGCTCCACCTGCCGCGATCACCCGCGCAAGTTCGCCGCCAGAAACAATGTCAAAGCCGCAGCCCTGCTGTGCCAGCAGCCGCAGGATGGCGAGTGAGGAATTCGCCTTGACTGCATAGCAGACCGTGTGTGGCTGCCAAGCGAAGGCCTGCTGAAACAGACTGGCTCGCTGTGTAATCTGCGTCGCGGAATAGACATACAGGGGTGTGCCGAACTCGTTGGCCAGAGACTCGAGATCGACACCATCGCACTGCAATCGGGCCTGGAGATAGTGGAAAGGGCGTGATGCGCTCATGCCGTCGGCGGCACCGTGGATGACGGCGAAGGTGGATACGACGGTTCGGCAGGCGAAGAGTACCCGCTGGGTGGATACGCGGCGGGCGGGTAAGTCGGTAGCGCAATCGGATCTTCTGGAATCACAATCCAGCAGAGGACGTAGGCAAGTAGACCTGTACCTCCAAAGACAACCAGAGCGACTAACGCAAGCCGCACCAAGGTCAAGTCCCAGCCGTAAGCGCGAGCAAAAGCGGCACAAACACCGGCGATTTTGCGGTCAAATCGAGGGCGAAGCAGCTGTCCGTTCATGGCGATTCTCCTTTGCCGCAACCGTACACATTCTTGCACAGCGCAACAGACGAAGGTACGCAGCCCTGGCCTTGTCGGTTCCATCCCGACCGATAAATCAGGTGCCGGCGTAGGGTGTTCGCATATATTTGCGTGCATCCGAGGCCTGCGTCTGATCCCCGCCCGCAGCCGCCGCCAGGCGGTATTGCACCATGGCGTCTTCGCGACGATGAAGCAGGTCATACATCATTCCCGCGGCAAGTTGCGCGCGCTTACGCATCCAGTCACTGCAGTTCGCCTGCGTGCTGGCCTTCACGTAGCTGATTACGGCATCGTTCAAGGAGCCCTGCCCACGCTGCGTTTCACCCAGGCCAAAGTAGGCCAACTGCAGCCGGGGTTCTACGAAATAGCCGGGCTTTGCCGCGTCATCCAAGACGGCACGATAGATAGCAATGGCTTCCTGGCCGTGACCGGCATCCTTCATCAGATTGGCTTCTTCCAGCCGGAAGAGGAAGTCATGCGGGTACTGCCTGGCCAGGCCCTGTGCGACGGCATAGGCGTCCGCATAGCGATGGTCGTGCCGCAAGAACAACGACAGAGCCGTCTGCGACTCCACCTTGGTCGCGGTGCCGTGCGCAGCAGCATCGCGCAGCAGCGCCAATCCCTGCTCCTTGTTGCCGCCGACACCTGCGATGCCGACCAGCATGCGAACAAAGCGCGGCAGGCTGGCCACGGCAAACTGCTGAATGCCGATGGCCATCTTTGCGTCACTGTAAGTGGGGTCCAGCTTCAGAACCTGCTCACTGTCGTTGCGCGATGCCAGCCCCTGCCGAGCCGCACCGGTAAAGCTGTGGTCGACCAGCGTGATCCAGGCTGCGTGCATCCCCTTTGCGTAACCACGGGCGAAGTAAGCGTCCTTGTCGTTTCCGTTTGCCTTGATGCGAGCGTCCGCCAGACTGATGGCGGTGTCCGTGAGCTGCTCAATGTGCTCCCGCGTGGCGCTCGGCACGTCTGACTTATGTCCGGAACTCAGGAAATGCTCACGAGCGTAGTAGGTGGTGTCGAGAAGATCCTGCCGGTAGAGCTCACGAAAGATGGTGTCCATCAGGATGTAGCCGACGGCCATAGGGTCTTGCGGGTGGGTGCGCTCAACCTCCTGAAAACGCTGCATTGCACCGTCGTAATCAAGGTTGTAGAAGTGCTGAAAACCATCACGAACCACAGGATCAAGGTTCAAGGGGTAAGTGCTCTGCGCCTTCAATCCCGCCGTCAGCAACAGGAGGCAGGCACATGCCAGGGAAGAACGCTTCTGACTGCTGCGTCGAATAGTCACAACGTTGTAGACGCGAAAGTCGGTCCGAGAGTATGCCGTTTTTGTATTTGACGTGTGCCCCGGCACGGCCTAGGTTTAGTACACGGGACAGGTGGCGGGCACATGACTCGCACTAGACTGCTTCAACTACTAATCCAACAGGCACGTGCCGACGGGTTCGAGTTCCGCAAGTGGTTCCTGCCAAATTGCGGGCTACCGTGGTCCGGAGCGGACGATGCCGTGGAATGGCTGGCTCGGGCGGAACGCGCCAACCTGCTGCTGTTCTCTCAGGTCTTTGCAAAACACTTTTGGCGTAGTGGCCAACGTGTTACCTTCATGGTTCCCGCGCAGGCTTTTCAGCGTGTTGCCGCCGACGGCAGCGTGAAAACAGTCGCGCGAAAGGCACACCTTCGGCAATCCAGCCGCGAGGATGTCTGGAAGTTTCACTTGCGGGAGATGGCCGCGAGCGCACAACCCCTGCGTTATATTCGTCGCTATCTAATTGTGGATGAAGTTCTGGAAAGTCTGCTGGCTGAGCAGTTACCGCACCTGGAATCTCTGCACGGTCCTCACCCCGACGAGTAGATGACCTGCTTGCGGTATCACTGGCCTGCTACACCCATCTTGCTCAGCGCTTTACGCGATGCTTTGTCATGGTCGCCACCCGGATCAAGTCGCAGGTAGGCCTGATAATTCGACACCGCCTCCTCGCGCTTATTCAGTTTCCACGCGGCCTCCGCCAGGTTGAAGCGGGTATCAGGATCGTCGGGCGCACGGTCGAGAGCGTCTTTGAAGCGTAGGTAAGCCCCCTGCGTATTGCCATCCTTCATATAGAACCCGCCCACCTTCAGATCGTCCGCCACACGGGTTTGCTGCAACTTGGCGCGAGCCGCTGAGGTGTCGCCCCGGCTGCCAAGGTCCTTCAGGGCTGACGACTTGATCGGTGCATCGGGCGCGGCGGTCGTCGGGGCTACATCGTCATCGGCTGCACTGCGACTGGAACTGCTGGCTGCCCCAGGGGCGTCATCACTGTCAGAACTGGAACTGCCAGAGTAGCCAGGTGGTAGCTTCATCGGACGATTGGACGAAGCAGGTGGATCGGGCGTGGCACCGGTTGGCATCGCGGGGAGTCCGGCTGGATTGGCGGCGGGCGTCTCAACGTTGCCGCTGCCGGCATGCTTCGAATCTTCCACCGGAAACGGGAAGGCGATGTTGGGTGGCACGGGAGCGGCAGTGCCGCCGGGCACCGCTGTACCCTCATTCCTTGTCGGGCTGCAGGCCGCAGAACTTGCCCCAGCCTTGCAGTCCGCTGCCGGGGCTTTCGTGGTCTGCGCAGTCAACGGCAAACACAAACAGACGGCACCCAACGCCAGTTGGACGACCGTGCTGGACTGCTTCAAACCCCTATGCACATGCAAGATCATGGCTGCGCTCCGTGTCTGAGATGTTAGACGTCACGGCAACTGCAAGGGTCTGCAATCGTCGCAGCGGTATACTTTCGCAACTATGCTGCCACGTCTTTTCCTCCGCTCGTCGCCCGTTCATGGCTGTGGCTGCTACACGCTGGACCCGGTGCGGGCGGGCGCACGTGTCGCCGAGTATGACGGTCCGCGGATGCCCAAGTCTGAAGCTGACGAGCGGTATCGCGATCGCGAAGTCACCTACCTGTTTGGTGTGGAAGATCGTGACACCGTAATCGACGGCTTCGGCACTGCCATGTTCATCAATCACTGCTGCGCGCCCAACTGCCAGACAGAGGAGGATGAAGGCCGCATCTTCGTGCTGGCACTGCGAAACATCGCTGCCGGGGAAGAACTCACGTATGAATATCACCTGTACGACTCCGATGAGCAGGACCAGCCCTGCTACTGTGGCGCGGACACCTGTCGCGGAACCATGTTCAGCGTTTCAGAGATCAAGCGGCGCAAGAAGCTGGGGCTGCCCATGACGTTGCGGAAGCGTAAGCGGAAAAAGCCACCGACGAACGACCCGGTAAACTAGTCCCATGGCGTACCAGGTTCTTGCCCGAAAATACCGTCCGCAACGCTTTGCCGATGTGGCCGGCCAGGACCATGTCACGCGCACGCTGCAGAATGCCCTGGAACAAAACCGCATCGCGCATGGCTACATCTTCAGCGGCCATCGCGGCATCGGCAAAACGACTATCGCCCGCATCCTCGCTTCGGCGCTCAACTGCCGCAATACCATCGGCTCCGCAGAGCGGCCTACACCGGAACCATGCGGCATTTGCGATTCCTGCATCGAGGTGCGCGCCGGCAATGCCGTGGACGTCATCGAGATTGACGCCGCCACCAATCGTGGCATCGACGAGATTCGCGAACTGCGCGACGCCGCACGCTACCGTCCGGCACGCGACCGCTTCAAAATCTACATCCTGGACGAAGCGCACCAGATTACCGACGCCGCCTTCAATGCCCTGCTGAAGACGCTGGAAGAGCCGCCGGACCACATCGTCTTCATGATGGCGACGACCGAGCCGGAAAACATCCCGCAGACCATCCGGTCCCGCTGCCAGCACTTCAGCTTCCACGCCGTGAAGCTCGACGACATCATGACCGAGATCCGCGGGATCGCCGCCCATGAAGGTGTGCTGGCCGACGAAGCCGCGCTGGCGCTGCTGGCCGAAGCGGGCGACGGCTCCATGCGTGACGCGCTGTCCATCATGGACCAGGCCATTGCCTCCGCCCCGGTTGTGAATGGCAAGGCGGAGCTGTCTGCCGGCGAGATTCGCGAACTGATGGGCACCGTTCCGAACACCGTCTTTGAAGACATGCTGGAGTCGGTTGCACGCAACGATTCCGCTGCCATCATGGGCACGGCTGGACGCCTGCTGGACGCCGGCAACTCGTCCTCGCAGATCGCACGGCAGTTTGTCCGGTACCTACGCAACTGCATCGTCGCCAAGATCACGACGCTGACAGAAGAGCAGAACACCAGCGAGTTGCTGCAGATTTCACCCGATGAGCGCCGCCGCGCCGTCCGATCAGCCATGCTGTTCACCGAGGAAGAGCTCACACGCTTTCTGCAGGTGATGCTGCGTACGTTCGACGACCTTGGCTTTCGGCAGGAGCAGCGACTGCACCTGGAGCTTGGGCTTATCAAGCTGGTCCACCTTCAGCGACTGTTACCGGTGGAGGAGTTCCTTAGCCAACTGCCCCGCCCCGCGCAGGGAAACACGCCCAGAACGATTCCGGCGCAGCGCGCTTCTACCCCGGCAGCACCCGCCCGCAGCACCACACCGGCACCATCTCGCTTCACGCAGTCACAATCGCAGGTGCAACAGCAAACCGCTCCAGAGTCTACGACTTCCTTGTCGAACGCGGGCACAGGCCCCGCGTCGCTCAGAGACGCAGCAGATGCCCCGGAGCAAGTCTTTGCCGCGCCACCTGGCGTGACAATCGCTCAGGAGACGACTTCTCCCCGAAGTCAGGCGGAAGCGGTAGCATTGCCGTCGCATGTCTCGCACCTGACGGTAGACCACGCAATCGTAGAACCAGACGCATCCACGGGGCTGGCCACACACGAACCTGCGCATAACGTCGTCCTACCGGAAGGTTTGATCCCACAGACCATCTTCACGCCCATGCCACAGCCGGTGGAATCCACCCTGCCCGCCGAAGTGGACGCAACCCTGCCGGGCGACCAGGAACGACTGACGGACACAGCCCAGTTGCAGGCAGCCGCAGTTGAGGCGCTGTTCGAGACAAAGAAACACAACTCTGCTGCGGAACAGCTCGAAGAATCCACCTGGGTTTTGGCCAACGGCGAAGTACAGGTGTCCACCACGCTGTCAAAATCGCTGATGGGTACGATCTTCCGGCCCGACGTGGAAGCGATCATCAAGACGGCGCTACGTACCAAGGGGCTGCCGGGCGTACGCCTCGTCTTCATTCCAGCGGCACTGAACGATAGGCCAAAAGCACCCAAAAAGCCGCGCACCGGCTCCGCTCAGGCCAAGGCGCTTGAGCACCCCACCGTGCAGGCCGCACAGCGGCTGTTCAATGCTGAAGTCACCAACGTCTTCGACCTTCGAAAGGATTAGTCACTATGGACATGAGCAAGCTGCAGGAGATGATGGGCCAGGCCCAGCACATGCAGGAACAGATGGAGCAGAAGATGGCGACCACAACTGCGGAAGCAAGCACCGGCGGCGGCCTGGTCACAGCACGCGTCAACGGTCGCAAGGAACTGCTGCGCCTGACCATTGCGCCCACCGCCCTTTCCGCCAGCGATGGTGACGTGGGGATGTTGGAAGACTTGATCACCGCCGCCGTAAACGAAGCTGGCCGCAAGGTGGATGAGCAGATGCAGAGCGCGAGCAGCAGCATGCTGGGTGGCATGGATTTGGGGAGACTCTTGGGCGAATGATCCTTCGTGCCTGCCTGCGTTCTGCCGTGTTCTGTGCCGCCCTGCCTTTGCTGGCTGCCGCTGCGCAGACACCTGCGGCAAAGAACTTCGTCAGCACGGCGCAGGTACAGCAGGCAGCGCTGGAAAATGAGGTCTTGCAGATCGTCTCACAGCACCACGGCAGCATCGCTTTGTACGCGCGGCAGCTGAATACCGGTAAAGAATTTGCAATGGACGCGGACAAACCAGTCCAAACGGCAAGCACCATCAAGCTGGCCATGCTCTGGACGGTACTGCGGCAGGTCGCAATGGACAAGGCACAGTGGGACGAGCCCATCAAGCTGCGGGCAGGCGAAGCCGTAGGCGGTTCCGGCGTCCTGCACTTTCTGGATGCACCCGTCACGCTGACGCTCAAAGATGTCGTGACAATGATGGTTACCGTCAGCGATAACACTGCAACGAACCTGATGATCGACCGCTTCACCACGATGCAGGTCAACGACGACATGGCAGCCCTGGGCTATAAGGACACCTGGCTCTACAAGAAGGTGTCAAAGCCCGCAACCGGTCCCATGCCCGCCGACCAGCCGAAGTTTGGTCTCGGCAAGACGACGCCTCGTCAGATTGCCGCCGTCATGGAGCGAATCGCACGCTGTGACCTGAACCTGCCGGGCCAGCCCTTGCTCGATCAGGCCAAGGCTGACGCCGGTTGCAAGGTCGCGATTGAGATGCTGCGGAACCAGTTTTACCGTGACACCATTCCGCGTTATCTTGAGTCGCTCGACAGCACGGAGCAAGGCAGCGGCATTGCCAGCAAGACCGGCTCGCTGGACGCCACACGGTCTGATGTTGCCATCGTCGCGGGCAAGTCCGGACCCATCGTGCTCGCCCTTTATAGCTATGACAACGTCGACAAAGGCTGGAGCGTCGATAATGAAGGCGAAGTCGCCGTCGCAAAGATTGCGAAGGCCATCGTCACGGCGTGGTCGCCTGTGGGGATCGACGGCAAGCAACTGGTTCCCGGACTCGGCCTGCGCGCGGGAGCATCGAAGTAGCCTATGGAACGCTTCGCCCAACCCATGGCCCGCCTGATCGAAGAACTGCGCAAGCTGCCGGGCGTCGGCACCAAGAGTGCGCAGCGACTCGCCTTCCACATCCTGCGATCACCCGACGCGGACGCCGAGGCACTTTCGACCGCCATCCGTGCGCTTAAGGCCCAGCTGCGGCTCTGTTCCATCTGCAACAACGTGACCGACGTGGACCCCTGCATCTACTGCAGCAGCCCCACCCGCACGCACGCCACGGTCTGCGTGGTGGAGGAGCCGACGAGCATCGCATCCATCGAAAAAACGCGCGGCTACAACGGCATCTACCACGTGCTGCACGGCACGCTCTCGCCGTTGAATGGCATCGGGCCCGAGCAGCTACGCACCGCCAACTTATTCGACCGCCTTGGTGGCATCGACGAGATCATCCTGGCGCTTTCGCCTACGGTTGAAGGCGAAGCGACCGCGCACTGGCTTGCTGGCGAGCTACACCGGTCACCGGCAGATCATGCGTTGCGCATCACCCGCATCGCCACAGGCGTACCCGCCGGCAGCGACATCGAGTATGCGGATGAAGTGACCATGAGCCGTGCCATGGAAGGACGGCGTGAAGTCTAAGCAGCGTTAGCTGGTAAACACTCGAAGGTCGCCGCCCGTCATTTCCCTCGGCAACTCAAGCCCCAGCATCGCAAGCATCGTTGGTGACAAGTCTCGAAGCGAACCATCCGAGCGCAAGTGGAATTGCTTCCCTGCTTCCGTGATCGCGATCAGTGGCACCGGGTTGGTGGTGTGCGCCGTGTGCGGTCCGCCGGTGACGGGGTCGATCAGCATTTCCGCGTTGCCATGGTCGGCAGTGATGAGCCACGATCCACCATTGCGTTTCAGCGCAGAGTAGATTTCGCCCAGGCACGCATCGACCGTTTCAACACCCTTGATCGTCGGCTCCATCTTGCCGCTGTGGCCCACCATGTCCGCGTTTGCAAAGTTCACCACGACAACGTCGAACGCGATGTCGTCAATCGCTTTCAGCACTACATCACAGATGCCCCGCGCGCTCATCTCCGGTGCCAGGTCGTAGGTCGCGACCTTCTGCGATTGCACTACCTCGCGCTCTTCCCCGCTGAACGGCTTTTCGATGCCGCCATTGAAGAAGTAGGTGACGTGCGCGTACTTCTCCGTCTCGGCAACGCGCAGGTTGCGCAGTTCATGGTTCGCCATGACATTGGCCAGCAGGTTATCCATGCTCTCCGGCAGGATGACCATGGGCAGCGTGAACTTGGGGTCGTACTGCGTCATGCTGATGTAGCGCAGGTTCTGCGGCACGCTGACGCGTGGGATTTCGAGATCCAGCTCATCCGCTTTAGGCAGGTCACGCGCGTCCGCTCTGGTCAGGCCACCGGCCACATTGCGCGCCAGCACCCGGGTAATCTGCCGCACACGATCGCTGCGATAGTTGAAGCAGATGCACAGGTCTTCATCCTGCACGGTACCAACTGGCTTGCCATGGTCGTCTACGCAGACGAACGGCAGGATGAACTCATCGGTAATACCGTTGTTATAGCTCTGCCGGACAAACGCAGCAGCATCGGTTGCGATCCGGCCATCAGCATTGCCCTTCGCCATGGCGTCAAAAGTCAACGCTTCACGGTCCCACTTCAGGTCACGATCCATGGCGTAGTAGCGACCGCTGCAGGTGGCCAGTTTGCCTACGCCGATGTCCCGCATCTGCTGCTCGAGCGCTTCAAGATAGCCTGCGCCGGACGTGGGCATGGTGTCCCGCCCATCCAGAAATGTGTGAATGAAAACGTTCGTTGCATTCAGTTGGGCGCACAATTTCAGCAGCGCGTACACATGCCGCTGGTGCGAATGGACGCCGCCGTCGCTCAAGAGACCCAGCAGGTGTACGGCGCGTCCACGCTCCATAGCCGCCGTGATTTCTGTCACCAGCAGCGGATCGCGAAAAAACTCACCAGACGCAATCATCGCGTCGATGCGCGTAATGTCCATGCGCACCACGCGGCCCGCACCCAGGTTCAGGTGGCCCACTTCGCTATTGCCCATCTGCCCATCCGGCAGCCCCACAAAGTGCTCACTCGCACGGATGACCGTGTTCGGATACTCCCGCAGCAGCATGTCGTAGGTCGGTTTGCGCGCCATGGCAATGGCATTGCCGCGTGTCTCGGCACGTATGCCCCAGCCATCCAGAATCGTCAGAACAAGTGGCTTGCGACGTGGCATGGAAGCTCCTTCTGCAAAAAGGGAGTGGCGTCAGCCACTCCCACACTGTTACGTCGGGCGCGAACTATTCGCAGTTGACGGATTCGATACCGAGATACTCAGCGGCCTGGCCAAGCTCTTCTTCGATGCGCAGCAGCTGGTTGTACTTCGCGATACGGTCTGTGCGCGAGAGCGAGCCGGTCTTGATCTGACCTGCGCCGGTACCGACTGCGAGATCCGCAATGAAGGTATCTTCCGTCTCGCCCGACCGGTGCGAGATGATCGACGTGTAGCCGTAGCGGCGACCAAGTTCGATAGCGTCCAGCGTCTCCGACACGGTGCCGATCTGGTTGACCTTGATCAGGATAGAGTTCGCCACACCCTTGTCGATACCCTCGCGGAGACGCTTGGAGTTGGTCACGAACAGGTCATCGCCAACAAGCTGGCAGCGGTCGCCAATTTCGTCTGTAAGGATCTTCCAGCCTTCCCAATCGTTTTCGGCAAGGCCGTCTTCAATGGAGATGATCGGGTACTGCCGAACCCAGTCGGCCCAATAGGCAGCCATCTCAGCTGAGGTCTTCTCACTCTTGTCCGACTTCTTGAACACGTACTTGCCGGTTTCCTTGACGTAAAACTCGCTGGACGCGGGGTCAAGCGCCAGGGCAATATCGTCTCCAACGGCGTAGCCGGCAAGCTCAATGGCTTCAAGTATTACTTCAAGGGCTTCCTCATTCGACTTCAGCGAAGGGGCGAAACCGCCCTCGTCGCCGACGGCAGTGTTGTAACCCTTCTTCTTCAAGACGCTCTTCAGCGTGTG
>JBPBQP010000067.1:0-16084 GCA_050954745.1 Janthinobacterium lividum | reverse complement strand
CGCGGCGGAGATTTGTATCTATACGAACGAGAACATCACCGTGGAGGAACTGTAATGGCGATTTACCTTCCCGGAGTAGCAGAAAATCAGGCCGTCGGCCTGGAAGAGATGACGCCGCGCGAGATCGTTGCGGAACTGGACAAGTATGTCGTCGGCCAGCACGCGGCCAAGCGCGCCGTGGCCATTGCCCTGCGCAATCGTCAGCGCCGGCAGAAGCTGCCGCCTGAAATTGCCGACGAGATCATGCCCAAGAACATCATCATGATTGGCCCCACGGGCGTCGGCAAAACCGAGATTGCGCGCAGGCTGGCGAAGCTGACCAACTCCCCCTTCCTGAAGGTGGAAGCCAGCAAGTTTACCGAGGTCGGCTATGTGGGCCGCGACGTGGAATCCATCGTGCGCGACCTGGTTGAAACCGCCATCGAAATGGTGCGCGAAGAGAAGCTGGAAGAGGTCGAGGACAAGGCCGAGCGCAATGCCGAAGAGCGCCTGCTGGACCTGCTGCTGCCGCCCGCTCCGCCGGAAACGATGAAGGCTTCGCAGGAAGCCGCCGCCGGGGAACAGTCGCAGGTCATGAGCTTGCCCGTTGCGATCGATTTCGATGCCTCTGCCGAGCCAAAGTCTGACGATCCGCTGCCTGTGAACAGCACTCGCGAAAAGCTGCGTCAGCAGTTTCGCGAAGGCAAGCTGGACGACCGCATGGTCGAGGTGGACGCGCGCGACCGCAACCAGCCCAACTTCGAAATCGTAGGCGTGCAGGGCGGTGAAGAGACCGACGTCAACCTGAAGGACATTCTGCCGGGCCTGTTCGGCAACCGCTCGCGCAAGAAAAAGATGAAGGTGTCTGAGGCGTTCGAGTACCTGATCAGCGAGGAAGAAGGTCGCCTGATCGACATGGACCAGGTCACCCGCATTGCGATTGAGCGCGTGGAAGACACCGGCATCGTCTTCCTGGACGAGATCGACAAGATTGCCGGGCGCGAAGGCGGCCACGGCCCCGACATCAGCCGCGAGGGCGTGCAGCGCGACATTCTGCCCATTGTGGAAGGCACCACGGTCAACACAAAGTATGGTTTCGTCTCGACGGACCACATCCTGTTCATTGCGGCGGGTGCGTTCCACGTGTCCAAGCCGAGCGACCTGATTCCGGAATTACAGGGCCGCTTTCCCATCCGCGTCGAACTGCAGTCGCTCACGGTAGAGGACTTCATCCGCATCCTGACGGAGCCGAAGTCGTCGCTGGTAAAGCAGTCCATCGCACTGCTGGAAACCGAGGGCCTGAAGCTGGAGTTTCAGCCGGAAGCTCTGGAGGAGATGGCCAGCTTTGCCTTTTCCGTCAATGAAACCACCGAAAACATCGGTGCACGCCGCCTGCACACCATCATGGAGCGCGTTCTGGACGAGATCAGCTTCCAGGCACCGGACCTGATTAAGAACGCCAAGCCCGCAGAAAACGGCGTGGTCGCACAGGTGGAACCCAGCACCGTGGAGCCGCCCAAGGGCACCGCGCCAGTCGTGCCCGGCAGCGTGCATCCGCTGCCCGTGCTGGAACGGCAGGTGGAGGGCGGGGGCGTGGAACGCATCGTCGTCATCGACCCGGAATACGTCCGCCAGCAGGTTGCGGCAATCGTCAAGAACCAGGATCTAAGCCGCTACATTCTGTAGCGGCTTAGTCCTCCGCTTCGAGTTCGTCCACACTGCGCACCTGGAACCCTGCCGTATTCGTGGCAAAGGTGCGCGCTGGAAGGGCATGGGTGTCGAGCGACTCCACCGCAAAAGTGAGTCGCCAACCGGCGGGTGACTGCGACCACAGTTCTGCGGGCAGGCCATACCCGGGCATCCAGCAGGCGCGTGTGGACGGCTGGCCGGGTGCATCGATCTGCCACCACGTGCACGCCGGGAGCTTCGCAGGGACGGCGGCGAGCGAGTCAGTGCTGCCCAGCTTCGGCACCGGTTCCGATGCCTGCCGCACAGTGAATTGCCCGGCGGGTCGCGTCATCAGGTGCGCCATGGAGTAATAGCTGTAGAGCATGCCCAGGCGCAGCATGCCCACCGTCGAAACTCGATGTGCAATGTGCTTCTGCAGATCGAGGATCTGCCACAGGTAGTCGGTCGGCTGACCGGGCATAGTGTGGCCGACGGCGTCTGCATGCAGGTCGATGCGATCGTCTGTGCGGCGGCGCAGGTGTTGCGTACCCACGCGCCACTCTTCCAGGCGATGCGCCTTTCCGGCACCATCCACGTAGCGAGCTACAAAGTGCAGGGGGGTGTTCGCGCTGCGGTCGGGGAAGGCCGCGTCCCAGGGAACAGCCTGGCCGTCCTCCGCCACACTCTTCTGGGCTGCAAGGGTGAAGGGGCTAAAAAGAGGTGTCGCCGCTGCCAAAAAGGCCAGCGGCGACAGGAAGCGGAGCATTCGAGTCATTAGTTCCGGTTCGCCTTGGCTGAGTCGTAGTAACTGTACGACTTACCGGTGGAGTCGGTCACCGTCTTGGTGCGCAGCACGGCGGAGTAATTGCCATTCGTCAGCATCGGGTCGATCGTTGCGCCGGAAGGATCGGTAAGCGCGTTGATCTTCAGGCCCGTCACCTGCGATGTGCTGACGGAGCTGGTTGTAACGGTCAGCGTGGGTGTGCCGGACAGGTTCAGCGCCTCATACAGCGGGCGGCCGTCTGCCTTGGGCAGCGTCAGGCCCATCAGGTAAGCCAGGGTCGGTGCCACGTCCACGTTGCCGGTGGGCAGGGTGTCGGTGTAGCCGCTCTTGAAGTCCGGACCAGAGGCAACCAGCGTGTTATGTACGTCGATCGGTGAGAACGACCCGTGCATGCCCCGGTTGTTGGCGGAGTTGTTAAAGGTCGTGCCCAACTTGCCGGAGACTGTCTGCGTCTCGTCGAAGTTCATGCTGGCAATGACGTCCGGATTGCGTGCGCTGCTGTTTTGCAGCTTGGCCGCCGACGCGTTGAAGGTGCCGGGGATGTTGCCGTACTGCTGATCGACAAAGACCGGGCCGTACTCCTGCCGCTGCTGCAGGAAGGTGACCAGGCGCTGCACCAGTGCGGGGTTGTGGCTGGGAATGAAGTACATTTCTGACCCGCCGGGCGTCACCATGACGATGGCATCGGAAGGCAGGGTGGCCGGCGCGCGGTAGGCGGGCATGGTGTAGTTGGCGTTCACCGTGCCGCAGACTGAGCCGGTCGTGTCCACCTGGGTTGGGTATACCTGCTTACCGGCGGCGGTAAGGCCGCTTTGGACGGGGTCGTAGGTGCAGCCGTTGCCGTCGTAGGCGTGGAAGCCTGCGCGCGTCAGCAGGTCGGCACCGCGCATGTAGCCGGATACGGAGTAGCCCGCACCAGACTTCGACAGGTCCACGGTATTGACGGTGCTGCCAACAGAACTGGCCACAATGCCGCGCAGTGGGAACGTCTGCAGCGGGCCCGAAACCGTGCTGTGCGCATGGTCTGAAACGACGACGATGTTGAAATTTGCATACTGGTTGGCAGATTTCAGGTAGGCGATGATCTGGCCCAGAATTGCGTCCTGCGCCTGCAGTGCGGCGTTGTGGTTCGCCGTGCCGGGGCCGTAGTCATGCTCGGTGGCGTCCGGGTTGCGCAGCCAGAACAGCGACAGGTCGGGCAGGTGGTTCTTCAGGATATTGTTGACGAACACGTTCGCCAGGTACTGGTTGGCGTTCCCCTGGCGTGTGCCCGCGGTGCTGGTCGGGTCGCTGGTGGTCTTGTCGGCCAGCAGCACTTTGCCGCCCGATGAAGTGGGCGAACCGTTGGCGGCGGTCAGCGTGACAGCTCCGGATGCGTACATGAACGGCGTGTTCGCGGGCAGCGCTGTGCCGGCCTTCTGCAGTTCCGTCACCAGCGATGCAGGCCACACGGTGTTCTCATCCACAATGTAGCCGCCGCGCAGGTAGTCCTGCAGGTACGCCGGGCCAGACTTGCCGACAGCAGCCGTGGTGTAACCCTGCGCCTGTACTGTCTGGAACAGGGTCGGCACGGCGAGCAGCGCCTGGCTGTAATTTGCCTGGTAGTAGCGGTTCAGATCGTCCAGAATGCCCCAGTCCTCGGTGAACTGCGGCTGGGTAAAGTCGACCGCAGTGCCGGCGGAACTGGCTCCGGTAGCCGGAACGATGTTTTTGCCGTTCACGGAGTTTACCGAGGGGCCGGCGTAGGTGTTGTTGCCGTTGAAGCCGGTAGTCCCGATGGTGCCGCCCGTGGCCAGCGCCGCACCATTCGCCATGGTGTAGGTGGGATAGGTGGAATGGTTATCCGTAAAGGTCACGCCACCCTGCTGCAGGGCGAGCAGGTTCGGCGTATTCACTGCATCGATCGAGTCAGGACGCATGCCGTCCCAGACAAACACGATGGTCTTGTGCACGGTTCGCACGGCAGGCGTGGGTGTCGCGGTGGGCAGCGTTGCGGTGGCGGTGGAGCTGCTGCCCGTACTGCAGCCGAGCGCACACCCGGCGAGGATGGAACAGGCACAACCGGCCGCGAGCCGTTTGAAACGTGGAGCAAACATGAAAGACCCCGGATCGATGAAATGGATATCCTTACCATCCCAGCCGGGTGTGAATGGATCTTCAATGCCGTGCAATTTTTCCGTGATCAATGGCCTGCCTTGCGGCTGTGTTATCGAAGCGGAGCAGATCCGCTCAGAATGCGTTCGATTGCGTCACACGCGACGATGGCACCCGCCTCTTCACGCACCTGCTGACCGATGGCGTGCGCGCGTTCGCGGTAGGTCCGATCGCGAAACAGCGCCTCCATCTCCCTTGCGGCACGATCTGCGGAGTACGCCTTGCGACTTACGACGCGCGCAATGCCGAGGCGGCGGACGCGTTCGGCGTTGTCGGGCTGATCGACGCCGTAGGGCATGACCAGCATGGGTTTGCCAGACCGCATGGCCTGCGCCGTTGTGCCCACGCCACCCTGATGCACCACGGCGGCGGCACGCGGCAGCAGCTGCGAGAAGGGTGCGTAATTTACGGCGATGACTCCATCCGGCAGGCTTGCGGGGCGGTTTTCCGCATCGCCAATCAGCAGCACCGCACGCCGTCCCAGCATCTGCGCCGCAGATGCACTTTGCTGGTAGAACTTGCCCGCATTGTGCACAGCTGCCGTGCCCAGCGTGAAGACAATGGGTGGTTCGCCAGCCTGCAGAAATGCCTCCAGCTCTGGCGGCAGCGAACGCTCTTCCCCGTCGTAAAAGACGAAGCCGGTCTGCAGCGTATGTGCCGGCCAGTCGCGCTGCGGGCTGCCCAGCAGCGGGGAGAACAGCGCCAGCGTACCCAGCGCTGAAGCTCCGCCTTCGAACATGGGGTCGCGGGCGGGCGGCAGGCCGATCTCTACACGTAGCTGCGTGTAGGTTGCGGTCCAACGGCGTGCGCCGAATTTCCCCAGCGCAATCAGCGGACCCCAGAACGCGGGGCCGGCACCCCGCAGGCGGCTGAAGACAGGCGTGGGCGGCAGCACCGGCGGGTCATACCGGCTCAGCATGCCGAAGGGCGCGAGCTGTGTCGAGATCCACGGCAGACCGCGCGCCTCTGCCGCCAGCCGCGCCGCAAAGGTCAGCGGGTGCGAGATCAGCAGCGATGCGCCGTCTAGCGCAAGCAGCGAATCGTCATACGCCGTGCGCAGCAGCGGCATGACCAGGTCGCGGATGATGAACTCCGCACCCGTCAGCGGGTGCAGGATCTTCTCCATCAGCGCGGCGTCCGGCTTTTCGATTAGTTCCGCGAAGCGGACCGGGTGGAACTCGAAACCGGCTGCCTCGATTTTCTCGCGGTAGTGCGGCACGGTTGCAATCACCGGGTGGTGGCCGCGCCGCTGCAGTTCGCGCGCGATGCCCAGGTAGGGGTGCAGGTCTCCAAACGAGCCAAAGTTTGCCAGAACGATGCGGGGTGTGGTCATCCAACAGGTTCAGGTGCAATGCGGCTGCGAAGCGTTATCCAGCATTTACTTTGCAGGCGCGGCCTGTGCGTTCACCGGCTGATTCAGCGTGGCATCTGCCGTGCCAATGCGGCCTGTCGCACTGACCCGGACCACGAAACGCGCACGCACGGCCTTGGGATCGTGGTCGAGATTGAACTTGAGGTTCAGGTCGCGCTTGAACGGCCCGGTGGGTGGCACCTCACCGGTTGCGGGTGCCTTGATGATTTTGGAAATGCGTTTTAGTTCCTTGTTTTTCTTGTCGAATGTTGAGGCCATTACAACGACGTCGGCATGGCGCTGCTCCGTATCGGTAGCCGGCGTCCAAACCAGGCCGCGACCGTCCACGTGAATGGTGAAGCTGTCTGGGTTGGCCGCGTCAGGCGTAAGGGTCAGCGGCACACCGTCGTAGGCCATGTTGCTGCTGTCTGCTGCCATCAGCTCAAAGGCCAGGCGGCGTGACGGGTTCTGCGCGTCGACACGTGCCGGTCCGCGCTGCACGTAGTAGCCTTCGCGCGTTGTCGCCGTCAGGTCAGCCCGGGTCAGCGTAATCTTGATGCGGCGGAACTTCTTCGGGTCGACGCTGGCACTATCAGGCCGATAGCTGAGCGAGTAGAAGCTGGAGCCGTCGCGAATACCCGTGGCGATCTCCGCATCGACATCGTTGCGGCCGTAGAACGTCTTGCCCCCGGTGGCTACGGCCAGCTTGCTGAACTGGTAGTTGCCGCCGAAGGGATCGTTGGGCGCAGCCGCTGGACCGTAGCCCGCACCGGGCGATACGGAAAGCCCCGCAGGATCTACGGTGTACAGCGTCACGCGTGCATCACGCAATTCGTTCACGCACTGTTGCACGTAGCTTTCCACTCGGGTCTGGGCGTCTACCGGTGCGTTTGTGAAGTTGTAGGGCGGAGAGCCGCGGCCAATCCAGATCATGTTCTTGTGGCCGGGATGACCGATCACCGCCTCTGCAACGCGCGTTAACGTACCAAAGGCAGTGCCGTATCGCTCGGCGATCCAACCACCCTGATTGACCTGCCAGGGGAACGCGACAAGGTGGTGTTCCAGGGCGTCCAGCAGCGCGGTCTTGTTCTCCGTGTAGTCCTGCAGGACGGTGAACTTCTGCAAATTGACGGCGATAAGCATGGTCGGCGTCGACAAGCGATCCGGCTGCTTCTCCAGCAGCTTTTTCAGGGAATAGCGCGCAAACGCCATGTCTTCAAAGCGGGTGTTGAACTCGTCCAGCAGCAGGATGTTGACGGGCGCACGTGGTGCAATTCGGTCGAGGTCGGCGGTGGAGTTGATCTCCGGCGTTTCAGCATTCACGGCATGGGCACCGGCTTCCTCAAAGTTCAGGATGGACTCTGGCTGATCCAGCTCAGTCACGTGGAAGTCGTTGCGCGTCAGACCGTTGACCACGTTGCCTTTCTTGTCGGTCACGACCACGTCCAGGATCACCAGGCGCGACGTGCGGCGAATGGTGTACGTGCCATCGGGATTACGCGCGGGCTGTGCGCCATTGACCGTTTGGCCAACACCCGGAACGACGCCCGGCGCGGCAGGCTGAATGGGCTGCGGCCCGGCACCACCTGTCGCGGGCGCGTTCGATGAAGCCGGCGCAGTCTGTGCCAACAGGCAGGAAGCGCAAAGACCAAGCACCACGGGAAAGAGCAACAAACCAGGCAAACGGCGTCTCATGGCGGCAGTCTACCCCGAGACGGGCGACGCTTTTATAGTGGCGCGATGTGGCGTGAGAGGCTATGCTCCTCCCGATGTGACACTGCAGCACCGAGGGAACACATGCTGACGATGGAAATGATGCAACGACGGTGGCCGCACGGCAACCAGCACACGCCGGGTTTGCTTGAGGGTGTCGTCGCAGCGGCCAAGCCAATTTTTGCAAAGTACGGGCTGACAACGCCGCTGGCAGTCGCCCACGCCATGGCCCAATTCTCTGCAGAGTGCGGCCAGGGCCTGGAGATGGTGGAGAGCCTGAGCTACTCCGCACAGGGCCTGATGCGCACTTTCCCCACGCACTTCACACCCGACATGGCACAGCGCTGGAAGTACAACGAGAAGATGATCGGCATGATTGCCTACGGCGGGCGCATGGGCAATGCGCCACCACCCTCGACCGATGGCTACGACTTTCGCGGCGCAGGTTTTGCGCAGACCACCGGACGCGCCGGCTATAAGCTGCTGCAGGCCACGCTGGACAAGTTCAAAGCAGGTTGCGACATCCTGCAGCAACCGACCCTGATCATGAGCCCGGAACACGCGCTGGAATGCGGTGTAGCCGACTTTGTAGCGTGCAAGTGCCTGCCACCGTCCTCAAAGGACGACGTCAAAGCCGTGACCAAAGCCCTGAACGGCGGCTATAACGGGCTGGACGAGCGGACGCGTCAACTCGTTCTGTGGAAAGCGGAACTAGGAATTGGATCGACGGGTACTGCCGCTGTAGTGGCAGCGGTTGCGGCTGCGGAAACGACGCTGGCACCTTCGAACAACCCACCCTTACCTGCGGGTCCGGTCGAGGCCGTTCACGATCTTGGCGGCGATGGGGGTGGCGCACCAGCCTAGGATGGAGGCCAGACAAAAGCCCCGGCGTCTCTGCCGGGGCTTTGTTGCTGCAGGGAAATGCTAACTAGGCGTGCGCGGGTTCTGCCACTTCCTTAATGCGCTTTTCGAGCAGCTGTTCCAACTCTTCCAGCGCCTTGCTGAAGCCCTCGATGCCTTCCTTCAGCTTGTCGTGTGCCATGCGATCTTCTGCGTGCATCCGTTCGAACGTTTCCTTGTCCATGGGGATCTTCTCGATCTCCAGATGGGCAGCCTTTGCTGGGTCCAGCTTGCGCTCCAGCGTGCCTTCCTTGCTGTTCAGTTCTTCCAGCAGCTTCGGTGCGATCGTCAGCAGGTCACAACCCGCAAGTTCCGTGATCTCGCTGAGGTTGCGAAAGCTCGCGCCCATGACCTGGGTCTTGTAGCCGAATTTCTTGTAGTAGTTGTAGATGGTCGTGACCGACTGCACGCCGGGGTCGTCTGCGCCGACGTAGTCCTTGCCCGTGTCCTTCTTGTACCAATCCAGAATGCGGCCGACGAACGGCGAAATCAGCGTTACCTTCGCTTCAGCGCAGGCAATGGCCTGGTGCATGCCAAACAGCAGCGTCAGGTTGCAGTGAATGCCTTCCTGCTCCAGTTGCTCCGCAGCCTTGATGCCCTCCCACGTGGAAGCAATCTTGATCAGGATGCGCTTGCGGTCGACGCCTGCATCCTCATACTGCTTGATGATGGCGTGCGCTTCGGCCAACGTCTTTTCCTTGTCGTAGGACAGGCGTGCATCCACCTCGGTGGAAACGCGGCCGGGAACGATGTCGAGAATCTTGCGGCCAAACGCAACAGCGAGCGTCTTGAACGCAGCAGCGCCGACAGCCTTGTCGTCGGAACCTGCACCGGCCTTTTCCTTGGCATCCTTCAAAACGTCATCGACGATATAGGAGTAGTCCGCCATACCGGCGGCAGCCGTAATCAGCGAAGGGTTTGTCGTGGCGTCGGTCGGCTTGAACTTCTCCATCGACTTCATGTCGCCGGTGTCAGCAACCACGGTGGTGTACTGCTTCAAACTGTCCAGAAGTGTAGCCATTGCAAGATCTCCTTCGTACGTCTTTCCGCTGTAATGATACGCGTCACTTGTTGGATGCAGAGGGCTAACCCACGGCCTTTCAAGAAAGGTCTTTGAAGCCTAAGGCTGCGGCAAAGCTGCGGTCACCTGGGGGCTGCGCACGCTCTGGGTTCCCTGCGCGTCCACAGTTGCCACGCTGTAGCGATACTGCACGCCGAGCCGGACAGAGCCATCGCTGTAAGAGAGACCGCTGATCGCGTCGCTACTTAAAAGCCTGGGTTGCTCGGTGCCTTCGGCTCGGTAAACGAGGTAGGTCGCGGCACCCGGGACCGGCGACCAAGAAAGGTCAATGACAGGGGCCGCCAGGGTATTTGCGACGGCCTCAAGGTCTGCCGGTGCTGGCAGCGGCGCGGCCTTTGCATCCGCAGACACGGCCACGGAGGCGGGCACGCTGCTCGCCGTGAGGTCCTCCGTGCCAACATGGAAAGTTCGAACACGCGCCACAGAGTAGACCTGGGCCGTGCCGGGGTGCGCCCCCGGATCCAGAGCTCCGCCCGCATCCTTGCCTGACGGCTCCACGGCCAGCAATGTGCCGCTCTGCCTGCTGGTCCGGTTGGGGGCCTCGATCTTTGGTTCACCGCGCGCGACGTGGATCAGCACACGGTCAGCGGCAGAGGCGTCCCTCTGCCAGCGCAGCGCTACGCCTCCGTTCACGGGTTCCGCGCGCAATTCCAGCAGCGGTGGCGGCGCAGCACCTGCCAGCGTTCGTACCGTAGTGGCGACCGCACCCCGGCCGGCTGCATTCACAACGCGCACCTGATACGCCAGCGGGCGCGCAGGACCAGCAGCCAACGGCAGCGGCAGAATGTCCTGAAAGGAGGCGGGTGTGTCGCTGAGAATCTCGAACCGCGCAACCGGGCTGCAAACAGCGGGCGGCCTGCCGACCCTGCAAACTTCAGCCACCAACGGTCTTGGAACGTGCTTGCCCGTCAATGGCAGGCCGTCGGTGGTTCGGCCCGGGTTCGTCCATTGGAGGTCTACTGCATTCCCGATCCGGGTCGCTGCCAGCCCCCTGACCGCCGCAGGCAGATGAAGTGAAGGCGGCTGCAATGGCCCCTGGCTGGCGCAACCTGACAGCAGCAATGGACCACATAAAAAAGCCAGGAGAAGTTTTGAAGTCGAAAGCGGTCGCAAGTGCCCGGTTCTGGCACAGTTTGGACTCATCTGCATATCGAAAAGCCTAGCATCCAGCCATTCACGCGGTTTATTTCAACTTTTTTCGTACTTTCTATCCATCCGTGGACAATCCGCCAGCAATTCGCAACCGTACATCTTTCGACGGCACTTCAACATCTTTTTTGACAGGCTGCAAAGGCCGGTCACCGTCAGGAGCAACCACTATGGCAACTGAGATCACGCCGCTCGACCTCCCGGTGCACCCGCTCCCGTTAATCGAGGAGCCTGTAGACAAAGACGCGCGAGTCGCAACCGAAGCCGCCGAATCCTTCATTTCTGAGAAGAGACTTGGAGAGCGCATTAAGCAGTTGCGCTTGAAGAAATCCATGGGTCTGGTGGAACTGGGCCGGCACACCGGACTTTCTGCAAGTTTTCTCTCGCAGCTTGAAACAGGTCGTGTAGTGCCGACACTGCGCAATCTGGCGCGCATCTCTCTGGTCTTCTCCAAAGACCTAAGCTATTTCTTTGAACCTGAACCGAAAACCTTGTTCCGCGTGCAGCGTAGCAAGGACCGTATTCGCCTGCCGCAGAGCGGCACCGACGATCCCTCCTACTACTTCGAATCGCTGGGTTACCTGGTTCCGGATCGTCAGTTGGACCCCTACTTCGCAGAGTTTTTGCCAAACATGATTGGACGCCGTGCGCACCAACACCCGGGCTGTGAGTTCCTCTACGTGCTGGAAGGTGTTCTCGACATTGTCCATGGCGAAGTTCGGCACCGCCTAGATGCAGGCGACGCGGTGTACTTTGACGCGAATACGCCGCACAGCTACAGCAATGCCGCAGATGTTGCGGCAAAAGCCCTGATTGTTACGCTACAAGGCAATGCAGCAGTAGCGCTGGCCGGCAACAAGGCTCGGACAACAGGTCAAGTGCTGAACGCGGTTCCTCGCGCACGAATTACAGACACGCCGACGGTTCCTACACCGCAGTAACTTACCAACCAGATTGATGGTTCAAGGGCGAAGCCAAACGGCTTCGCCTTTTTTTAGTCGCTGTAGGAGCGCAGACGAGATGGCATTTCGTCGCGGGTAAGGTCGTGCCCACACTGGACGCAGTACACATCGGTGATGTGGACGCCCCGAAAGCACTGCCCACAGACCGGAGACATCTGAAACTGGCACTGAGGGCAGAAGTGAAACGAGCTCGCCACTTCCGTTCGGCACGATGGGCAGCGTGTCATCATGGGCTGGCGCAGCAGAAAATAGACAATTGCGCCGATGCCGCCCGGCATGACCAGCACGATCAGCATCCAGAGTGCAGGACGCATATTGCGGCGCTTCACGTCACGGCTGATGTAGCCAATCAGCAGGACATAACTGGCAAGTGCGGCGCCCCAACTATAGCTGCCGATGACATGCATGACGGGATTGCCATGATGTGGCGGCGGTGGATTGCCGTGTGGCCCCCAGAAACTAAGGACCTGTACCCCCGCAAAAACTACGAGCGACAGCACCACCGACCAGATCGGAATCAGCTTCAGTTCGTCGTCACCAACTTCCACGTCTGGGCGCTGGTTTACGTCTCCGCCGAGCAGCATTAGCGCTTGGCCTCGTCACTGCGGCTGGCGAGCCGTGTTTTGCGCAGCATGACAGCAGCCGCCGTAACGACGGAAAGCGGCAGAAACCAGACCAGCAGGATGCTGACTGTGGAGCCAGCGTCGCCGCCAAGCTCGGTGAAGCGATGCCACAGGCCGCCCTCCCAACCTGACACGCCCTCGTCAGCCAGCGTCCACGCCGCAGTTCCAATAAACAACAGCAGGGTGGAGCAGATAAGGATGGGTACCACGAGATCGCGAACGGTTCGCTTACGCGACTGCAAGGCCAGCGCGCGTTCCCGGATGATACGGTGAGTGCGGTTTACGACTGCCGCACGCGCGTTCAGGGAAAGCTCCTGCTTGCCATCTGAGAAGGTCAGACTCAAAGGACGCCTCCCGCGACGGCGGGTCGCCTAACGAGGTTGCGTTCGCCACGCAGGCGTTCGATTTGCGGTTTCAACGCAGCCAGACCGCGGTACAACCGTGATTTGACCGTGGAAAGCGGCGCACGGGTGACGGCTGCAATTTCTTCCAACGCCATCTCTTCGTGGAACCGCAGCACCAGTACCTCGCGGTAGCTTGCGTGCAGGTCCAGCAGGACCAGCGACACTTCTGCGGCCTCTTCCCGAGAGCGAAAGTTGTCAAAGGGCGAGGGCTCGTCAATGGCGATTTCGAAGGGGATGTCATCCCCTTCCGGGTCACGAAGCTGGTCCAGCGAGGTCATGGTGCGCTTACGTGACAGGTCAATGACAAGGTTACGAGCGATGGTGAATAACCAGGTGTCGAAACGCGCTTTGCCGTTGTACTGGCCGCCGCGCAGCAGCACGCGCATCCACGTCTCCTGAAACAGGTCTTCTGCCACTTCGCGTTTGCCGGTCAGAAAGGTGAGGTAGCGCATCAGGCGGTGCTGGTATGTCTCAATCAGCCGGTCCAACAGCTCAGGATCCTGCCGCTTCAGGCCACGCGCAATTTCGGCATTCTCATGCTCGGCTGCCTCGAGCATTGCCGCGGATAGGGGGAGCGTAGCCTGCACAGCTGGGTTGACGCCATCGCGGCGAGGAAAGACGCGCTCTGCAAAGAATTTTTCTGCCATAACGGACGTTCTCTCGCGCTGCTTTTGTCGGGCTGGCTCCCACAGTGTACGTGCGCATGGACCGTCCGGACAGGAATATGACTTCCACTTCCGCGTAAACTTGGCAGGTGAAGAAGATTCCAACGACTCGCGCCCTCTGCCACTTGTTGTTCGCGAGGATCAGCCCGTGGAAATAGTATTTGGCGTGCATTCAGTCACAGAAGCCGTGCGCGTTCGCCCCGGTGACCTGGACCATGTCACGCTGTTGTCTGGCACGCCCAACCCGCGCGTAGCGGCCCTGCTGGAACTGTGTCGCACAGCGAAGGTTCGTGTGGCGCACGGCAGCCGCGATGACCTGTCGCGCATGACTCGCACAGAAAACCATGGCGGTGCCGTAGCGTTTCTGCGCGAGCGCAAAGCGTTGACCTTTGAAGATCTGCTGGCACCAACCGGCCCTGCAAAGCGATTCCTGCTGGCTTTGGATGGCGTCGAAGACCCGCATAATCTGGGCGCGCTGCTGCGAACGGCCGACGGTGCCGGGGTCGATGGCGTTGTGATGCCGGAACGCCGCTCCGCGCCCCTGAGCGGCACGGTCGCCAAAGCATCTGCGGGTGCGACCGAGCATGTGCGCGTGGCCCGCGTGACCAACCTGGTACGCGCGCTGGAAGAGCTGAAGCGGCAAAACATCTGGATTGTGGGGCTGGACGAACGCGGCACCATGGACTACGACCAGTACGACTTTCGCGGCGACATTGCCCTGGTGCTGGGCCGCGAGGGTGCCGGCCTGCACGACCTTACCCGTAAGACCTGCGACTTTCTGCTGCGGGTGCCCATGGCGGGCGCAGTGCCCTCACTAAACGTCTCCGTGGCCGGTGCCGTGGTCATGTACGAGGCCGCACGTCAGCGCCGGCGAGCAGATGCACCGGCCCCCGCGGCTGCCGAACCTTCCGCGAAGCCGTCCAAACCACGGAAGGGCCTGGGATCGTAGCCGTCCCGGGCCCACTGCCGCCATGCCACTGCTGACCGCTACAAGTCGAGTTCTGCTGCTCTTCGCTTCCCTCGGAGCGGCGCGCGCAGGTGCGCAAACACCTGTGCCACAGGCTGACCCGGCTGGTTCCCAGTCCCCCTCCACGAAGGGAAAAGTTTTATTCGAGCGGCATGAGGCCGCTCCGGTGGACACACCTGCTACGCCGGAATCGCCGGAGACGCCTGCCGCGCCACCCCCCGCGACTGCTCAAACCGGCTTCTCTTCCAGCAATCGGCATGCACGAACTACCCTGCGGCGGCGCGCTGCGACGACCGGCTCGACAACTGTGCCAGACATTCCTGCGCCGTCCGATGCGGCGGCGGGAATGTCATCCAGCGTCGATCCAGCCGAAGCCGCAGCGCCCGATACCCCCATGGGACTCACCTCGGCCGATGTCGCGGCAGCCCGGCAGGTGACCGCGGCCGAACGCAGTGCCGTGACGGTGGTTGGGCAAAACCTTGATCTGCACCTGGACGCCCACACCGGTGCCGCAGAGGTTCGCGCCCAGACTGTGCTGCGCAACAGCGGCGCAGAGCCCCTGCGGCAGGTGCCCGTTCGCATCTCCGGCGCGCTGCATTGGGAGAGTGCGCGGCAAGCCGGTTCCGCCGCTACCCTGCCCCTGCAGCAGTACCACCTGCCTGACGACCTGGATCACACCGGCTTTGCGACGGAGCTGCTTGTGCCACTGCCTGAGCCGCTGCCACCCGGGGCAACGGTGTCGCTGGACCTGTACTACGGTGGACTGCTGACCGCGAACACCGGTCGCCTGACCGCCCTGGGAGCACCCACGGGTCGCGCCGCGCTGACAGACTGGGATACGGTGACCGATACCTTCACCGGCCTGCGCGGGCTGGGCAACGTGCTGTGGTATCCGGTTGCAGGCAAGCCGGCGCTGCTACGTAATGGCTCAGCCGTGACCCACGCTGTCGAGGCAAGCCGTACGAACGACGCCGGCAACCCCTTCCAGTTGCAACTGACGCTGCAGTACAGCGGATCGCAACCGGACGCAGCGTTCTTCTGCGGTGATCGGCAGCCGTTCGTTTCGGCGACACCAGGTACCCCGGCCCAGGGCGAAGGCGGTTATGTAACGGCACAGTGGACGCGGCGAAGGCTTGGACCGCATACGCCTTCGCTGTTTGTTGCCTACGGTGCGCCCCGGATGACCGCCGACGGCCTGTTGCGGGTGGTCACGGAACAGGCAGACACAGTTGCCGCTGCGGGTGAGGCCGCAGCACGCATCCGGCCCATGCTGTCAGAGTGGCTGGGGGCGGCCCCGGCGCATCCACTGGATGTGCTGGACCTGCCGATTCCGGGCGCCACCGGGTTCGCGGACGATTCACTGCTGGTGGCTCCACTGACCACGGCACTCGCTGCCGTGCTGGCACCCGCGATGGTACAGCCGCTGGCCGCCGCATGGTTACCCGCAGACATCGCTGCGCCATGGCTGCGCGAAGGTCTCCCCGCATTTCTGCAGGCAGTCTGGGTCGAACGGACCGCCGGACGCAGCAGCGCGCTGTCAGGCCTGGCCCTGACCTCAAAAGCCATGCAGCAGCAGGCCTTTGCAGAGGGCGCGCCGCAGACCAGTTCGTCGTCGCAGCCACAGGCAGTCGCGCCTGCAGCGGCTGACCCCGTCGCCACCTGCAACGATCCCCTGTGCGCGCGC
>JBPBQP010000066.1:0-19790 GCA_050954745.1 Janthinobacterium lividum | reverse complement strand
ATGCAGATGAACTGCATTCTCCAGTACGGCAGGTACCCTTGCTGGTCCCTGCAGTGCTTTCCCGGTGGAAGTGGCACGTCTGGACTCTTTTCGGGTTGCGCGAAGAGACGTTCTGCGGAAGCCAAACGAAACGCAGTTCTTAGAGCAAGGCCAGTACAAAGAGCGATTTTTGCGTGGTACCTAAGCCGACATGGCAAGTGGACTCTGCTCTCACGCGCGCATACTAGGGAGAATAGCTCCGTGCAGTCTATGTATCACTTCCCACGAACCTGTCAGCCTGCTCGTCCGGCACTTCCGTAAGAACTGCGCGAGTATTTATTAAGAGTCAGCCAGGTCTGCCAGTGGACTATGGCTGTACCTGCCCCTGTACCCGGGTCGGTAGCAAAAGGTGAAGCAGATCCACGAGCACGTTAAAGTCGCAAAGTAGGAGCTACGCCGCGTCGCACGAAGCTTAGCATCGACCATTTAGCTCGCTATTAGTCGCGCTTACTGAGTTTTTAGCTGCCAAGTAGACCAGCAGATTAGCCTCCGCTAAATCGCAGGCAAGCGCAGTCCTGAACGAATCAGGCGACCTGTGTTTCCACCAGGTGGAGCTTTGGTTGAACTACGGCGAGAACAGTAGCGAGCGGCTTTGGTTTTCCGGTAGCCCATCCCTGGACGTAGTCCACCCCTAACATGGCTACCAGGCTCACGGTCTCCATGTCTTCCGTGCATTCAGCCACAGTCGAAGCGCCCATGGCCCGGGCAATCTTGGCAATTGCCTCCACTATGGTTTGATCCAGTGGAGTTGAGCGAAGCTTCTTCACGAACGAACCATCGATCTTGATGACGTCCAGAGGAAACTGCTTGAGATAGCTCAACGATGACATACCTGTGCCGAAATCGTCCAGAGCCACGCGACTGCCGGCCAGCTTTGCTTGCTGGAGAAAGTTGGCGGCTGTATTTACATTTTGGATGATGCCACTTTCTGTTACTTCGAATGTGATCGCAGAAGGCGGAACGCCACTTGCCTGAAACTCTTCCTGCACAAACGCCCAGAGTGTTGGATCGCTCAACGATTCAGCGGATACGTTGATTGCGAACCGCATCGTTCTGCCTGCCCTGAAGACGGGAGCATAAGCCGCCAGTGCGTGTCGTATGACCCAACGATCAATCGCTTGCATCATGCCGTAGCTCTCCGCAGCTGGAATGAACGTGCTCGGCGGGATCAACCCTCCTGCTGCATCTTTCATTCGGATGAGTAATTCAAAGTACGGCACGGCTTCCTTGCCGGATGCCGGCACGATGGGTTGAGCATGCAATTCAAAGCGGTTCTCATCGAGAGCAGATTGGAGGCCGGCCACTATCTCCATCTCCTGCAAGTTACCAGCAGCTTCCCCGTCCGACCCGCAATACACAGTGAGTTGATTGCGGCCTTTCCGTTTCGCGGTGTACATCGCCACATCCGCGTGGCTCACAAGCGTCTCCAGCGATTCTGGAGTACGGTCGAAACTCACCAGCCCAATACTTGCGGTGGCGCTGTAGGCGCGATGCTCCCAGGTAAAGCGCAGACTTTCGATTGCGTGCAGCAGGCGGTATGACAAGGATTCCGCTTCTTCAACATCCGTGTTCTGAAGCAGAAGTAGAAATTCGTCGCCACCCATTCTTGCGATGTAGTCTCCGGCCCGAATGGCTGATTTCAGCGCTGCAACAACCTGCTTTAGAAAAGCGTCTCCAGCTACGTGTCCGGAGGTGTCATTGATGACCTTGAATCGGTCTAGATCGAGCAGGGCGAGACAGTGGGTGGAGCCTTCCAAACTGTCTTGCAGCACCTTCTTCAAATGTTTGTCGAAGGCTGACCGGTTCGGCAGGCCGGTCAGAGCATCGTGAGTCGCAGCTGTGATCAGATCCAGCTGGAGCCGCCGTGCCGCAGTCACATCCTGAAAGGTGATGACCGCAGACCCTTGACTGCCGACAAGGTTGACGTGCTTTCGTATGTTGCGCTTAGTGCCATCCCGTGAAAGGAGGATACCTACCTCGCTCAGCAACATTCCGCCCTGCTCGATACAGCGCTGTACCGGGTTCGTTCGCGGCAGTCCTGTCTGCTCGTCCACGGTGCGGAACACCTCCATTAACGGCCTGTTCAAGCTCTCGGCAGCAGTCCAACCGACGAGCTGACAAGCCACCGGGTTCGCGTACAAGATCCGGTGCTCCTGGTCCACGGAAAGAACACCCTCGCCAATCGCCTCCAGCGTCATGTGGAACCGTTCGGCCTGTTCGATAGCCTCTTTTTGTTCGCGTCGCTCTAGCGTGACGTCCCAGGTCATACCCTCGACGTGGGTGGGTTCGCCGTCGGTGTCTCTTTCAATTACCGCAACCGTACGGCAGTGCAGAATGGAACCATCCCTGTGAACGACCCTGTACTCATTGTCATAATGCCCTCCTCCAGCCAGCGCCTTTTGCCAGCGTTCGCTCAGTAAGTGCAAGTCGTCAGCGTGGACCCGTCTCAGCCACTCCTCTCGTGGAATGGGCAGATTATTGTCCTCCATGTCGTACATGGGCCTGAGGCTTGGGTCCACGTGGAAGAGCATCGTCTTCGGATCGCAGGACCAACAACCTACTCCTTGCCGGCGATAGGCACTCATCAATCTCTGCTGGTAGCTGTTCAGAAGGTTGTGGTCGTCTTCGCTTTTCTTGATCTGTGAATGGAAGCGCATAAAGCGCCGGTCGAGCACAGCGCCGCACATCGCGAACGCGAGGAACAGAATTACACCAACTGAAATGCCTAAGGTGCTTAGCTGTGAGATTTGTACCGTATTGTGGTAATTCACGGGAACGGCGGTCTCTGAAGCCTCGCTCATGCGGACAGCTGCCATGCCCAAGTAGTGCATGGTAGGTATCGCAGAGCCCATTAGAAGCGAGGCACCGATCCGCTTGCCAGACCACGAGTCCGCCTCAGTTCTGAAGCTGTAGCAGATCCGGATCGCAATGGAAGAAATCACCATCGCTAGTAGCACGGAAAGGGTAACCAGGCCAGCATGGTACTCCGCAGTACAAGGCATCCTCATAGCGGACATGCCGATGTAATGCATTGAGGCGATGCCGCTACCCATAACGAACCCGCCCGTCAGCGAGCGCGGCCACGTTAGATCCTTGCTGGTCACCAGGTAAAGAGCACAGCCTGACGCCAGCACTGCGGACATGAAGGATAGAAGAACTGTCGGCCAGTGGTAGGCTACGCGCATATCAACCCGGTAGGCCAGCATGCCGATGTAATGCATGGCCCAGATGCCGGTACCCATGACCAGGCTCCCCGCCGCTAACCAGTACCAGCGAGACGCTCGGCCCTGCCTGGCATGGACCCGACACGACAGCTCAAGAGCCATCCACGACGCAAGTACGGAGATGAGAAGCGAGACCAGAACCAGGTTGAAGTCGTAATGATGGGCCATAGTGTACCGAGTATTCTTTCTCATCCTCATCGTGCTCATTGTTGCTGCACTTCAATTTCCGTCCTATTATGAACAACTCCTGAAGTTTTGCTCAGCCCGGCCGACGCAACGCACAAATGGTAGATGAAAGCCGCACCCTATCCGCACACAATGCCCTCACCCCCAGTGGTGCTGGAGAGCATCTTCCAGATTGTGTGTTGCAGGCTACTGAATTAGAGCTGCAACGAAAACGTGCTCACAGAACCAAAGCAGCTTGGTCTACAGCTACTCTCAGCGCAAGGAAGCAATCCTTATTGCGTTGATTGCCCGTCACTCACGGGAACACAGGAAGGTCTTTAGAGGATGGATCGCATGATCTCTGTGGAGTCATCTGCTTCGCAGTTTCTCAAAAGGAAAACATCAGATTCGAGCACGCCCGTAATGTGACGTACTCTTGGGGCCCTTGTTAGTTCCGGGTAGGTGCACCCATACACTTCGTGTGAGCCACTAGAAGGGGCAACTCTTAAAGCGATCTTCGGGCAGAAAGGCGGATGAGATACACCTCTGACTCATGGTGCAAGGACATTCATCAGCTTTCCATTGACCTGGTGTATACCTACAGGCGTCAGAGGACATCATGCGAACCGACATTCTCACCCGCAGCGCCGTCAAAGCGGCCGCTCTTACCTTCTGTGCTTCCTCCATGATCCTGTCTGCGCAGAGCCCGCAGTCCGGCACCAAGTCTGACTTCAATGTGGGTGCGCCAAAGGACGAGATACTCGACAACACGAGGCGTACCGGCGCCGCGTCCGGCATCCAGTCTCAGGTTCATAGTCCCAATCGCACTGTTGGCCCGCAGCAGGACGGATCCGTCGTTGCGTCTGACAACCAGGTACTCACGCCTGCTGGCCGCCTCATCGAACTGGGCGCGCCTGTACGTGCCAAGGCGATCGCGCTGAATCCTGGCAAGAACTCGCACACGGCTGCCGTCCTGTTGATGGGTTCGTCGGAGCCGGTCATTGTCTTTGACACACAAAGCGGGCAGCTTCTTCAACGTTACATTCCTGAGAGCTTACCCGGGACCCCTGCGAAGGACCGAAGCACCGGCTCTTTTGCAGGCATTGCCTTTTCACCGGATGGCTCCAAACTTCTCTTCAGCCAGGACAATAACTACGTCTCTATCGCAAACGTGAATAGAACCACTGGTCTTCTAAGCCATGACCAGCGTGTCATGCTGCCATCGCCGCCGGCAGATGGCCGCGAATATCACAACGCAAAAGCTATCAACCCTGGCGGCATTGCTTTTTCCGCTGACGGTAAACACGCCTACGTTGCTCTGAATGCAGCCAACACGCTCGGCATCATCGACCTGACAGCCTCACCAGCTAGGCTCACTAGGCAGATTCCAGTGGGCAATGTGCCGAACAGCGTGATCGTCCGTGGCAATTTCGCTTACGTCAGCAACGAGGGCGGTCGGCCCGCTACAAAAAATGACTTCACGAATGACTCTGACGGCACGCCCATTGTGGTGGATCGCACGGATGCTTACACCCTCACGGGCACGGTGTCCGTCGTTGACCTTAGAACGGGTAAGCTAACAACCACTGTTGACGTCGGCCTGCACCCCGCAGGTATGACCATCGTTGGTTCACGCCTCTTTGTCGCGAATTCTTACAGTGACAGCCTTTCCATCATTGATCTGGAGACCAACAAGGTCACCCGTACCGTTAGCCTTAGCGTTCCCATAGCGGGTGGCACCTTCGGCGCAGGACCGAACGCTGTCGCGGTTACCGAAGGCGGCACCGCCTATGTCACGTTGGGCCAGGCGAACGCTGTTGCCGTTGTTGATCTGCAGGGTCGCGATGCGAACCCTGTCATCGGCTATATTCCGACCGGCTACTTCCCTACCTCAATCGCTTATGACAAGGGGCGAAAGCAACTGGTTATCGCTGATGACAAAGGCCTCGGTTCACGCGGCACAACCACAACGACCAAGACCGGCGTAGTTGCCTACAACACGCATGCGGACATGGGTGTTGTAAATCTCATCACCGAACCCAACGCAACCAGCCTGGCTACCTTTAGCAAGCAGGTGTTTGAGAATAATCAATGGAACATGACCACCAATATCGAGGTTGGTAAACAGTTCATTGATCCACGTGCCGTGCCCGTGGCCGTCCCCAAGCACATTGGAGAGCCTTCACTTATCAAGCACGTCTTCCTCATCATCAAAGAAAATCGCACATACGACCAGATGCTTGGAGACGTAGCGTGGGGCAATGGTGCAAAGGAGCTTGCGGTCTTCGCCTCTGCCGTACCGAATCAGCACGCTTTTGTGCAACGCTTTCCGCTGCTTGATAACGTGTATGCGCCAAGCCGCCAGTCCGCCGACGGGCACCCATGGATCGGCATGTCCGGTTCCTTCTACTCCAACGACATCCTGTCGCCTGATTGGATTCGTTCCTACCCCGGCGGCCAGGCAGAAGATGCGCTGACCAATACACCGAAGGGTTTTCTGTGGACCGAACTTGCTGCCAAGGGTATGACTGCACGTCTGTATGGGGAGTGGAGCAGCGGCACAACCGTTGCACACAAGCCGGATGGCTCCGCGTACACGTGGACCGACTTCTATAAGACTTCGCTTTGCAAAGAAGGCAAGGCAAGTGCCTCCGACTGCATCGTTCCCGACGATGCTATCCACGTCACGTCGGCGATTCCGTCAGCGGCAAAGATCATGGATCCGCACTTTCCACCATTCAATCTTGATATTCCTGACCAGTATCGCGCTGATTACTGGATCAAAGAATTCAAGCGCATGGATCAGGCAGAGCAGGTACCGAACCTGACTGTTCTCTGGCTGCCCGATGACCATACTGCCGGTACCTCGAAAGGCCATCCGTATCCTCTTAATTACCAGGCCGACAACGACCTAGCGCTAGGACGCATGATTGACGTCATCAGCCACAGCAAGGTTTGGAGCAAGTCTGCCGTCTTTGTGGAAGAGGATGACTCCCAAGGAGGCACGGATCATGTAGACGGCCATCGCCAGCCTGTTTACATCATCAGCCCCTACACAGCGTCACCACAGTTGCCGGGCCAGGGCAAGGTGATTCACACCACCTACACGGCCGAGAACATCAATCGAACGATTGAAAACATTTTGGGCGCTCAGCCGCTTACACAATTCGACCTTGTTGCCACGCCCATGTTCGACGCCTTCCAGAACACGCCCGACCTGACGCCCTTCGATGTACAACCAGCAACCATTCCCCTCGATCAGGGGCCCGACCTACCTGCAGGCAAAGCCGTTGCCTATACACCGACAGAGAAAGAATGGTTAAAGGCAACCGCCAAGGTGATGAAAGGCAAGTACGACAAAGCGGACGCAGTTGATCCCAACTTCCTGAACCATGTCACGTGGTATGCCACTACCGGGTGGAATCGGCCCTACCCTGGGGAGGATAAGGTCCTGGCACCTGGTCCGCTCGTCAAGGCAGCGATGCACTATGGCGGCGACGACGATGATTAGTCCTCGAGTGTTCTTGCTGTTCGACATTCCTTCGGGCGAACCCGCCCAGATGATGATCTCTTAGGGTCCGCAAGACCGACATTCTGGCAGCCAAAATCATCCTTGCATTCGTTGATTGTCAAGAGCATGGAGATCCTGACTGGTCTGCTGTCGGGCGTAAGCGTTAGCATGACCAGCGAAGTTGGACCATATCGCGCAGAACACATTTATAAGCCTTGGGATGGTCGGAGCAGCAGCAGGAGCTAGCATCTATCTGGTGCCTGGGGAGCAGGCGACGCTTCATGGCCGGAATCTAAAGAAGCTCTTGAGCGATGCTGAATGCGATGTTCGGGCTGAGGGCCGGTTGTGGTCGTGTCGCCAAGGCTGCCTCTCCGAAGGGGTAGCCGCGCAGGTAGGTGTAGGCCAGTAAAGCGTTCTGAGCGCGTGCAGCCACAACTTTGGCTCATGGTGCAAACAAGGTGTCCCGCAGCATGCCGTCAGGAGGGGATGGATGGAGCCGCCGATGGATCGGCTTCCTCGCTCTCCTGCGTTCGGGGCAACCGGTGCAGTTCCTCTGCCAGCAGGATCGCCTCTGCGACTTCTTTCATGGTGCGGCGTCGCTTCCGGCTTTCTTTCTGCATGGTGCGATAGGCGTCCTCTTCTGTCAGGCCCAGGTCTCGTTGCAGAATGCCCTTCGCGCGCTCCACTACCTTGCGACTCTCAAGCCGGTTTGAGAGCTGCGAATTTTCCGTCTCAAGCCGCGCACGTTCAATCTCTGCGCCGACAAAGATCCCCATGGTGGAGAGCAGTCTACGCTGCAGGTCTGTATGCACATACGGCTCACGGTGCTGCACATTGATGACGCCGACCACACGGTTTGCGCAAACCAGCGGCGTGCAGAGCATCGCCTCAAAGCGGTCTTCCGGCAGGGCGGCAAACGAACTAAACCGGGGATCCTGCGAGGCCTTCTGCGACAGCGCGACCGACTCGCGATACTGTGCCACCCAGCCCGTCACGCCCTGGCCCAGGCTCACGTTCAGCTTGTCCACAACTTCCGCGTGGGGGTTCTTGCTAGCCCGCAGCAGCAGTTTGTCCCCTTCCACCGTGTAGACAAAGCAGGAGTCGCACGGGATAACGGCGCAGGCAAAGCTCACAATGCGTTCCAGCACCAGGTGGAGCGGGTCGGCCATCGCGATGCGGCTGCTGATCTCGTGCAGGATGTCGAGTGGTGCCAGGCCATCTTTGAAACCGGCCATGGTGCTGGTCATGCCAGCCACCTGACGCACGTTGCTGGCGGCCGGATGCTTGTTGCCGCCGGCTCGTTCGCTGCCGGCCACGGGTGCCGCGTCCAGCAGGGGGTCCACTGGCGGCGCGGGCGTGCGCTTTGCAGCCAGCACTTTGCCTGCGTACTGCGCTGCCTCGTTGATCATGAAGCCCATCTTTGGTCGAGAGGGTTCAAAGTCTGGCCGCAGCCCGTGCTGAAGCAGCTCTTCCGTCGTCGTGGGGCCCACGGAGATGCAAACGACCGTATCGAACGCGCGGCGCAGGTCGGCGGCAAGGCCCATTTCATCCGCGATCTGAAACAGGTGAATGACCTGCACCGCCGTCATGAAAAGCACCACGTCGACATTGCCGTGGATGACGGCCAGGACACTTTCTCGCAGCGGCGTCAGGTCGTGCGGCAGGGCCCACTGATACACGGGCACCTTTGTAACGACGTCGAAGCGCTCCACCAGCGCGGCAATCATCTCCGGGTTGGTAGCGCCGTATTCCTGAACGGCAAGCTGCATCTGCGCGGTGCTTTCCCCAAAGGTGTGATCAATGACGCCGACGACCTCTCTCCAGGTAGCTGGTTCCGGGCACGTCGCAAAGGTGGGGACTGCCAACTCCGCGAGTGCGGCCTGCGGCTTGACGCCCCGGCAAAGCACCTTTACGCCGCGCAGGCTGGTCAGCACGGCTTCGCGGTCAAACTCCGTCTCCAGCGTCTTCAGCATGGCTCGGACGCCAACGCCAGTCAGGAACAGTACCGCGTTATACTCTCCGCGCAGCAGCCCCCGCCCAAAGTCCAGGCAGGCCGTATTCGACGTTAGTGGAACCTCGCGCATGGCGGGCACGACGAAGGGCTCACCGTTGTAGGTCCTGATCAGCTTTGCCACTTCGCGCGCGCGACGAGACTCCAGCGAAAGAACGCGCAGTCCGTCGAAGCTTGCGTGTGGCATCGTTCATCTCCGTACGAACTGGTGGCGAGGGCTGACGGAGCTGACGAGTTGAGCACGAACTCGTCCGGCAGCTATGAAGTAGTGAAGTTGCTTACGTGTGCGCTCAGAATACCGCCCCCTGCGCGCCGTGCCAAGACCGCTCCTTTGACAGCGTGAAAGGTTCCACTTGCATCACAATCGACACCGCGATACAGTCAACCCACCGAAACATATTTGCAGCCATGCCGCCGCGGGTGTGTTCTTCCTCTACCGGTTTCTGCCATCTGGCAGAGCCAACTCTACCTTCTTATTCCAGCTCCACGACGAGCCTGAGCCTTCGCAGAATTGCGCTCCGCCGTCGTGTCTTCCGCCTCCGGTTGAGCTGTCTTCCCGCATGGTTTGGGCCCCGCATTCCTGTTCGCTGTGTCGAGGTTCACTTGATAGACGACGTGTCCCAAGTCGGCGGTGCTGGTGCATTTTCACCAGAGCAGAAGCAGTACCTGCAGGGCTTTTTCGCAGGTGCGATGCAGCGTGCTCCGTTTGCAGGTACCCTTGCCGATGGCCGGCTAACCCACGAGTCTCAGAATGGCGTTGCGAACCTGGCAGCGGCAACGGAACCAGAGCCAGAGTTCTGGGGAACGCCAGTAAGCGAACTGTGTGCCGAAGAAGTCTGGAAGTACGAAGCCAATCCGCTCGACGCGTGGGATGCTCTGCTGGCGCACGCCGCAGAAAACAAGGCACCGGATGCCGAGTTTCGCTACCGCTTCAAGAGCTTTGGACTCTTCCATGTTGCTCCTGCGCAGGACAGCTTCATGCTGCGTATGCGCATTCCCGGCGGCGTGCTGCAAAGCTACCAGTTGCGCGGCCTCGCAAAGATGGCGGACGACTGGGGTGCTGGTCGCATCGACCTCACCACCCGCGCCAATGCGCAGATCCGCGAGCTTCAGCCACGCAGCATCGTCGACGTGCTGAACACGGTGCAGAAGCTGGGCATGAGTTCGCGCGGCTCCGGCGCAGACAACCTGCGCAACTTCACGGCGTCGCCCATTTCCGGGCTCGATCCGCAGGAGTTGCTGGATGTGCAGCCCTACGCGGATGCGCTGCAGAACTTCCATAGCAACACGCGGGACATGTTCGGCCTGCCGCGCAAATTCAACATCGCGTTCGACAATGGCGGCGCCATCTCATCGCTTGCCGATACGAACGATATCGGCTTTGTTGCGGTCCGCGTGGCGGACGGCAAAAGCATTCCGGCAGGCGTATATTTCCGGGTCCTGCTCTGCGGCATCACCGGGCACCGGCAGTTCGCGACCGATAGCGGCCTGCTGCTTTTGCCGGAACAGGCGGTAGCCGTTGCCGTGGCCATGGTGCGCGTGTTCGCGGAACACGGCGACCGGACCGACCGCAAGAAGGCGCGGCTGAAGTATCTGATCGACCGCTGGGGTATGGATCGTTTTCTCGAGGAAACAGCTACGAAGCTGGCGTTTCCCGTCATCCGCTTTCCTGCTGCCGAATGCGAACCGCGGGGACCAATCGACCGCGCCGGCCACCTGGTCGTGCATGCCCAGGTGGCCGGCCTGCACTACATCGGCGTCGTAGTGCCGGTGGGATGGCTGCCGGCTGGCCAGGCGCGTGCGCTGGCGGACGTTGCGGAGCGCTTTGGCACCGGCGAAATCCGCCTGACCGTATGGCAAAACCTGCTGATCCCAAATATTGCAGCGGAATATGTGGAGGCCGCGAAGGCAGCCCTCCTGGCGGCGGGCATGAACTTCGAGGCAGGTCGCATCCTGAGCGGGACCGTCGCGTGCACCGGCAGCCGCGGATGCCGCTTTGCAGCGACCGACACCAAGGGCCACGCGCTGGAGCTTGCACGATCGTTGGACGACGCTTTTCCCATTGCGCAGCCCGTCAACCTGCATGTGACCGGGTGCAACAACTCCTGCGCGCAGCACTACATCGGCGACATTGGCCTGATGGGCGTGAAGGTCAACGGCGGCGAAGGCTACCAGGTAAACCTTGGCGGCGGGGCCGACAACGACCAGGCACTGGCGCGGGAGTTGTTCCCGGCCATGCCCTGGGATGAGGTCACACCCGCGCTGCACAACCTGTTTTCAGCGTTTCAACAGGCACGTGGTGGCGACGAGGATTTCCTGACCTTCACGCGTCGCTTCCCGCTCGATCAACTGCGCGCAATGTGCGCCGCGGAGACAGCACAGGCATGAGCATTCCTTTCATCCCGGACAACGCACCCTTCACCACGGAACAGCGCGCATGGCTGAACGGCTTCCTTGCGGGCATCTTCTCCGCGGCACCCGCGGCGGCAGCCCTCGCGCCGCCGCCCGTGCTTGCCTTTGGTATCTACTTCGCGACCCAGACCGGCACTGCGGAGCGGCTGGCAAAGAAGCTGGCCAAGGAGTTGAAGGCGCAGGGCCACACCGCGGAGATTGCCTCGCTGGACAAGACGACGCCCGCGCAGGTGGCCGCGCAGAGCAACGCGTTGTTCATCGCCAGCACCTATGGCGAGGGCGACCCGCCGGAAGGCTCGATCGCTTTTCGCGATGCGCTGTTCAGCGACACCGCGCCGGAGATGAAGACGCTGCGCTACTCCGTGCTGTGCCTGGGTGACCGCCACTACGAGCACTTTTGCAAGTTTGGCATCGACCTGGATGAGCGTCTTGAGGCGCTGGGTGCCTCGCGCTTTATTCCACGGGTAGAGGCCGATGTCGATGCCGACGAACCCTTCGCTGTTTGGAAGCGCGATCTACAGCCGCACCTGACGCACAAGGTGGCGGAGTCGCAGGTCGCAATCCAGACCGATCGCACGGCAGCCCCCAGGGCGCTGGAGGCTCCGGAACCGGAGCACGTTCACAACCGCGACAACCCGTTCCATGCGCCACTGCACGAACGCAAGCCGCTGACCAGCGACGTGTCCAGCAAGCTGACCATGCACCTGAGCCTGCTGCTGGAAGATTCTGCTATGCACTACCAGGCGGGCGATGCCTGCGGCGTCATCGCGCAGAATGATCCGGGCCTGGTTCAGGACATTCTTGCCCTGCTGCCGTTTGATGGCAGCACGCTGCTCGACCTGCCGAAGCTGGGTTCTGTTTCGATTCACGAGGCATTGCTGCATCACCTGCAGCCCACGCGTCTTTCACGCAAAATCGTGCAGCACTTTGCCGCGAGAACCCATGCCAAGCCGCTGGAAACATTGTTGCTGCCCGAACAGGCTGGCCATCTGGACAGCTTCATGTACGACCGTGGGCTGATCGACTTGCTGCACGCCTACCCTGGTGCCATTACAGAAGCTGCGGAACTAGCGGCCATTCTGCCTCGTCTGGCACCGCGGCTGTACAGCATCTCGTCCAGCCCCGCAGCCCACGGGCGCGAGGTTCACTGCACCGTGGCTGTGGTGCGCTACCGTTCGCACAACCGCGAGCGTGGCGGCATTGCAAGCACCATGCTGAGCGATCGTGTACCAGTCGGCACACGCGTCCCCATCTACATTCAGCCGAACAAGAAGTTCCGCCTGCCCTCTGCGGAGGTGCCCATGATCATGATCGGCCCCGGCACCGGCATTGCACCGTTCCGCTCGTTTCTGCATGAGCGGCAGGCTCTTGGCCACAAGGGACGTAACTGGCTCTTTTTCGGCGAGCGCTCTTCCGAGACCGACTTCCTGTACCGGCAGGAGTTAAACGGCATGGTCGAGGGCGGTCACCTGCACCGGCTGGACACCGCTTTTTCGCGCGATCAGGCCCACAAAATCTATGTGCAGGACCGCATGAAAGAGCAAGGTGCGGAGCTGTGGCAGTGGCTGGACGAAGGCGGCCAGGTGTACGTCTGCGGCGATGCAAGCCGCATGGCGAAAGACGTGGACGCAGCCCTGCACGACGTGGTGGCGCAGCACGGCAACATGAGTGAAGACGCTGCGAAGGACTACGTGTCGCAGCTGCACGACGACCGCCGCTACCATCGCGACGTGTACTAAGCCGTTCGGACGCTGGACTGGAGCAACACCTTGGCACTGCCACTACACGATCGGGCAATGGAGACGGACAGCACCGACCTGGTGCGCATGACGCTGCTCGAAGGCGGTGCGTCAGCACAGCTCGTGGAGATGCTGATTCCAACGCGACCGCTGGAACCCGGCGAGCAGTACCGCTTCCACTTCGACATGACGAAGTGCATCGGCTGCCGGTCCTGCGAGGTCGCGTGCAATGAGCAGAACGGCAACCCCGCAGACATCAAGTGGCGGCGCGTGGGCGAGCTGGAGGGCGGTACCTATCCAGACACGCAGCGCAGCTACCTTTCCATGGGCTGCAACCACTGCATCAGCGCCGACTGCCTGAAGGGCTGCCCGGTCAACGCCTACCGCAAAGACCCGGTCAGCGGCATTGTCCTGCACTCCACGGATGCCTGCATTGGCTGCCAGTACTGCGTGTGGAACTGCCCGTACAGCGTGCCCGTCTTCAACCCGGAACGCAACGTCGTGGGCAAGTGCGACATGTGCCGCGGTCGCCTGGAAGATGGTCTTGAACCGGCCTGCGTGAACGCCTGTCCGGAGAACGCGATCCAGATTGAGATCGTGAATAAAATTGAGTGGCTTGAAAACTATGCAGCGGCGGAATCACCCGGTCTGCCGCCTGCGGGACATACCGTCTCTACAACTCGGCTGACCCTGCCGAAAGATTCGCAATCCTGGCTGGAACGTGTAGACACGGGCACGGTGCGGCCCGAACACGGCCATCCTTCGCTGGTCATCATGACGACGGCCATGCAGGCCACGGTGGGTACGTTGGCATGGCTGCTGATCCGCCACGGGCTCGACACCATCATGCTGACGCTGCTGGCCTTGCTGACGGCATTTGCGTTGAACGTGTCTGTTTTTCACCTGGGCCGTCCTGCGTACGCGTGGCGGGCCATGAAGATGTGGAAACGCTCGTGGCTTAGCCGCGAAGTCGTGCTCTTCGCCTTTTTCTTCCTGTCCATCGGCGCGTGCGTCCTTGCCTCGTGGGCAGGCGCATTGGGCATTGCGGCCGCGCAAAAAGTCGTGCTGCCTTCCGCCATCACCGCCGTTGTCTTCGGTGTGTTGGGAACGCTGGCCAGCGCCTACATTTACCTGGTGCCGGCACGCCCTTCGTGGAACATGCTGCACACGCCCATTGACTTCGTGGTGTCGGCAGCCCTGCTGGGCGCAGTGCTACCGTCCGTGGTGGAAGGGCCCGCAGCCATGCTCAGCGGTCTGATGATGCGCGTGGCGCTGGCCCATGGCGTGGTGCTGCACATGGCCCATGCACCCGTGCACTTCCCTGCGCTACCGGTGCTGGTACTCGCGGTCGTGTGGGCGTTGAACCAGGCCGTAAAGCTAATTCGCCTGAACCGGTCTGTGCAGTTTGAGCGGCATGCCAGCTTCAACCTGCTGCGTAGCGAAGGCATGTGGTGGATGGTCGCACTGGCCTTTTTTACCGCGCTGGCGACGCCCATTTTTATGGCGGCGCCACTTCCCGTGCCCGCCGCGCTGGCCGCACTGACCACGGTCAGCATGGGCCGATACCTCTTTTTCGTTTCGGTGGTTCCCCTTAACATGGGGCTTACCTTTGTGCGATCCAGCGGGGGTCACGCATGACGCTTCTGCAACGGCTCAGCCGCCTGCTCGGCTTCGATACGGCCAACGAGAAATATGCGTATGCCAAGGATCCCCGATTCGGCTACGTGTCCGAATCACGCGTGGCAGACACCTGGACGAAGACGACCTGCGGCTACTGTTCCGTCGGCTGCGGCATGCTGGTGGGCACACGCGATGGGCAGGCCGTCGCCGTGCGCGGCAACCCGGACCACCCGGTGAATCGCGGCAAACTATGCCCCAAGGGCCTGAGCGAACACCAGATACTGCGCGCGCCCGGGCGTGCCACCACGCCTATGCTGCGGCGCAATGGTCGCGGCTCGCCATTGGAGCCGGTCAGTTGGGATGAAGCGCTGACCGTCATGGTCACCCGTATCACCGACCTGCAGAGCACGCATGGGCGCGACGCGCTGGGCGTCATCGGCACCGGCCAATTGCTGACGGAAGAGTTCTACACGTTGGGCAAACTGGTGCAGCTCGGCTTTCGTTCGCGTAACTACGATGGCAACACCACGCTCTGCATGGCGTCCGCCGTATCGGGCTATAAGCTCAGCTTTGGCAGCGATGGACCGCCGGGAGCCTACACCGACATGGAGACGGCAGATGTCATTCTGCTGGTCGGTTCCAACATTGCGGACAATCACCCCATCCTGTGCAATCGTTTGCACAAGCGGCCCGGTCAGGTGCTGATCGTTGCCGATCCGCGTGTTACCAAGACAGCCATGCTGGCGGACATCCATCTGCCGGTGAAGCCGCGCTCTGACATCGCGCTGCTGAACGGAATCGCGCATATCCTGCTGCGCGACGGCCTGGTCGACCGCCCTTACATTGACGCGCATACCGATGGCTTTGAAACCTTCGTCGACTTTGTTGCAGATTTCTATCCCGAGCACGTCAGCACGGTCACCGGACTACCCGTCGAAACCATCGAACGCGTCGCACGCCTTTACGGTGAAGCCAAAGCCGCCTTCGTCGGTTGGACCATGGGCGTGAACCACTCCACGCAGGGTGCGGTTACGGTCGCGGCCATCAACAATCTTGCACTCATCACGGGCAACATCGGCCGCAGCGGTGCGTCGCCGTTTTCCATTACCGGCCAGTGCAACGCCATGGGCACGCGCGAAGCTGGCTTCGCCTCATCCATGCCCGGCTACCGCAAGTTCGACTCCGAACAGGACCGCACCGACCTGGCTGCCCTGTGGCAGATCGACGTCGACCGCCTCCCCATCGCGCGTGGACTCGCGTACCCCGACATCATCGAAGCAGCCGTCGCAAAGCAGGTCAAGGCGCTGTGGTTCATTGCTACCAATCCCGTGGTCAGCTTCCCAAACGCAAAGCTGCTGGAGCAGGCGCTGACGACGGCCGAGTTCGTCGTCGTGCAGGATGGGTTTTTTCCCACGCCCACCTGCGACTACGCAGACCTGGTCCTGCCTGCAGCCATCTGGGGCGAAAAGGAAGGGACCTACACCAATTCCGAGCGCCGCATCAGCAAGGCGAATCCCTTCATGCCGCCGCCTGGCGAAGCACGCGGAGACTTCGACATCTTTCTGGAACTCGCAGAGCGTCTCGGCGTAAAAGACACGATCTTTCCCGCCTGGAAAACGACACACGACGCATGGTTGGAGTGGCAGCGTATTTCCGCAGGTCGTCTTTGCGACTACTCGCCCTTCACCTGGCAGCAGATTGAGGATGAAGGCGGCGCGCAGTGGGGCGGCGAGCGCCTGTACCAGGACGGCATCTTCCCCCGCGAAGGCGGCCGGGCGCTGCTGCATTGCGTTCCCTGCCTGCCGTTCACTGAGCAGCCAGACGCTGAATTTGACCTGATCCTGAATACGGGTCGCACGGTGGAACACTGGCACACCCGCACCAAGACAGGCGCGGTACCCATGTTGAACGGCATGGTGCCGAACGCATGGCTCGAGATGAACCCGCTGGACGCCGAGCGCCTGGATTTTCGCCAGCATGACCGCGTCACCATCGTGTCTCGTCGCAGCAACGTGCCTAACGTGGAGCTGCGCATCACTGGCATCATCGCGCCCGGGCAGGTGTTTATGCCCTTCCACTTTGCCGAGCAGAATTCGAATCGCGTGACGCTGGGTGCTTTTGATCCCATCAGCCGCGAACCTAATTTCAAGCAGTGTGCTGTGCGCGTGGAGCGCTACAGGCACGCCTGATTGCCTTACCCGCGGCTACGACCGCCGCGGCCTGTACTGAGATGCACACCATGACGTGCGCATGCCTTGAACGCAACACATGTGATCTGCACCACGGTGCTCGACCAAACCCTATCTCGTTCCAGGAGTGTTCCGCATGGCCAGCGCCAAACTGTTTATGAAGTCGGGTCATCCCATGACCCTGCTCGCATCGTTCCTGTACTTCGACTTTTCGTTTGCCGTCTGGGTTCTCAACGGCGCGATGGGCCCGTTCATTACACAGCAATTTCATCTTTCGCCCGCGCAGACCGGGCTTATGATCGCAACTCCCACTATGGCCGGTGCGCTCATGCGCTTTCCGCTGGGCGTGCTTTCGCAGTACATTGGCCGCAAGAGCGCAGCCATTGTTGAGATGTCCGCCATCATCATTGCCCTGTTGTACGGCTTCTTTTTTGTGAAGACATTCCATGACGTCATTGCCATGGGCGTTCTGCTTGGTCTTGCGGGTGCCAGCTTCGGTGTGGCGCTGTCGCTCGGCTCCGGCTGGTTTCCGCAGGAGTACAAAGGCCTAGCGATGGGCATTGCCGGTGCCGGTAACAGCGGTACCGCGCTGGCAGCGTTATTTGCTCCGCGCCTGGCAACGCACTACGGCTGGCAGCATGTCTACGGCTTCGCCGCAGCCTGCATGTTGCTGCCGCTGTTCATCATGGTCGTCTTCGCCAAGGAACCGCCAGACCGCGAACACCAGACACTGGGCCAGCATCTGAAATGCCTGACCGAGTCCGATGGCTGGTACTTCAACCTGATTTACATCATTACCTTTGGCGGGTTTATTGGTTTGGCTACCTTCCTACCCACCTTCTATGTAAGCCAGTTCCACATGACCAAGATCCAGGCCGGCACTTACACCGTTGCGGCTACCCTTACCGGCAGTCTTACGCGCGTCATAGGCGGCTGGTTCGCCGACAGGGTTGGTGGAATTACAACCCTCTCCGTTGTCTTTCTCGTTGCAATCGCGGGTCTTTTCGGGTTGATGACGACGCCGTCGCTCGGTGTGACCACGGCCTTCTTCATGCTGTGCTTTGCCGCACTGGGCGCGGGTAATGGAGCCACCTTCCAGATGGTTCCGCTGCGCTGGCCCGTCACCACGGCCGTCGCAGGCGGCATGATCGGCGAAATCGGCGCATTGGGCGGCTCCATTCTGCCGCTTGCCCTCTCGCAGTCCAAGCAGCACACCGGTTCGTACTCCATGGGTTTCACCGTTTACGCTGCCTTTGCGTTGCTGGTCTTGATCGTCATGCGACTGGTGTCACGCAAGTGGACACGTACCTGGGTTGGCAAGGGCGGGCGGGCTTTGACCATCCCCAATTCAATGGGCGAAACCGTGGCGACCGCAGAAGGTCTGGCGGTGTCGGCCTAGCCTGGTCGTCGTGGGCAGCAAAGAGCCCGGGAATAATCCCGGGCTTTTTTATCATGGAACATTTCCAATGCTGCGCGTAGTGGAGGCTGACGCCACGCCACCTAGATTTGACGGCCCTAGGCGGTCACGACACCAGGACGGCCTGCTTCGGTACGGAATCGCGCGGACGTCGTCACAACTCCATCTGAAGTCGTAACGTGGTTCACCGTCCGCAGTTCGCTTCGCATTTCCCGTGCGTCGATCTCGCATAGAAAGTAGCCTCGCAAGTCGTTGTTGTAAACAATATGCGGGTTGTTGGCGAGTTCCTCGTCCGAGAATTGCGTCTTCGCGACACCGTCGCCGCCCGAGGTGATGCTGGTACCCACCAGTTCCGTGCCAACCACGGCGGAGTGCGGATCGTCGAAGTCGGCTTTCAAGTTGCCAACCCATGTCTGATGGGTATCACCCGTGACCACGACAGGGTTGGAAGGTTTGCGTTCAGCGAGAAAGTCTGTGAGGCGCTTGCGGGCCGCAGGGTAACCATCCCACTGGTCCATGTTGAACACCGTTTCACCGTTGCGGCGCTCTTGAAGCTGCTGGATCATCACCTGGTTGGCCACGATGTTCCACTGTGCCGGGCTGTTAGCCAGTGCGTTGCCAAACCATGCCTCCTGCGTCGCTCCCATCATGGTGGCAGCAGGGTTGGTCTGCGCGGTGCAAGGTGCCTTGAAGTTGTCGCCGCAGGGCTGGTCCGTGCGGAACTGCCGCGTGTCCACCACCGTGAACTGCGCCAGCTTGCCGTACGGAAGCGTGCGGTAGATCGTCATGTCTGGCCCAGTGGGCAGATTGCTACGGCGCAGGGGCATATTTTCGTAGTACGCCTGAAAGGCGGCTGCACGCTTTTGCAGGAAGACCGCGGGTGCGTCGTCCTCCTGGTCAATGTCGCCTGCCCAGTTGTTTTCCACTTCGTGGTCGTCGAAGGTGACGATCCATGGGTGAGCAGCGTGCGCCGCCTGCAGGTCGGGGTCGCTGTGATATTGCGCATAGCAGGTGCGGTAGTCGTCCACCGTCACCAGCTTCGGCAGGGTGTGAACACGCGGTCGATCCTTGGAGCGGTATTCGTAAATGTAGTCGCCCAGGAACAGCACGGCGTCAACATCCTGCTGCGCGAGGTCGCGGTGCGCATGGTAGTAACCATGCTCGTAGTTCTGGCACGAGGCGAACGCAAAGCGGAGCCGATCCACGTCTGCCTGGGCGGCGGGCGCGGTGCGTGAGCGACCTACCGGGCTGGTGGCATCGGCAGTGTGGAAACGGTAGAAGAAGTCGCGGTGTGCGGGCAGGCCGGTGACTTCTACGTGGACGCTGTAACCCATCTCCGGCGCGGCGGAAGCTGTGCCTTTCTGCACGATGCGGCGGAACCCGGCGTCTGTGGCGACTTCCCAGCGCACCGGCATGGCGGTTGCTGGCAGGCCGCCGTCTCCGCGCCGCGTGTCCGTGGAAAG
>JBPBQP010000065.1:0-22088 GCA_050954745.1 Janthinobacterium lividum | reverse complement strand
CTAGCGCCCTTCCGTCAATCTGCAAGACGGCGGTGCGCATCTGCTCTGTGGTGAAGTTATCGAGCATAATCGTGTCGAGACCTGCCGCCAGTACCGCTTCGATCTGATCGGGACGGTCGACCTCGACTTCAAAGTGAGTCGTATGCGGAAGAGTCGCACGCGCTGCTTTGAGCGCTTCCGTTAGATCGACTTCCCCGTTACCGGTCAGCATAGCGAGATGGTTGTCCTTGGCCAGCACTGCGTCTGACAGCGAGTAGCGGTGGTTGTAACCACCGCCGCAGCGCACGGCATAGCGTTCGAAGGCGCGCAGTCCTGGTGTCGTCTTACGGGTGTCGACGATGCGCGTTTTGGTGCCCTTCGTCTCTGCAACGTAAGCGGCGGTCATGGTCGCGATGCCGGACATGCGCTGTGTGAAGTTCAACGCAACGCGTTCGCCCTGCAGCACACTGCGTGCCGGCCCTTCAATGGTTGCGAGGTGCGCTCCTGCGGCGAACCAATGACCATCCTGCACGGCAAAGGTTGTCGCGATGGCACGATCCGTGAGAGACATAGCCGCGATGAAAACGTCTGCCCCGCTCAACACGCCGACCTCGCGTGCGACCAGGTGAGCACGCATCTGGGTACCTGCCGGAATCAATGCTGCCGAGGTGACATCACCCCACGGCGCATCCTCCAACAATGCCATCCGCACGGCGCGTTCGATGGTGTCCCGTGCCAGCATCATCGCGGCAGCGGCAGCGGCTTTGACGAACCTGGGGCCACGCTCAGCATGCGCTCCAGGGCGACGCGCGCCGGTGCGGCGATCGCCTCGGGAACGGTTATGCGGTTGAGCACCTCCCCACGTTCCAGCGCCTCAAGCACCCATGCAAGATAGCTGGGGTGGATGCGATACATGGTTGAGCAGGGGCAGACGATGGAGTCGAGGCAGACAATGGTGTGCTCCGGATGCTCGTTCGCTAACCGCTGTACCAGGTTGATCTCAGTACCAACGGCAAAGGAAGAACCTGGGGGCGCGGCCTCAATCCGCTTCTTGATGTAGTCGGTCGAGCCGGACTCATCGGCGGCATCTACCACCTCCATGGGGCACTCCGGGTGAACCAGCACGCGTACGCCGGGATGCCGCAGTCGGGCCGCTGTAATCTGCTCTACCGTGAAGCGCTTGTGGACCGAGCAGTAGCCATGCCACAGCAGGACGCGGGCATCCTGCAGTGTCTGCGCCGTGTTGCCACCCAGGTGCAGCTCGGGTGTCCACACCGGCATCTGCTGCAGCGGGATCCCCATGGCCTTCGCTGTATTCCGCCCAAGGTGCTGGTCCGGGAAAAACAGGACGCGCTGACCACGCTGGAAGGCCCAATGCAACACATCTGCAGCGTTGGACGAGGTGCAGACGATGCCACCATGCTCACCGCAAAAGCCCTTCAGCGCTGCCGACGAATTCATGTACGTGACGGGAATAACCGGGACACGGCCATGGTCATCGGCTGCGGTTCCGTACAGTTCGCTTAGCTGCTCCCAGCAATCTTCTACCGTGTCACGATCTGCCATGTCGGCCATGGAACAGCCAGCCGCAAGGTTAGGGAGGATCACTACCTGGTCAGGACGCGACAGCATGTCCGCTGTTTCCGCCATGAAGTGCACGCCACAGAACACAATTGCCTCCGCGTTAGGACGAGTACGGGCAGCCTGTGCGAGCTGAAAAGAATCACCCACGAAGTCGGCGTACTGCACCACCTCATCGCGCTGATAGAAGTGGCCGAGCATCACTAATCGTTCGCCGAGCGCAGCCTTGGCGGCGCGAATCCTTAAATCCAGCTCCGCACGCGAGGCATTGCGATACTCATGCGGTAAAACGCCCTGCCTTGGTGCGTCGGCTGGAATGTGGTCCTGCATGGAGGCACCAGGGCCGTAGCCGGGCAGCGGATCCACCGTCCATGGATCGTCCGCAAGTGCAGAGGAACAGGTACTGCCACTTGCAACATTCCCTGTCTGTTCACCAATGCGAATCAGCTGGATGGTGCGATCTACTGAAGCCACAGCAACTCCTTGGGTTGGTACTGAGTACGGCTCACTCTCCAGCATTGGATGAACGGCCAACCCGAACGACTTTAAGCATAAACCGCCCGGCCTAGGCTGCCTTTTCCAGAAGGCTTTTCTGCTGCAACAGGTTCATCAGTGCCTGCTCCTCACGACGCAATACGGCGACCTGCGTGGCGATCTCTTCCCGTTCGTGCGCGATCTCTTGGTCCAATGCGTGCTTCGCCTCAGCCGGCGAAATGCGGCCCATGTAGGTCTCCAGAACCGCCGGATGCACGTAGCATTTGCGGCAGACCGAAGGCGTATTGCCAAGCTGCGCGGCCACCCGTGCAATGGCCTCCACCACGTTCTTCTTCGCCTGCGTCAACGTGGTGGCTGGTTCGAAGGCACTTAGCAGATCGCAGCACAGGACCGACCCGGCCCATGTACGGAAATCCTTCGCGGTAAAGTGCTCGCCGGTGGTTTCGCGGAGGTAATCGTTTACGTCAGACGAGTCAATGTGGTGCCTGTGCCCGGCATCATCAACGAACTGGAACAGCTCCTGTCCGGGCAGGTCTGACACCTGCTTCAGGATCTTGGCGAGTCGCCGATCCTGAAGGTTAATGGTATGGTGCACGCGGCTTTTGCCCTGAAAGTCAAAGGTGATCTTCGAGCCGTTGACCTCGACGTGCTTATGAAGCATGGTGGTCAGGCCGTAGCTTTTGTTTTCGCGCGCATACTCTTCATTCCCGACGCGGATATGCGTCTCTTCCATCAACCGAACCACTGTTGCGAGCACCTTTTGACGCGGCAGACCATGCATCGCGAGGTCGTGCTCAACACGCTTCCGGATCAGGGGCAGGGCGGATGCGAAGCGAGCCATGCGTTCGTACTTGGTGTCGTCGCGCACCTCACGCCAGTGCGGGTGGTAGCGGCTCTGCTTGCGCCCGCGTACATCGCGTCCGGTGCACTGCAGGTGACCCTTCGCATGCGTGGTAATCCAGACGTCAGACCATGCTGGTGGTATCACCAGCGCCTTGATGCGAGCGAGCGTCTCCGCATCGCGGACCGGCTTGCCTTCCGGCCCCACAAAGCGAACGCGGTCACCCTTCTTCTCGCGCCGAATGCCGGGCTGGCGATCGTTTACATAACGAAGGCCAGCAGAGCGGGCTACGGCAGCCGGGTCGGTGATGCTGGCCGGCAGCTCGGCTGCTACTGCTTGCTTATTCTTCTTCTGCGACGGCACCGAGCGCGCTTTCATAGTGTGTATTCGGATGCGCCTCGAGCCAGGCCGACACGCCACGATGTGGGTAGGTCAAAGCCGAGGCCAAAACTTTTCGTATGATGGCGTTACCCGCAGGAAAGGCTGTGACATGCGCGAACGCATCGAGCGCTACTTCGACTTCACCGGCCTCGAGACTACCTGGCGCACAGAGATTCTTGCCGGTCTGACGACGTTTATGACGATGGCTTACATCGTCTTTGTAAACCCGGCGATCCTGTCGAAGACCGGCATGCCCATTGCGGCGGTCACGGCGGCCACATGCCTCTGCGCTGCATTTGGATCCATCCTGATGGGCGTTCTGGCGCGTTACCCACTGGCGCTGGCACCGGGCATGGGGTTGAATGCGTACTTTACCTACACGGTGTGCCTAAAGATGCACATACCCTGGCAGACCGCGCTGGGTGCCGTGTTTCTGTCGGGGGTCATCTTTCTGCTGCTGACCTTCGGTGGCGTGCGGCAGTTGCTGGTAGAGGCCATTCCGCGCGAATTGCACGCTTCGGTCGCGGGTGGCGTGGGACTGTTTATCGCCTTCATTGGTCTGCTGGAGTCGGGTATTGTCGTGCGCGATCCGGATACGGTGGTGGCACTAGGGAATCTGCGTGCGCCGGGCACCGTGCTGGCGCTGTTTGGCCTGTTGCTGATCGCGGTGCTGCAGATCCTGAAGGTGCGCGCATCCATCCTGATCGGCATTGCAGGCACGCTGCTGACCGGCTATGTCTTCGGCCAGGTGCACTGGACGCCGCAGCACTTCGTATTCCACGACGTGACGGCTACCGTGCTGCAGTTGGATATACGCGGTGCGCTGCACACGGGCGCACTTGAGATCATCTTTGTGTTCCTGTTTGTGGACCTGTTCGACAACGTCGGCACGCTGGTCGCGGTGACCAAGAAAGCCGGGCTGATGCCTGCGGATGGTCGGATTCCGCGTCTCTCAAAAATCTTCTTTGCCGATGCCACGGCAACCGTGGTGGGGTCACTGACCGGCACCAGCACGGTATGTTCCTACATTGAATCCTCAGCCGGCGTAGCTGCGGGCGGGCGTACCGGCGTACCGGCTATTGTGACCGGGCTTTGCTTTCTAGCGTCTCTGTTTGTGGCACCGCTGGTTGGCCCCATCCCGGCGTCTGCAACTGCGCCGGCGCTGATCATCGTGGGCGCCCTGATGCTTGGATCGATCGTCGAAGTCGACTGGGCAGAACCGCTGGTGGCCATTCCCGCGTTCCTTACGCTGGTTATGATTCCGCTTACCTATTCCATCGCAAACGGGCTTGGCATCGGCATCACCAGCTTTGCATTGCTACGACTGTTCAGCGGTCGAGCCCAGCTGAAGGATTGGCTGTTATTTACGCTGGCAGCTTTGTTCATCGCACGCTTTGTATTCCTGGCCAGAACGTAGCAAGTCCTACCGCGCGGTTTGCTTTCGATCCCATTCCACGATCTGCTTCAACGTCTCGTAGGACACGCCGCCCAGCGGGATCAGGTGGCCATTGACGGCCAGCATCGGCGTCTGGTCTACCCCGACCTGCTCGGCCAGCTTCATCTCCGCGTCAACCTTTGCCTTGGTTGCCGGTGTTGTGGAGCAGGTTGCGATAGACGCCGGTAATGCGCCGGCCCTGGTTACAGCGTTGTCGAGTGTCTGCTGTGCCAGCTCGGGCGTCAACGATTCCTGGTGCTCGAAGACCTCGTGCATATAGGCAAAGGCGGCTGCATCGCCCTTGGCTGCGGCGACGCAATCGTTGTAAGCAGCAGCCTTGTAGGCGAAGGGGTGGATCTCTGTCAGCGGGTAGTTCTGGTACACAATGCGTGCATCGGGAAAGTCGCGCTTCAGATTGTCCATGACCGGCGCCGCTTCCTTGCAGTGCGGACACTGCAGGTCTGAGAATTCGACCAGCAACAGTCCCTTTGAAGTGCTGCCTTCGGCGGGGCCTTTTGCCTGCTCGGCCAGCACCTTTGCGGTTGCGTCGAAGGGGCGTAAACCGAACGCGAAGACAGTGTCCGCGATGGCAAATTTGCCGTCGGGCGTGACGAAGAAGCGCACCGATTCAACCTTGTTCCCCTGGCTCTTGTCCGCGAGGAAGATGGTGACCTTGCTGACGCCGGGTGCCTGCGTCTTCTGGATGGCAGCCACACGCCACGAGCGGTTCGCGTCGTAGCCCCAGATCGCTTTCAGGAAGCCATCCACGTCAGCCGTGGTAGGCGATGCTGCGTCAAAGAACTTGGGATTCGTAGGCGGAAACGGGTCTGCGGGCGCGGCCTGCGTAGTGGCGGCGGGCGCCTGTGCTGGCAGGTTCTTCGCCAGGGCCATGGGGAATAGGGTGAGGGCGGCTACTAGGAGGTTTGCGCTTCGCGTCATGTCGATTCTTATTTTCGCACTCCTGCGGCCGCATGTTCATGAGTGCGTGCCCGACCTCATTTCATTGTGGGGTCCCTGCCGGCATACATGCAGATCCCTCTGCTTCGCTGCAGGATGACGAAGCAAAGGACAACCGCCGACAGCTAGCTGCGCAGGCGCGCTGCCAGCGGAAAGCGCCTGCCGCTGCCAAAGCTTTTCGCTGTTACCTTCAGCACGGGCGCAGCCTGTTGCCGTTTGTATTCGCTGCGCTCGACCAGCCGCAACACCTGCTCCACGCGGTCGAGTGCGACACCCTGCTGCTGCGCGATGTCTTCCGCGGACTGGTACCGCTCCACGTACGCCTGCAGGATCGGGTCAAGCACCTCGTACGGTGGCAGCGAGTCGGTATCCATTTGGCCCGGTCGCAGCTCGGCAGAGGGTGGCTTTGTGATGGTGCTCTGCGGGATCACTTCGCGGTCACGATTTGCGTGTTGCGCCAACTCGTAGACGCGTGTCTTCCACACATCGCCAATGACGGCCAGCGCGCCCACCATATCGCCATACAGCGTGCAGTAGCCGGTGGACATTTCACTCTTGTTGCCGGTGGTCAGCACCAGCGCGCCATATTTGTTAGACAGTGCCATCAGCAGTGCGCCACGCGTGCGCGACTGCAGGTTTTCTTCGGCCAGGCCAAACTCCGTGCCTGCAAACAGCGGCTCCAGCGTGGTCATTTGAGCGGTGAAGCTGTTGTGGATGGCGAGCAGGTCGAAGCGGATGCCAAGTCGCGTGGCCAGGTCACGTGCATCGTCGACAGAACCGGTCGAAGAGTATTCACTGGGCATGCCGATGCCGTGCACATGCTCTGCGCCCAGCGCTTCTACTGCGATCGCAGCAACCACCGCAGAATCAATGCCGCCGCTGAGGCCAATCAGCGCATCCTGAAAGCCGCACTTGCGCACGTAATCCCGCACGCCCAGCACCAGCGCATTCCACGCTGCTTCGGCGCCATCCTGCGTGCCGCGCGGAGCATCACACGGCACATCCGAAGACGTCTCAAAAAAGACGGTATCTTCCTGAAAACTCAGTGCCGTCGCCAGCATGTTCCCGCCCGCCTCTACGGCGAAGGAAGCACCGTCAAAGATCAGGCTATCGTTGCCGCCTACCTGCCCCACCATCAGGGCGGGTACGCCATGGCGCCGGGCCAGCGCGGCGATCATGCTGCGGCGCACCTGCTGCTTGCCCTCCCAGTAGGGTGATGCGGACAGGTTGATCAGCACCGTCGGCTTGCGACCCTCCAGGTTCTGCGCCATCAGCTTCTCGACGGGGTCGTTGCTGTACAAACGATCCGGCCAGAAGCTTTTATCGTTCCACGCATCCTCGCAGATGGTAATGGCCAGGACTTCATCCTTGAATCGGACCAGCGACTGCGACTCGGCAGGTTGAAAGTAGCGCTGTTCGTCGAAGACGTCGTAGAACGGCAGCAGCATCTTGGTCTGCACAAACTGCACTTCGCCGTCATAACAAAGTGCCGCAACGTTGCACGCGCGTTTGCCGGGACGCATTTGCGACTGCATCACGCTGCCACACAGAATGGCTGGCATACCTGGCTGCGAGGTCGCCTCTGCAACCTGCCGCAATGCGTCTTCGGCAGCCTTCAGGAAGTGTTCGTTTTCGATCAGGTCCTGCGGGGGGTAGCCCGGCAGCGCAAGCTCTGGAAACACGGCGAGGTCCGCACCCTGTGCGCCCGCCTCGGCGGCACTGCGCAGGATGCGCTCTACGTTTGCGCGGAAGTCGCCTACCGTCGGGTTTAGCTGGATGAGTGCAATCTTCACAGGTGCAATTCTACTGAGACAGACCAGCGCACGGCCTAGACGCCGGTGCCGCCAAGGACTACGCTCACCGTACGCAGCAGGATTTTGACGTCGAGCCAGAGATTCCAGTTCTCCACATAGGCCGTGTCCAGCGAGATGTAGCTGTCGAACGACGGGTCGTGCCGCGCCTCCACCTGCCACAGACCGGTCATGCCGGGCAGTACGTCCAGGCGGCGCAAGTGTGGCAAATCGTACCGCTCGACCTCGGAGGCAATGGGCGGACGAGGGCCCACCAGGCTCATTTCGCCGCGCAGCACGTTAAAGAATTGCGGGATTTCATCCAGCGAATACTTGCGCAGAAAGCGGCCAATGCGGGTGACGCGGGGGTCATCCGCCATCTTGAACAGGATGCCGTCGCGATCATTGCTGCCCTTCAATTGCTCTTTCAGAGCCTCGGCGTTGACTACCATGGTGCGGAACTTGAAGCACTGAAAGGTGCGCCCCTTGCGGCCAACCCGTCGCGCGCGGAAGAAGACCGGGCCCTCGGAATCGAGCCTCACAGCAATCGCAACCGCGAGTACAACAGGACTGAGAATGGCCAGCGCGAGAAGGGACACAATCCAATCCAACGCTCGCTTGAACATGAATGCACCCGCGGGAAACTCTCGCCGGTGCAACGGAATCGTTGGAAACTGTCCAATGTATTCGATCGGCGCGTTCCAGGCCAGGCCGTCATACAGGTCCGGAACGACGCGTATATCAAGCCCGATTCCTCTTGCCTTTTGAACCAGGTCAATGACCAGTGTCTTCTCGGCAGGCACCGAGAAGAAAATCTCGTCGATGAACAGGGCGCGGGCAAGTTGAAGACAGTTGTCCACATTGCCGACGATGTCGGCATCGCCAGCCTCTGCCTCGGCTTCGGTAAGCGCGATAAAACCGCGAAAGCGGAAGCCCAGGTGGGCCAATGACTCCAGGTGGTTACGCAGTGCATGGCCTACCCTGCCCGAACCCACAATGAGCACGTTGCGCGTATCCAAGCCCTGCCGGTAGCGGGTGTACACCATGCTGCGCCAAAGTGCCCGACGCGCACACAGCATGGCGCCAGTCAACAGAACTGTCAGAACCACCACTACGCGCGAAACGTTCTCTGCCCCAACCAGGTAGAGGGTGCCGCACAGGATCATGCCGGCGACCAGCGTGGCCTGCAGCGTCAGGCGCTGTTCGTCCAGCCCGCTGCGGTTCTGGATCGGACCGTGCAGACCATAGGAACGCGTGAAGAAGATAAGGCAAAGCGCAAACCAGACCATATACGCGCCGAACTCATTGAAGAGTGCGTGCGAAAGGCGCAGATCCTGCAGTGCACCAGATGCAGCGGACACGTCAAGCCGCGACCGCGTCGCGATCAGGCTAGCAACAAGAACCGTCAAAATGTCGAACACGGCCCACGCTGCGCCGATCACAGTCGGCTTCTCCAACACGCCGAGCGAAGGGCCGTTTGCCGAGCTGCGCGGCCGGGATGAGTTCTCGGTTCCAATCACGGTTGCGGATATCCCTGCCGACATAAGAACGTGCCGCTGAAGTATGGTTTCGGGAAAAGCGATCTGCAACGTTATGTCGCCAATCGTCAATACAACCGTGGTGCAAGGTCCCAAGCGGGGCTGGGAGAGAACGTTCCCACATCATACCGTGGCTTAAATCTCTGCATGCTTTCAGTTCCCAGCCACGGTATTCTTCGCAGAGTGGCCCTTTCCGCAAAAATCGTGCGCCTTGTGGTCAATGCAGACGATTTCGGCCTGACTGCAGGCGTGAACCGCGCCGTCGGCGAGCTTGCCGCTCACGGTGCCCTTCGATCCGCGACACTGATGGCGAACGGGGACGCATTCATAGACGCCGTTGCCATTGCAGACCGGACGAACTGCCTGGGCGTCGGCTGCCACGTTGTCCTGGTCGATGGGTCCGCCGTGGCACCGCTGGATGAGGTATCCGCCCTGGTCGACGCATCAGGCCAGCTGGAAGCTTCGCTGGTGAAGTTTGTCGCCCGGCTACAGTCGGGTCGCATCCCTGAGCTACAGATTGAACGGGAGGCGACCGCACAGATCCGTCGCCTGCAGTCTGCCGGCGTTACAGTGACACACGTTGACACCCACAAACACACCCACCTTTTTCCTGGGGTGGCGCGACCCCTGCTACGTGCGGCCATGGCGTGCGGTGTCGGGGGCATCCGCAATCCATTCGAGCAGGCGTGGTCTGCCGGGCTGACCCGCGGTGCTCTGCTGCGCAGGTTGGAAGTGTCTGTGCTGCGCAACTTTCAGAGCCGATTTCACCGGCTACTGCGCGCCTCCGGTCTGCGCAGTACCGACGGCTCCATTGGCGTTTCTGCCACCGGCTCGCTGGATGCTGCCACACTGCAACTGCTTCTGGACCGGGCCGAGGGTGGCACCTGGGAGCTGGTCTGCCATCCCGGCTATAACGATGCTGACCTGGACAACGTAAAAACACGGCTGCGCGGCACCCGCGAGGTAGAGCGAGCAGCCCTGCTGAACCTGCTGCCCTCGGCAGTCCGCAGCGGCCAGGTTGAACTCATCAACTTCAACGATTTGTAGAGATCTGTGGGTCTCTAATGCGTCCGCACTCGCAATGCTAGACTTGCCACACAACGTGGTTTCCTGTGCGTTGACTGTCTGCCGTGTCCTAAGCCATTTGAAACGTGACCAGCAATCCGCGCGCAGTCGCCGACCAGCCTCACCCGGGCAGCGGTTTGCAACCGTTGTGGCCATTTTGCTGCTGCTGCTTTGCGCCACCTTGCAGGCGACGCATCTTCATGGCCTGAATCGTTCGGGATCGGGCCACGCCCAGTTTCAACTTGTAGCAAATGGTAACGCTGCCGACACAGAGCTTACCTGCCCCATCTGCCAGGTTGGTGGGTTCACCCTGCCCACAGGCGATGCCGGCTACCTGCTGGTGTTGCTGGTTGCGGCGTGCGTCATGGTTGGCCGCACGAGTCGCACCGTACCGACCCATCTGCATTTTGCGCAATTTACCCGACCTCCTCCACGCCTCCGTTGAAGTCGCACTTCCTTCGAGCGGTCACGGCTGTGGCACCCTGCGCAGTCGGCTTGATCGCTCCCACGGCAGAGCCAGATGTAATTGCCTCCTGACCTTTGTCATGAGCGGCACAGCTGGCGGTTTCAGGCAGAGGAGTTTTCCATGAAGAAGTTCAGATATGTTGCCGCAGCCACATTGGCCGCGGGTCTCGGCGTCGCAGCAGCAAGCGCGCAAAGTAATTCCGGTGTAGTTACCGGCACGGTGAAAGATCCTTCCGGAGCCATCGTCCCTGGCGCCTCCGTAGTCCTGGAGTACACCGTGAGCGGCTACGTTCGCAACGCAATCACGGATGCAGCGGGCCAGTTCCGCTTCTTTAACGTGCCGTTTAATCCGTATCGCATCACCGTGCGGCAGGCGAACTTCAGTCCCTCGGTACAGGATGTGACGCTCTCTTCGTCCATCCCCGTCACCCTGCCGATTACCCTGACCATCGCCGGTTCGGCGACCTCTGTCGACGTGGAAACAAGCGCTGACCTCAGCGAGAACGATCCGCACTTCCACACCGACATCGACCGCTCCACGATGGACCGGCTGCCGATCGAGTCGCCTTCTTCTGCACTGAGTTCCATCGTCTCGCAGCTTTCACCGGGCATTGCTGCCGACTCCAACGGCCTGCTGCACGGCCTGGGCGATCACAACGAGGTGTCCTTTTCGCTGGACGGCCAGCCCATCACAGATCAGCAGAGCAAGGTCTTTTCGAACCAGGTGCCCGCCAGCGCCATCCAGTCGATGGAAGTGGTGGAGGGCGCGCCACCGGCCGAGTACGGTGATAAGACCAGCATCGTCGTGGTCGCCACCACGCGATCCGGACAGGGCGTCAGCCATCCCACCGGTACCATTGCCGCCTCCTACGGCAGCTTTGGCAGCAGCAATCTTGATCTTAATCTGGCAACCGGCACGGCTACCTTTGGCAACTTCTTCGCGGGGAACGTCATGCAATCGGGGCGTTTTTTGGACACCCCCGAGTTCATCGCCTACCACGACAAAGGCAACGAAGAAAACCTGTTCGACCGCATCGATCAGCAGCTCAGCGACACGTCATCGCTGCACCTGAACATGCAGTACACCCGCTCCTGGTTCCAGACACCGAACAGCTACGACACACAGTTCAACTTCCGCCAGAGCGGGGCCACACCCGGCGCGACCGATCAGAAGTCGAAGATTGAGACCTTCAACATTTCGCCGACCTACACACGCAGCCTGGGTGAAAAAGGTGTGCTGAACTTTGCCCCCTCCATTCGGCGCGACAGCTACAACTACTACCCGAGCAACAACCTGCTGGCGGACCTTGGGCCCATTCAGCAGGAAAGCGTGGCCCAGCAGCGGTCGCTGACCAACGCCGGCGTCCATGCGGATGTGACCTATGTCACTGGCCACCATAATGTGAAGGTCGGCGGCATGTACCAGAACACCTTTCTGCGCGAAAACAACCAGATCGGCCTTGTCGATCCGGCGCTGAACGCGCTTTGCACAAACGCGAGCGGTAAGCCTTCGAACAACGCAGCGCAGTGCGCTGACCCTGCAGCCACAGCGAACACTGGCTACAACCCCATCCTTGCGCCTTATGACTTGACCAACGGTGGCTCCGTCTACAGCTACCACGGGCAGACCGCGGTGAAGCAGCTGGCGCTGTATGCGCAGGACGCCATGACGCTGGGTAACTTTCAGCTGAACCTGGGCCTGCGTGGCGACTTCTATAACGGGCTATCCATCGACCGGCAGGCCGAACCCCGTGCGGGCCTCTCCTATCGGTTCAAGAAGACCGGCACGGTGCTGCGCACCTCCTACGCCCGCACGCAGGAGACGCCGTTCAATGAAAACCTGGTGCTCTCAAGCCGTGGCTGCCTTGACCAGGTGGTACAGGCCATCTTTCAGACGCTGGGCACCTGCAACCCCGCGCCCTTTCGCCCAGGTTTCCGCAACGAGATCCACGCGGGCCTGTCGCAAAGCGTCGGCAAGCACTTCGTGCTGAGCGGCGACTACATTACCAAGTACACCCACAACGCGTACGATTTCAGCGTGTTCGGCGCAACGCCAATTACCTTCCCCATCGAGTGGAAGAACTCGAAAATCCCCGGCTTCACGCTGAGCGGTACGCTGACCGAAGTCAAAGGCCTGTCGGGCCGTGTGACCATGTCGTCGGTTGCGGCACGCTTCTTCAATCCGCAGGTCGGTGGCGTGGGAACAACCGTGGGCGCTGCGCCTGGTCTGCCGTTCCGCATCGACCACGATGAGCGATTCAACCAGACCACGCACCTTGAATACAAGATGCCCTTCCGTAAGAGCACCTACCTCGCATTCAACTGGAAGTTGGACAGCGGCCTGGTCGCGGCTGCAACACCCTGCTACAATGCCACCAATCCAAACAGCGGCTGTGCGGCCTATTCGCTGGACAGCAACGGAAACCCGCTCACCGTGAATGGCCGGCCCGCAATCAATCTGAGCAGCCTGACCTCGGACGAACAGTTCCAGGCTGGCCTGGCCTGCAACGGCGTCAACGCCACGCAGACCAGCGGCTTTTCGATCTGCAACGCCGCCGGACTTACCTCGAAACTGCTAACGATCCCGACGCCGGGCACGGAGGACGACGACCACAAACCCTCGCGCGTGGCACCACGCAACCTGTTCGACATCGCAATGGGGGATGACCGCATCCTGCACAGCAAGGATGAACGCTATGCCCTGGGTGCGCGCATCACCGCCATCAACGTCATGAACAAGTACGCTCTGTACAACTTCCTCTCCACGTTTTCCGGCACGCACTATGTCACGCCGCGAAGCATCACGGGCGAGGTTGCGTTCCACTTCTAACGCGCTGCCGCACGTAACCTGCGTCCACGGCCAGCCTCGTGGACGCATTTCTTCTGCCTGCAACGTGACGGCAATTAGGATGGAACTCTGATGACAAGGCTCGCCGGATTCGCCACTTCCCTTGCACTTGCGACCTTCTGCATCGCTACGTCTTCCGCGGAGTCACCCATGGTGGTTACGCCGCCGCAAGGCACTTCCTTCGTGCAGATTGCGCCGAAGTCCAGCAAGCTGGTGCAGCAGGCCACACGGAAGATCGACCCACCCAGGGCCCTGTCACACGATGCCAAACTGGCCCTGCTGCGCGACAAGGTGAAGTACGTCTTTGTCTTGTTCCAGGAGAATCGTTCGTTCGACTTTTACTTTGGCACCTATCCCGGTGCGGACGGGCTGTATTCGAAGCCTGCCGCGCAGACGCCGGGTTTTGTGCAGCCGATCGTCAACGTCGACGGCACCGTGGGAACGATCAGCCCTTTCCGCATCCCGGCGACGGTGCTGGATAAGAATGGTCGGACCGTTCCGCTGTATCCGCAGGACACGGCTTCGGTAAACCACAGTCACATCACCAGCGTGCAGAAGCTGAATCTGGATGCGCACGACGTTGCGGCGAACGACCGTTACGCCGTTGCGGAAGAAGGCATCGTCCTCAACGATGGCAAGCCAAACCGCACGCCCACGCTGGCACGCAAGCAGATGGGCGAACTGGTCATGGCGCACGTGGACTGTGACACCATACCTTTCCTGTGGCAGTATGCTGACCGTTTTACGCTGTTCGACCACTTCATGGACACGGTCATCGGTCCGTCCGGGCCGAATGCGCTTGCCATGATCGCCGGGCAAAGCGGCGCGACGCAGTGGATGCTGCACCCGGAACAGGCTGAGACCGCAACTGGCAGCACCATGCCCATGACCAACAATCCGCACCCCATGTGGGATAAATCGTTTTCCATGGATGAGGCTGACAAGGCACATGGCCGCTCGAAATACCCAGAAGACAACCTGACCTTTGCCACGCTGCCGCTGTCGTTTATGGGCGACGCCATCAAGAGCACCACCGGCACCGACAAGGACGGGCTGCATGACCTGATGGATGTGCAGGACGACATTGAGAAAATTGCCGGCCACGGCGTGGGTGCGGTGAACTGGGGCTGGTACCAGCAGGGCTACGGACACGAACCAAACGACCCTGGCGCAAAAGCGCTGCACGTGGGCTACGTCGCACACCATAACGCACCGCAGTACTTCGGCTACATTGCGAACAATCCGGCGGTAGCATCGCACATGCACGGCCTGCAAAGCTTCTTTGACGACGTGACAAATCGGCGGCTGCCACCTTCCGGCGTTTTTTACGTGCGCGGCGGCTACGGCAACATTCGCGGCCTGCACCCAGCCGATCCAAACCCCAGGCTGGCCGGGATCTATAACGGCAACGACGACCATCCTGGCTACTTTAACACGGGCGTGAGCGAAGCGATGCTTGCGGAGTCGATCAACGCCATCGCGGCCAGCCCGTACTGGAAGCAGAGCGTCATCCTGATCGCCTACGACGAAAGCGATGGCCTGTATGACCATGTGCAGCCGCACGTGCGTTCGCACGATTCAAAGAATTTTGCGATGAACCAGGGACCCCGGATTCCCTTTGTCATGATTTCGCCCTACGCCGTCGCGCACGGCATTTCGCACGAGCCGGCGGAACACAGCTCCATCATCAAGATGATCGACGAGTTGAACGGCCTCATCCCACTTGCCGATCTGCCCGATGAGGAGAAGGCGCGACAGATTGGACTGCAGAAGCTCAGGGAGAAAGACCTTGGTCCCGCGGACGACAAGGTAGAGGGCGTGGGCGACCTGCTGTCAGGCTTTGACGACCTGCGGCTCAGTGGTAAGAGAAAGCCACTGGACGCCAGCTACGTGACCATCGCACCGGCAGAGCTGACCCAATTTCCGCATCGCGGCGGCCACGGCTGCCAGTCGCTTGGCATTACGCCGACCGACACACATCGATCCAACCCAATCCCTGCCGACTTCAACCCGCGGCCTGACACGACGCCGGGCATCCCCACCTCGGGCACATGGATTCCATAAAAGCTGCTGTATGCGCAGGCTTTCTGTTGTGCGGTCTGGCAGCAGAGGCGCAAGCCACGCTGGCTAAAGTGCAAGAGCGTGGTGCGCTGTTGTGCGGCATCGACCGTTCGGAAGCGGAGTCTTCCAGCACGGACGAACATGGCAACCGGGCCGCCTTCGACCGCGACCTGTGCCGCGCCGCCGCGGTTGCAGTGCTTGGCCCGAGCGCGCGCATGGACGTGACCTACTATGCCGACGATGCCACGGCCATGGATGCGCTGGTGGACGGCAAGGCCGACCTGGTCCCCTCGCTCTCGATACGCAGCCATCCGGTAAACGCTGCGGGCGAGGCGCGCGCCGTCAGCTTTAGCCAGCCGGTGCTTAACGATGCAACCGGGCTTATGGTGCTGCGCGAATCCGGCATCACGACGGCAGAGCAGCTCAGCGAACAGAAGATCTGCTACCTGACCGAAACGGAGACGGAAGCCAATCTGCAACAGTGGTTCACCGCACAGCACCTTGACCTGCTGCCGTTCCCCTTCCAGGAAGAGGGCGAGATGGAAGCCGCCTTCGTGACCGACAACTGCGCGGCGCTGGGAGGCGACCTGACGCGCCTGGCGCAGACGCGTGCCAGCACCGGTACGCGAGCGGACGAGTTTGTCATGCTGCAGCAGACGTTCGGTCCCGATACCCTAGCCACGGCCTACCGATCGGGCGACGCAGAATGGGCCGGGGTCGTGGCGGCAACACTGGATGTGCTTTTCCGCGGCGAACCACAAGCCGACACGAAGCCTCTCCTGCTGGGATGGAATTGGTCGGCCAATGTCCGCGCAGCCGTTGGTACTTATGAAGAGCTGTTCACGCGTGACCTTGGCAGCGGGTCCGTGCTAAAGCTGGATCAGACCATCCTGCAGCCCCGCGCACCCGCTCACGATCTCCCATAGGGCGTGCGCCTTTGCCCTTGCTTGCAACCTGGATCAGCCAGCGGAGGGCTTTGCTGTTCGATCAGCGGTGCGCAGCGTACTCAGCGGCCTGCAAATCGGTTATTCTCGTAGAGGTTGAGAGCGTAGCTCAGTTGGTAGAGCATCGCCCTTTTAAGGCGTTGGTCCTGGGTTCGAGCCCCAGCGCTCTCACCACTCCCTTACCCGTTTGCCCCCGCAATCATCTTCTTGACGATATTTGAAGTCGAAAAGCCCGGCACCGTCGGCACGATTTCGACGCGTCCGCCTGCGGCAATAACGTCCTGATGTCCGACCACGGTCTCCACGGAATAATCTCCGCCTTTGACCAGCACGTCCGGCTTCATGCCGCAGATCAGGTTCAGCGGCGTCTCCTCGTCGAATAGCACCACCAGGTCAACCGAACCCAATGCGGCCATCACGCGGGTGCGCTCGTTCTCGCCCACGATCGGCCGCGTAGGACCCTTCAGGCGGCTCACCGATTGATCCGTGTTCATACCGACCACCAGCTTCGATCCGAAGCGGCGGCAGTCTTCCAGCAGCGTGATATGGCCGATGTGCAGCAGGTCAAAGCAGCCATTGGTGAAGACGATGGTCTCGCCCGAGGCACGCCACTCGGCCACGCGGCTGAAGGCACGTTCGCGGTCCAGCACCTTGTCTGCGGACGCGACCCCGCTGGACACCGTCAACTCCGACACAATCTCATGTGCAGCGACCGGCACCGTACCCAGTTTGGCCACGACGATGCCTGCGGCGATGTTGGATAGCTCCACCGCAGATTCCACGCGAAGACCGCCTGCGAGGCTTGCCGCGAGCGTCGCAATGACGGTGTCGCCTGCGCCTGAGACGTCAAAGACCTCACGCGCACGGGCAGGCGAACGGTACTCCTCATCGATGCCCCCGCGACGCAGCACGTGGATGCCACGTTCGCTCATCGTCACGGTCAAGAAGTCGATGGACAGGTTCGTAAGCAAACCACGGCCAGCCTCCAGCAGCGCTTCGGTTGCATGCACGTCGACGCCGGTGGCCAGGCTAAGTTCGTTCAGGTTCGGGCAGACCGTGGTGGCACCGGCGTACTTTGCCAGATCACGCGCCTTTGGATCGACCAGCACAGGGACGCCACGATCCCGAGCCGTGTCGATCACCGCGCGGCAGAGTGCGTCGGTCAGTGCACCCTTGGCGTAGTCGGACAAAACCACCGCGTCGGCCTGCTGCACCGCGTGAACGGCAGCACTCAGCAGGCGTGCAGCATCGGCAGCCGTGTGCGTTTCACGGCTCTCCACGTCGATGCGCAGTAACTGCTGCGTGCGGCTGACGACGCGTGTCTTTGCGATGGTGGGCAGCGATGCCTCGACCAGATTCGTGGTATCCACACCCGCCGCATGCAGCAACTGGTCAAGCTCGGCTGCGTGCGCGTCGCGGCCTACAAACCCGGCCAGCGTCGTCTGCAAACCCAGGCCCGCGAGGTTCATGGCAACGTTGGCTGCACCGCCCGGGCGAGAATATTCCCGCGCCTGCCGCAGCACCGGCACCGGTGCCTCTGGCGAGATGCGTTCCACGTCGCCCACGATGTAGCGGTCGATCATCACATCGCCCACCACGAGCACGCGCAGGCGGGAAAACCCGCCTTCCAGAAGCTGAAGCACCTGACTTATCTGCGGCAACATGTTGCTGTACCCTCACTCGTCATGCTATTCGCGTCGCTCTGTGCTGGCGTGACAGAACGTCGTGCGCGGCAGTTAGTACCTCGTCGACCGTAATGGAAAGCAGGCACTTTTTGCGCTGCTCCACGCACGTCTCCAGCCCGCAGCCTGCGCAGTCCACCTGGTGGTACAGCACGCGGTGCTGCGGCCCAAATGGAAACCACACACGCGGCAGGTTGCGCGCTGCGAAGATGGCCACGCACGCCGTGCCGACCGAGGCCGCCATGTGCATGGGCCCGCTGTCGTGACCCAGAAAGATCGCAGCATGGCTCAGCGCAGCGGCACTCTCCCGCGGCGAGAGCGTACCGCACAGGTTGACGAGCGGCCCAGCAGCCGCTGCGGAACGCCAGCCATCTGCGGCAAACTCACTCGCGGCAGATTCCTCCGGAGCACCCATCAGCACCAGCGCATACTTCGGATAGGCCGCGGCGAGCCGCTGCAACAGCGCATGCCAGTTATCGCGGCCCCAGTCTTTGGCCTGCACCTTTGTGCCCACGCTCACGGCGATCAGGGGATGCCCTGCCACTGCCTGCAGCGCCTCCACGGCGCGTTTCCGCTCGGCTGGATTCAGTCGCATGTCCCAGCTTTCAGCCCGGTCCAGCGCTGCATCACCAAGCGCATTGATATTCCGTGCAAGCCGTTCTGCTTCCGGCTCCAGCAAGCCTTCGATCGAACGGCTGCACTGCATGTCCTCGGTCAGTGGCACACCGATGAGCCTCGGAATCCCACACAGCACACGGAAGAATCTCGCATCGCGTTCTGCCACGGCCACGCCTCGCGCTGCGACCAAGTAGACCAGCACCTCCGGCCGAAAGCGACGAATGCGCCACGCCAGCGCCAGCAGCAGCAGCGGGTTGCGCGTCCCCACAACATACCGTTCGTAGCTATCAATCAGGCCGCTGTCACCCAGCACCGTCTTTGCCGCGGGTGCCTTCGACGAAACCGGAAAGTTCGTCAGCAACCTGCGCTGCGCGTGCGGGAAGGAGCGGGCTACCAGATGCAGCGAAGGCAGCGCAATCAGCGTATCGCCAAGGCTGCCCAACCGATAGACCAGCACGCGCTTCACACCTGCGCTCACCGCGTCCTGCCTGCCTGCCGGTACACTCATCTTCACTGCATGCTACACAACGACCACCAACGAACCGACTGTGCGCAACTGCTGAAAGCAGAGGTCGCCGTGCGTCACTATGCCGAATGGACGGCGCTCTGGCACGCGGAAGCTCCTCCTGCTGAGACCGCACCCGACCTGCTGCAGCGGCTGCACCTGGCCAACTTTACCCTTTGGCATCTGGAAGACCAGGCACGCGATCCGCGTGCATTGGACGCGACCGTCGCCGGCGTGAAGCGCAGCATCGACAGGACCAACCAAAGGCGTAATGACCTGGTTGAGCAATTCGACGCAGGCCTGTTGCAGGCTCTGCGCTCCTTCGATTTGCCCGCCCAGACTGCACCGCTCAATTCAGAGACGCCTGGGCTCATGCTCGACAGATTATCGATCCTTGCATTGAAAATCTTCCACACGCACGAACAGTTGGAACGACCCGACGCGTCGCAGGCCCACGTGGACCGCAATCGTCAGCGACTGTTGGTACTGCGGCAACAGAATGACGACTTGAAAGACTGCCTTGCGCAGCTATGGCAGGGTGTATGCAGTGGCAGCCGAGCCTATCGTCAATACAGCCAGTTAAAGATGTATAACGATCCCGAGTTAAACCCTGTGCTGTACGCTGCGCGCGCTGCAGGTACCCACGGTAAGGCTTGACCGGGTTACAGTGGTACCGTATAACGCATAACGATAACAACGGTGCTTCCCCGGCGAAAGGAAGCGAAACCTTTTGGATCGCCAGCACATCAGGATGCCAATGCCCGCAACGAAATCCGCAAGCAAAGCAGTAAAGGCCGACAGCAAAGCAGCCGGCAAAGCACCACGCACCTTGGCCGGGACCGTACCGCCGCAGGACGCTGTGCGCGAAGAGATGTTGAAGCAGTATCAGACCGCCGTAACCCACATGCAGCAGGGTAACTACACCGCGGCGCACCCCGCGTTAGAGGCGTTGCTGAAGACCGCCCCGCCTGAATTCACCGATCGCATTCGCATGTACATGTCGGCCTGCATTGCACAGGCGACCAAGCCGGATGCAGTCTTCTCCTCCCCAGAGGAACGGTACGATTACGCCATTTCCCTGCTCAATGACGGCCAGTATGAAGATGCGCGCGAACACCTGCATGACATTCTGGCTGACGACACCGACGCGGACTACGCCTTCTACGGGCTTGCCGTGCTGGCATCCATGACGGGCGACAGCCAGACCTGCCTGGAACGCCTAACCGAGGCTATTCGCCTGAACGGCATGAACCGCATCCAGGCACGTTCTGACTCGGACTTCCAGGATATGAACGACGATCCTCGATTTACTGAACTGCTGTACCCGGAAGCGTAGCGGCAACCCGCCAGATGGCCCCCACGCAGCCCCAACTACGCGTCGTTGCGATCGGCGGCGGCACTGGTCTTTCCACGCTGCTGCGCGGTTTGAAGCATTACGTGCAGCCCATGCAGGGAACCCGCGCCTCAGACGCACGGTCTTCGGACGCACACTGCGAAGGTCTGTCCTGCCGCATCAGCCACCTGTCCGCGCTGGTTACCGTCACCGACGACGGCGGATCATCGGGTCGCCTGCGGGAAGACCTGAACATGCTGCCGCCGGGTGACGTGCGCAACTGCGTCGCAGCGCTGTCAGAAGATGAGCGGCTGCTTACCCAGCTGTTTCAGTACCGTTTCCCCGGCGGTGATGGAACGGGCCTGGCTGGCCATTCTTTTGGCAACCTGTTTCTCGCCGCGCTCACCGCCATCCACGGTGGCGATTTTGCGAAAGCCGTGCAGATGTCATCGCAGATTCTTGCTGCCCGCGGTCACATCTACCCGGCCACCAACTCAAACGTGACACTCTCCGCACGCATGGACGACGGCTCGGTCGTTCATGGCGAAACCAACATCACCGCGTCAAAGCACAGCATTGTCGAACTGCTGCTGGAGCCCCGCGACGCCAAGCCGCTGCCCCAGACCCTGGAGGCCATTGCGAAGGCTGACCTGATCACGCTCGGCCCAGGGTCGCTGTTTACCTCACTCATCACGAACCTGCTGGTGGACGGCATTCCGCAGGCCATCGCCGCCTCGAAGGCAACACGCGTGTACCTGTGCAACCTGATGACGCAGGCGAATGAATCACTCGGCCTGACGGCGTCGCAGCACATCGAACGCATTCAGGCACACTGCGGCGGTGTGCGGCTGTTTGACTACGCCATCATCAACACGGCCCCCATCTCGCCGGCATTGCTTAGCAAGTACGCCAGCGAAGGCCAGGAACCCATTCGGGCTGACCTGGCGCGTATTCAGTCGCTGGGGGTCACGCCGGTCACAGGAAACTTCGTGCATGAGGGCGATGTCCTGCGGCACGACTATGACCGCGTGGCGTCTGTGCTGCTCGACCTGCCGCTGCGTACCCAAGCCACGGTATGAATACGCCCACGCTGAAAGGCTTCGGCGTCCGCCTGGAGCCGATCTCCGAGCGGCACATCGCTTCACTGGAAACGGTTGCAACCGACCTGTCCATCTGGCAGTACATGAATCTACGCATCGCGACCGCAGCCGACGTCCACGCCTGGGTAGACGACTCGATGCGCCTGAATGCTACGGACAACGTGCAGGTCTGGGTCACGCGCCTTGCGGACGGGCAGGTGGTGGGCTCATCCCGCCTGTTCGATCTGCAGCCGAAGCACCGCACCGGCGAAATCGGCTTCACCTGGCTGGCCGCGCCGTACCGCGGCAGTGGCGTTAATCCCCGTGTGAAGCTGCTGCAGCTTACACACGCGTTCGAGACGCTCGCCCTGCGACGCGTGGCCCTTAAAACCCACCACGAAAACCTACAGTCGCAGCGTGCCATGCTGAAGCTGGGTGCGCACTATGAGGGCACCTTTCGCAACCACATGCTGATGCCAGACGGATCCACC
>JBPBQP010000064.1:0-26820 GCA_050954745.1 Janthinobacterium lividum | reverse complement strand
AAGTCGTCGGCGGGCACATAAATGGCCTGCACGGACGTAACGGAACCCTTCTTGGTCGACGTGATGCGCTCCTGCAATTGGCCCATTTCAGACGCAAGGTTTGGCTGGTAGCCGACCGCACTGGGCATACGGCCAAGCAGCGTAGAAACCTCAGAACCGGCCTGCGTGAACCGGAAAATGTTGTCAATGAACAACAGCGTGTCGGAACCCTCCTGATCGCGGAAGTATTCTGCGATGGTCAGCGCGGTCAAAGCGACACGAAGACGCGCTCCTGGCGGCTCGGTCATCTGGCCGTAGATCAGTGCAGCCTTTGACTTGCGCCAGTCGTTCGGGTCGATAACGCCCGACTCCTGGAACTCCATCCAAAGGTCGTTACCCTCACGGGTGCGCTCACCAACGCCGGCGAACACCGAGTAGCCGCCGTGCTGCATGGCGACGTTGTTGATCAGTTCCTGAATCAGCACCGTCTTGCCTACGCCAGCGCCGCCAAACAGGCCGATTTTGCCGCCCTTGAGAAAGGGCTGGATCAGGTCGACGACCTTGATGCCGGTCTCGAACATTTCTTCACTGGTCGACTGCTCGTCAAACGCAGGTGCCTGGCGATGGATGGGCATGCGCTTGTCCGTCTGAACCGGGCCAAGCTCGTCTACGGGCTCGCCGATGACGTTCAACACGCGGCCGAGCGTCTCCCGGCCGACGGGCACCATGATCGGATTGCCGGTGTCATACACCTTCATGCCGCGAACCATACCCTCGGTCGCCTCCATGGCGATGGTGCGCACGCGACCTTCGCCAAGGTGCTGCTGCACCTCTACGATGACCGACATGGGCGTGGGTATGTCAAAGCCCTCAGACGTAATGCGCAGCGCCGAGTAAATAGGCGGCATGTGCTTTTCGTCAAACTGAATGTCAACGGCCGGGCCGCTGATCTGAACTACTCTACCGATGTTTTCTGCCATAATTTCTTCCTAAAGCGCCGTTACAGCGCGGCTGCTCCTGAAACGATTTCGATAATCTCTGTCGTAATTGCCGACTGGCGGGCGCGGTTCATGGTCAGCGTCAGCTTGTCGATCATTTCACCGGCGTTGTTGCTTGCGGAATCCATCGCAGTCATACGCGAAGCATGCTCACTTGCGACCGATTCCAGCAGCGCGTGGTAGATCTGCGTGGTGACGTAACGTGGCAGCAGGTTGCGAAACAGCACAGTGGGATCCTCGTCGTAGAGGTAGTCCACGTCGGCCGTACCGAACTTCTTTGCCTCTGCGTCCATCGCGGTGTCTTCGGCTGCATCGATCGAGACACCGGCAGAAGCGGCTGCGTGCGCAGCGGCTTCCTTCTGCTCTTCGGTCATCTCTTCCGACGCCGTGATCTCCTGCGAACCCAGCTTGCGAATCGGCAGCAGCTTCTCCACAACAACGCGCTGCGCGATGACGGACTTGAACTCGTTGTAAACGAGGTAGACCGCATCAATCTCGCCACGTTCGTAACGATCGATGATGTTGTGCGCGCTCTTGTCGACTTCCGTGAAATTCAGGTTGCCGAGCAGGGCTGACAGGTTGTGCGTCAGTTCAACCGGCTCCTTGCGCTCACGAACGTCTTCAATGTGGTGCGACAGGCCGTTGTCATAGGCCTCATCCACATGCTTCCAGACAGCCTCAGGGTAACGTCGCTTGAACAGATCACGCGACTTCCGGCCGACGGTTTCGATGTCGATGTTCTGCTCGCCCGCTGCGGGCTTCTCTTCGGTAGCAGCGCGCGGCTCGCGGCGGTAATCGATGAACTTTTGCGCAGCCTTCCCGATGTTCGAGTTGAACGCGCCAGCGAAGCCCTTGTCGCCTGCAATGACCAGGATGAGAACGTTCTTCTCTTCCCGTTCGACGAGCAACGGATGCATCACATCGCCGCCCCCATCGCCATACAACGCGGCACGCCGCACCAAGGACTGCAGCACATTCGACAGCATTTGCGCGTAGGGCCGCGCCTGCATGGCCCGCTCTTGCGCACGGCGCAGCTTCGCAGCCGACACCATCTTCATGGCCTTCGTGATCTGCCGCGTGTTTTTTACGGAGCGAATGCGCCGCTTGAGATCGAGTACGTTTGCCATCTATCCCGTAACTTCTATCGAGCCTTGCGAGTCGAGCATCGAGTTCAGTGAGCCTGCAATATGAGGTGCTGGAACAACTAAGCCGTAACCATCACTGGCTTGCTGTCGTTCTGCCCCGCCTTGAAGCCCTTCTTGTAGTCGTTGATGGCATCCGTCAGGCGCTTTGAGATGTCATCGTCCAGAGCCTTCTTGCTCATAATGTCATCCAGAATCTGCTTGCCGGTGGTGCCCATGTACTCGTGAAAGCCATGCTCAAACGCCTGCACCTGCTTGACCTCAATGTCATCCAGCAAACCCTTGGTGCCGGCAAAGACGATAGAAACCTGCTGTGCCGCCGTCAGGGGTTGAAACTGGGGCTGCTTCAGGATTTCAACCAGACGCGAACCACGATTCAACTGCTTCTGCGTGGCCGGGTCCAGGTCCGAACCGAACTGTGCAAAGGCTGCAAGTTCACGATACTGCGCGAGATCCAGCTTCAGAGTTGCGCCGACCTGCTTGGTCGCCTTCATCGCCGCGGCAAATCCTACACGCGAAACAGAGAGCCCCACGTTCACCGCCGGACGGATGCCGGAGTTGAACAGGTCGGTTTCAACGAAGATCTGACCGTCCGTGATCGAAATCACGTTCGTCGGAATGTAGGCGGACACGTCGCCAGCCTGCGTTTCAATGATGGGCAGCGCCGTCAACGATCCGCCACCGAGCTTGTCCGACACCTTCGACGAACGCTCGAGGAGGCGCGAATGGAGGTAAAACACGTCGCCAGGGTAAGCTTCGCGGCCCGGGGGACGGCGCAGCAACAGGGAGATCTCACGGTAGGCCGCAGCATGTTTCGATAGATCGTCGTAGATGATGAGGCAATGCCGACCACTGTCGCGGAAGTACTCGCCCATGGCAGTCGCGGCGTAAGGGGCCAGGTATGCCATCGGAGCAGGCTCGGACGCTGTGGCCGCAACGACGATGGTGTATGCCATGGCGCCGTAGCTCTCAAGCGTCTGTACGACCTGCGCCACAGACGAACGCTTTTGACCAACCGCGCAGTAGATACAGATCAGGTTGTTCTTTGCCGAGTTGATGATGGCGTCGAGCGCAATGGCGGTCTTGCCGGTCTGACGATCGCCGATCAACAGTTCGCGCTGACCGCGGCCGATCGGAATCATCGTGTCGATCGCCTTGATGCCGGTTGCCATGGACTCCGTTACCGACTTGCGGTCGATGACGCCGGGCGCAAGGCGCTCCACCGGCAAGGTGTGAGGCGTATCGATAGGGCCCTTGTCATCGATGGGCTGACCCAATGCGTTTACCACGCGACCGATCAAGGCTTCACCCACGGGAACGGACATGATCTTGCCGGTCCGCTTTACCTGGTCGCCTTCGCTGATGCCGGTAAAGTCACCCAGCAACACCGCTCCCACTTGATCTTCGTCCAGATTCATGGCGAGACCGCTCAGGCCGCCGGGGAACTCGATCAGTTCGCCCGCCATGACCTTATCCAGGCCGTGGATGCGGGCGATACCATCGCCCAGCGAGATGATGGTACCAACTTCGTCGACCGAAATCTTCTGCTCGTAATTCTCAATCTGCTGACGCAGCAGTTCGGTGATCTCGTCTGCTTTTAGCTGTGCCATGTGTCCTTTTCCAATCCTGTGCGCCGCGCACGCGCGGTTCGATCAAACTCGTACTGCAAAGTGTTGCTAAACGCCTGCCAGGTGCTGCTTTAACTGCTGCAACTGTCCACGTACCGATCCGTCGTAGACGCGCGAACCCAGCCGGATAACGGCACCGCCGAGCAGCGCTGCGTCCTGCGTCCACTGCACGCGCACGTTGCTGCCAGCCAGTTCCCCGGCCTTCCACTGCAGCATGTTGCGTTCGTGTTCTGAAAGTGTTTTGGCCGAGGTAATTTCAACCTCGTGAATGCCATTCGCCTCATCCGCCAGCGAGCCGTACTCCTCTGCGATTTCGCGCAGAAAGGGCAGGCGTTCGTGATCCATCAGCACGGCAATGAAGTTGCGGACAGGCTTGTCCATGCCGACCCGCGCACTGACCGCATCCAGCACCTTCAACTTGTCAACCTGCGGCAGGGACGGGTTGAGCAGAAACTCGCGCAACTCGCGACTTTCCTGGAACGTCGCAGCGAAGTCGGCAAGCTGGCCCCGCACGGCATCCACATTCAGATTTTGAGCTGCAGCGACCTGCTGAAAAGCACGCGCATAACGAAGTGTAAAGGTTGCCATCTAGTTGCGGCTCCCTTCCGTGCCTAGCCGTTTTGCGAAACTCTCGATCAAAATGCGGTCGTCGTCCGGGGTGATCTGCAATTGGGCGGCGGCGTGGTCCACGGCAATGCCTGCGGCGTATTCCCGCAAGGTACGCTGGGCAGCCGCACTGGCCGAGGCAATTTCCTGCTCTGCCGACGCCAGAATGCGTACCTTCTCTTCTTCTGCCTGTGCGTGCATCTTCTGCTCTTCTTCGGCAGCGGCGCGTTCATTTTCTGCGTGCAGAGCGGCAATTTCGCCGTCCAGAGCACCTAGCCGGGCCTCTACTGCGCCGAGCCGTGCGCGGGCTTCTTCGGTCGCGATGCGGGCTTCCACGATGCTCTTCTGAATGTTCTCGCTGCGGCCACGGAAAGCCTTCGGCAATGCCTTTGCCAGGCCATATAGGACCACCACTGCCAACACCAGGAAGTTGAGCCATTGGAAGACCAGGACCGAAACATCCGGCTTCATGCCCACCATGCCGCCCAGCTTGGTGACCGAGGTCGAGGGTTTCTTCAGCTCTTCTGCCGGATCGTGCTCGACTGACTCTGGCTCCGACTGGTCGCCCGATGCGATGGAACGGGATGCGGCCCCTTTGGTACCGGCTGGCTGTTCCTGCGCACGCAGCGCGAGGGGGCTAGCAGCAATCGACAAAAGAAACAGGACAGGGAGTGCGAGGCGGAACTTTTTCACTGCGCTGCTCCCATGCCGGATGCATTTGCACGGTGCGGCAGGATGGCCGCGATGACACTCTGTGAAAGCGCCGCGGCACCCGCCTCGATCTGCGTTTTGGCTTCCGAGCCCGAGCGCTCGACTGCTTCACGAGCTTCGGCAATGCGCAGTTGTGCGGCTTCGCGCGCTGAGGCCAGGGCCTTGTCACGGGCAATACCTGCGGCTTTTTGCCGCGCCATGCGCGACGCGAAGATCTCGCCTCGAGCATCGCGCAGACGTGTTTCGTAGGCGGCGGTCTTTTCTTCTGCCGCGCCAATGGCCGCGTGAGCCTCATCCATGGCACCGCCGGTGCGGCTGTGCCGTTCGGCCAGCACTGCTTCCAGCGGTTTACGAACCAGTACGGCGTACGCCGCCAACAGGATCAGGAAGAAGATCACAGTCGGCACGGAGCCGAGCAGCAGATCGCTAAGTTGATTCAGAATTACTTGCATGAGTGACCGTGGGCCGCGTTCTGAAAGGCCATACACCGGGCTTGCAGAGCCCGCAGGGTCGCAAAGGTGAGGCTTAAGAAGGCTGGCAACCCCTTTGTTATACCAACCCTGCCTACCCTAGGTCAACGAAAGGCAGCGTCTACGAGGCAGAGGCCGCGCATTTTGACCGCCCCTGTCGGCCTTGGCGTGCCAGCCAACGGGTGAATGCATGGCGTCGCCAACGCCCTCAGGCTATGCTTCGAAGGTCCCATCTTTCATACCCATTGAAGAGGTTTTACATGAGCCGATCCAACCGCGCTGGCCTGTTTTCCCGCGCCGTTCTTGCTGCCGTGGCGGGTGGTTGGCTTGCCGATGCTGCCGTGGCCCAGGCCATTCCCACGCCCCTGCCAGTGCGCGCGCAGCATGCCATGGTCGTCAGCATTCACCATGAGGCGACAGACGCCGGCGTCGCCATCCTGAAAGGCGGCGGCAATGCGGTGGATGCAGCCGTGGCAGTCGCATTTGCCCTGCAGGTGGTGTACCCGCAGGCGGGCAACATCGGTGGGGGCGGTTTTATGCTCATTCGCCCGGGGCACGCGCATGGGTCGAAGAAGCTGGCTGACGGCAAGCCCCACTTCCTGGACTATCGTGAAAAAGCTCCCGCAGCCGCCACCCGGGACATGTTCGTCGGCCCGGATGGCGACGTGGTCAAGGGCATGAGCATGGTTGGCTACAAGGCCAGCGGCGTGCCGGGCACCGTGGCCGGCATGGTCTACGCCGAGCAGCATTTCGGCAGGCTTGGCCTGAAAGCCGTCCTGCAGCCAGCCATTCGACTGGCGCGCCAGGGCTATGTTCTAACGGCCGAAGTGGACGCCTGGAACTCCAAGTCGCTTGCCCAGAACGCGGAGGGCCGACGCATCTACCAGCGTGACGGCAACCCGTACAAGGCAGGCGAAACCTTCGTGCAGCCGGAACTGGCTGACACCCTGGAGCGCATTGCAGCCGATCCGGCGGAGTTTTATCACGGTCGTATGGCGCAGCAAATTGCCGACGAAATGCAGTCTGGCGGCGGCCTGATCACCACGGCCGACCTGGCTGCGTACCAGGTGAAAGATCGTGCGCCGCTGGTCGGCAAGTACCACGGCTACAAAATCCTTACGGCTCCGCCGCCCTCTTCCGGCGGCATCGTCCTGCAGGAAACCCTGAACATTCTTTCGGGTTACAAGCTGAACAAAGTGGGCGGGGACCGCAGCCCGGAGCAGGTCCACCTGATCACCGAGGCCTTGCGCCGTGCGTTTCTGGATCGCTCTGACTACCTCGGCGACCCCGATTTCGTCTCCATGCCGCTGAAGCAGATGGCCGACAAGCAGTACGCCAGGGCCTGGCGCAGGACCATCGACCCGGTCAACGCAACCCCTTCGAAAGATCTGGTGCGTCCGGCAGGCTTTATGCCGCCACCACCGCAGGCGGGCGAACGGCGAGAGTCAACCCAGACCACCCACTTCAGCGTCGTGGACGCCGACGGCAACGCGGTCAGCAACACCTATACCCTGAACTTCTACTTCGGCTCGGGCGTGGTGGTAAAGGGCCTGGGATTCGCCATGAATGACGAGATGGACGACTTCACCAGCAAGGTCGGCGTGCCCAACGGCTTCGGCCTCATCCAGGGTCCGGCGAACGCGATTGCCCCCGGCAAGCGGCCGCTTTCAGCCATGTCGCCGACCATCGTTACGAAACGTGGCAAGTTACGCCTGGTGCTGGGTTCGCCCGGTGGCCCGACCATTATCTCGACCGTCGCCAACGACCTGATCAGCGTCGTAGATAACCGCCTGAATATCCAGCAGGCAGCGGACGCGCCGCGCTTTCACCACCAGTACCTGCCGGACGATCTGCAGGTCGAAAAGCGGTTCCCCACGACTGTTTCCGAGGTGCTGAAAACGCGCGGTTACACCATCAAGCGCTCTGGCGAGTTTGACGAGCACAACCCCGGCGTGTGGGGCGACAGCGAATTGATTGCAATCGATCCCAGGACCGGTGAACGGATGGGCGGCCACGATAGCCGCAAGAATTTTGGCAGTGCCAGCGGTTATTAACCTGCTCCCTTCCAATGGCCGGTCATAAGCACCGCCCTGGCACCATCGCGTTTCCCGATATGGGACGTGTGAGCATCCATATACCGTGGTCTTACGACCTGCGTCACAGCTGGTAAATCGCCAGACAATGTCATATAGAGAAGTAATACAGACCTGGGAGAAGAGGGATCACGTTAACGCGTGATCCCATTTTTTTTTGTGACTGGATGCCACGCCAGGTGCGAACCTGAATACTCTCTGGCAGGACGAGGACTGCATCCACCTTCTCATGCGGGTACGCCTGCTGAGTGAGTGCAGCCGGCCTTGAAGGGGAACGCCGTCCCAGGTCTGTATCGATCCGATCCCCTTCGTCCTCAACTGATCGGCGGCCTGTCGCATTTGTTTGTACGACGACTCGGCAGCTTCCTTCTGCAGCCGGCACACGGTGTGCGTCCGCCCTGCTCTAAGCTGGTAAGGCGGTGGGCTGCGACCCGCCCGGCAGGGGTATTTGAGTGATTGTTGCAAGCTGGAATGTGAACTCCATCAACGCGCGTCTGGGCCACGTGACCCGCTTTCTGGAAGCGCAGGCACCCGACGTTCTGCTGCTGCAGGAGTTAAAGGGAACGGAGTTTCCCGTCGACCACTTTCGCGCGCTCGGCTATGAGAGCGCAGCTGTAACCCAGAAGGCCTACAACGGCGTCGCCGTACTGTCGCGCCTGCCCATGGAGACAGTGCAGACCGCACTGCCCGGCGACGAAGCCGACAGCCACGCACGCTATGTCGAAACCATCCTGACCACGGCGGGTGGCGAACGCATTCGCACGGTGGGCATCTACCTGCCCAATGGCAATCCCATCGGCACGGACAAGTTCCTGTACAAGCTGACGTGGATGGACCGGCTGATCCAACAGATGGCCGCCTGGAAGACCGACACTACGCCAACCCTGATCGGCGGCGACTTCAACGTGATTCCAGAAGATGCGGACTGCGACAAGCCCGCGAACTGGGTCAAGGACGCGCTGTTTCAACCGGAGGTGCGGGAACGCTATCGCGCCATGCAAAGCCTTGGGTTCGTGGATGCCTTTCGCGCGCTGTACCCCGTTGCTACCGGCCAATATACCTATTGGGATTACTTCCGCATGGCCTTTGAGCGGAACCGCGGCATCCGAATCGACCACTTTCTGCTGTCGCCCACACTGGCTCCGAGGCTGGTGCGCTGCGAGATCGACAAGGGGCCGCGTGCAGAATTCAAGCCTTCCGACCACACGCCAATTCTGATCGAACTGAAGTAGCAGCTACACGCTGAAGCGGGTGGCTTTGCGCTCGTCGTGGCGTTCCATCGCCAACGCGATCAGCCGGCTGATGAGTTCGGAGTAGCCAATGCCGCTGGCCTCCCACAACTTTGGATACATGCTGATGCTGGTAAAGCCCGGCATGGTGTTCACCTCGTTCAGGTAGATCCGCGGAGCCTTCTTCGCGCCCGGTACGGCGGCTTCCATTAGGAAGTCGACGCGTGCCAGCCCGGCGCAGTCACAGGACTTAAACGCGGCAACCGCCATGGCCTGGATCGCCTTGGATTCTGCGCGTGTCAGCTTCGCCGGAATGACCGGCTCGCTGGTGCTGCCGCCGTCGTACTTTGAGGCATAGTCGTAGAACTCGCGGTCTGGCACAATCTCACCAACGACGCTGGCAACCGGGTTGTCATTGCCCAGAACGGCGACTTCCAACTCGCGCGCCTTGCCCTTGCCGCGCAGTTTGCCCTGGCCGGAAACACCCTCTTCAATGACGATCTTGCGGTCGAACTTCGCTGCCTCGTTCATGGCCGCTGCCAATTCTTTACGCTCCCGCACCTTGCTGATACCGACGGACGAACCCAGGTTCGCGGGCTTCACAAACAGCGGGTATTGCAGCGCGGCTTCAATGGCGTTGGTGCACTTACGCGGGCTTGTCGCCCAGTCGCCGCGCAGCAGCGTCACGTGCTTTACCAGCGGCAGCCCGGCGGCGGCAAACATCTTCTTCATGGCGTCCTTATCCATGCTGACGGAGGAGCCGAGAACGCCCGCACCGACATAGGCCACGTTCGCCAGTTCCAGCAGACCCTGGATGGTGCCGTCTTCCCCGAACGTCCCGTGCAGCACGGGAAACACCACGTCCAGCCCTGCAGCCTTCGAGCCGGTGGCGGACGCCTGCAGTGACAGCGCAGCGGATGGACCGGCTTCCTCCTCGTCGGCGAAGGCAGCCTCGACACCTGCGACGGCGTCGGCATGGGCTTTGCGAGTGGAAGTCTTCTTGCCAGCGGCACTGCTGATCTGGGGCAAGGCACCGCCGGTCAGCAAAGCATCGGCATCCGCACCGCCCAGCCACTGGCCGGTCTTTGTAATGCCGATGGGCACAACTTCAAACTTTTTGCGGTCGATCGCCTTCAGGATTGAATCTGCAGAACGCAGCGACACCTCGTGCTCACCCGACCGACCACCAAACAACACGCCCACACGCAGCTTCTTCGCCATCGTTCCCCATCGCGCCGCACACTTCGCGGCTCTCAAGCATGGTAGCCGGGCGGCGTTGGGGATGGGCCGGGAGGTATCGCAGAGGATACACACGGCTGGTACGCGTTTGCCGCTGATTGTTCGGATTGCAACGGCCCGTTCAAGGGCGGGACACAAAGCGGACCTAGCTTTAGGCCATGCGTGTGAGCTTTGTTGTTCCCGCTTTTAATGAAGCATCCTATCTTTCGGATTGCCTCGATTCCATCCTCCGCGAAGCAGCGGCCTGCAGCGAACCCGTCGAAATCATTGTGGTGAACAACGCCAGTACCGACGACACGCGTGAGGTTGCGCTGCGATGCGCAGGCGTCACCGTAGTGGATGAGCCACGCAAGGGCCTGACCTACGCCCGGCAGGCCGGCCTGGATGCTTCCACGGGTCACCTGGTGGCCAACGTCGACGCCGACTCGCGTCTGACGCCGGGCTGGCTGCGCCACGTGCTGGACGAGTTTGAAGCCAACCCGAAGCTGCTGGCGCTGAGCGGACCTCTGGTCTACTACGACCTGACCGCGCGGCAAAGCCTGCTGGTGCGCAGCTTCTACATGATTGCGTGGACCACCTACGTCATGAACCGCTACGTGCTGCGCGTGGGATCGATGGTGCAGGGCGGCAACTTTGTCGTGACACGGCCCGCGCTGCAGCAGATCGGCGGCTTCAACCTGGGCATCACGTTCTACGGCGAAGATACGGACATTGCGCGTCGCCTGAACAGCGTGGGTGAAGTGCGGTTTACCTTTCGGCTGAAGATGCTTTCCTCCGCACGGCGGCTGCACAAGGAAGGCATTCTGACCATGGCGTGGCGGTACTCTGTCAACTACCTTTGGACGACCTTCTTCGATAAGCCCTTTACGCAGGAGTACATCGACATTCGCGAACAGCCCGAAGGCTGATGCGCACTGAAAGCAACCAAAGGGGCTGCCAGGATAACGGGCAGCCCCTTGTTCGTTCTAGGCGATCTCCTGATGGATGGCGTTTGCAGTGCCCGCGTCGATCTTGGGCAACATCCAGTCCAGCAGGTGGGCTACCGTGCGATGGCGCGACAGGCGCACCACGGTAATGGCGGCGCGCAGTGGCAAGGGTGCGCGACCGCCCGTCCACAGGTCTGACAGCGGCTGCATGATGCCATTCCGATCGGGATGAAACGCACGTTCATCCCAGCGCTGCCAGCCCTCGCTGAAGCTGCTGTGGTTCGTAATCGAATCGACCGTCGAGTTCATGATGCGGTGCGACCAGGGTTGCCGGTACTGCTGCAAAAACAGCACATGGCTACGTCGTTCCACGCGCACTTCATGGACGAAGTCATCGAAGGTTCGCGCATCCGTCAGGTTGATGTTGGCGTTTGCCTCCATGCCGTGCCGGTCGCCGCCTGAGATCAACAGCTGCGACCAGGTGCGGGCGAGTTTCGTCACCTGCCGATTTTCTTTCGGGTGCCGCAGTCCGTTCAGCTCCAGCGCGTGGACCCGTTCGTTGTGCGTTTCCAGAAAGCGCGTCAGCTCTTTGCAGTGCAGTTCGCCCGTTTCATACAGGTCCCACAGCGGGTGGTTCAGGATGATGAGGATGCGCGGGTCGCTGTGCAGTTCTGACAGCAGGCCATGCAGTTCCTGTTCGCAGGGTGCTGCGGTAAAAGCCTCGAAGCGGGCCATCCATTGCATGGCGTGCTCGGCGGGAAGGTTATGAATGCCGATGTGAAACACCGTCTGCCCAAACGGCACGGTCCATTCGACGGAGACTGGCACCTTGCGCGACGACCGCATGGTGCGCAGCAGCAGCGGCGCCAGGACGTCGTCATGGTCGGTCAGGCTGACCAATGGGCGTAGTCCCAATTCGCGGATCTGCTGCGACTCCAGATCCAGCGCCATGCGCGGCAACAATGGCGGACGCCAGTGCGCAGCCACAAAGTCAACGGTCACGCCGTGCCGCTCGCTGCGCTTTTCATAGTAAGAAAACAACCGCTTCACCGCTGGATAGGCGACAAACATGCTGTGAATGAACATCAGGCTTTCCACGGAGTGGCTGGTGTGGCTGTGGAGCGAAACGCCTGTCGCGTACTTGCCTGAGGGCGAGGGTGGCATCCAATCGTAGGAAATGGTCGAGTCCGGCTGGGGCATGCTGGCATTCCTTCCTGATTCGTCGTCGCTGGCCTTTACTGCCCCCATGGTTCGCCTCTGGCGTGAAATAGCCAGTGATCGGGCGAAGAATAAACGCCCAATTTGCGGTGCATACACTGTGAATTGTCCCGGTCACCAGCGATTCGACCGCTGTGAGCCCGTCCAAAAGCCCTTTGCACCCGCCCCGGGTTTTCAGGTATAGCTGCGATGAGGACATCCCATGCCAGACCTACGCACCCGCCGATCGTTCCTGGCCCACACCGCCCTTGCAGCTGCTGCTGCCGTCACTGCGCAGGCGCAGGTTCCGCAGACCGCACCGGCAAAGCCGACCGAGGGCGCGCCGCCCGTCTTCGGCACGGCACCTGCCGCCGGTCCGGTGGTTACGCCCGCCGACTTCCAGCACGCGGAAAAGCTGGCACAGGTGGAACTATCAGCCGCCGAGCGCACGGAGGCAGCCAGTAACTGGCGCAACAGCATGGCGGCCCTGCTGGAGCGGCGCACCGGGCCTCGCAAACTCGCACTGGAAGCGGCGGACGTACCCGCCACTACGTGGAACCCCTCGATGGCGCATCCCGCGGTGCTCGCCAGCAAGGCATCGTTGAATGAGGCACAGCCCATCTTCAGCACCGTAACCGCTGGTCTGCCGACCGACGAAGTCGCCATCGCTTTTGCGCCGGTCACGCATCTGGCCCACTGGATTCAATCGAAGCAGATCACGTCCGAGCGGTTGACCGGCATCTACCTCGCACGCCTGAAGCGCTACAACCCGCAACTGCGCTGCGTCATTACGTTGACCGAAGACCACGCCCTGCAGCAGGCGCGTGCCGCCGACCGCGAGATCGCCGGTGGCAAATACCGAGGCCTGCTGCACGGCATCCCTTACGGAGCGAAGGATCTGCTGGACACTGCCGGCATTGCCACCACGTATGGCGCGGAACCCTTTCGCGACCGTGTGCCGCAGCAGGACAGCTCCGTTATTCGCAAGCTGAACGCAGCGGGCGCGGTGCTGGTCGCGAAGCTGTCGCTGGGCGCGCTGGCGTTGAACGACATCTGGTTCGGCGGCCAGACCATGAACCCATGGCTGCCGCAGGAGGGCGCCTCCGGCTCCAGCGCGGGCCCGGCATCAGCAGTCAGTGCAGGCCTCGTCGGGTTTGCCATCGGCAGCGAGACGCAGGGGTCCATCATCAGCCCGTCCATGCGCTGCGGCGTCACCGGCCTGCGCCCCACCTTTGGCCGCGTGCCCCGCACAGGTGCCATGACGCTCAGCTGGACCTGCGACAAGCTCGGCCCCATGGCACGCAGCGTGGAGGACACACTGCTCGTCCTGAACGCCATTCGCGGCTTCGATGCGGGCGATGTCGCCAGCGTGGACCAGCCGCTGGTCTTCGACGCTTCCACACCCGTAAAGGGGCTGCGCGTCGGCTACTTCCCTGCCTGGATGAAGACGGCACCCGCCACCGACGTGGACCGCGCCGCGCTGGACACCGTGCGCTCGCTGGGCATGCAGGCCGTTGAAGTGACGCTGCCTGACTGGCCGTACGACTCGTTGAACGTCATCCTGTTTGCCGAGGCCGCCGCAGCCTTTGAGGAGCTGACACTGTCGCACCGGGACCGCGAATTGAAGGTGCAGTCGCCGGACGCGTGGCCCAACAGCTTTCGCCAGGCGCGCTTCCTTTCCGCTGTCGACCTGGTACAGGCAGACCGCATGCGCCGCAAAGTCGCCATGGAAATGCAGCGCCTGATGCGCGACGTGGACCTGCTGCTGGTGCCGTCCCTACGCGACGAAATGATGGTCATCAGCAACTTTACCGGCCACCCCTCGCTGACGCTGCGCGCCGGCTTTGTGCAGGTAAGCGAAGCCCGCAGCGACTGGGCTCCCGACCCGCATCATCCGCTGCCCCACTTCAGCCCACCACGCCGCGTGCCGCACGGGGTTACGCTGATCGGCAGACTGTTTGAAGAGGGCGTGCTGGCACAGGCAGGCATGGCGCTGGAGCACGCGTTCGGCGTAGCATCGGACCGGCCGGAGGACTTTGGGTGAGCAGCGGCGTACACAGGTCGTGGTGGCTGGCAGGGTTACTGCTCTGCGCACTGTGCCGCGCGCAGCAAGCGCCTGCAACCGCATCGTCTGACGCCGCACCCGCAGTCACCACGCTTCGCGTCACCACGCGCACGGTCGAAATCTCCGCAGTCGTGCGCAACAAAACCGGCGAGCCGCAGGGCGAACTGACCAGGGACGACTTCACCCTGAAAGCCGACGGCAGGGAGCAGCCGATCCGCTACTTCTCCGTCGGTTCTGACCTGCCGCTGACGCTGGCGTTGTTGGTCGATGTCAGCGGCAGTCAGCGCACCTTTATCGGCGACGAGTGGCGCGCCAGCGACATCTTCTTCGAGAGCATGCTGACCCGCCCGGAAGATCGCGCCATGCTGGTGCAGGTGGACGCGCGCGTGCTGCAGTTAATGGGCCTAACCAATTCGGTTTCTCATCTGCATCTGGCCCTCACGCAACTCGGCCAGAACAGCGCCGCCGCCGGCACAACACGCCTGAACGATGCCGTCTACAACATCGCCGATAAGGTGCTTTCGAAAGAGAAGGGCCGCAAAGCCATCATCCTGCTGACCGACGGTGGCGACAACGGCAGCAGGGCCTCGCTGGATCAGGCCATTGAGCAGGCGCAGCGCGCCAACGTTCCCGTCTACGCCATCCTGTACAGCGCCTACACCGGGCCCAACGGCATCAGCTTCAGCACGCCGGCAGGCGGCGGCGACCCAGGGGAAGCACTGCTGAAGAAGCTTGCCGGAGCGACCGGCGGCCACGTCTACACCGTCGAGCGCGGCTCGCCATTGAAGAAAATCTACGAAGCCATCGCCACTGACCTGCGCACCCAGTACGAACTCGGCTACACGCCCCCACCCGACCTGCAGGCAAATAGCTTCCACAAGCTGGAACTGAGAACAAAGGATAAAAAGCTGATCGTGCAGGCCCGCACCGGCTTCTACGTCCAGCCGTAAGCGGACACAGTTCGCCCATTACTTGCATCAGCTTCACAGATCAGCGATCGAAGACCTGGATTGATGCGGTTCGCATCCAAGTGCAATAGGCTGCGTTAAATACCGCGCACAGGAGATCCACATGAAAGTTCAGACGCTCGCGTTCGCATCGACTCTAATGGTTGCGCTCACTTTACCCTTCGCTGCATTCGGTGCAGAACCAGCATCTGCCGTCGACAAGGTTTTCGTGGGCAACGTCTCCCAGGGCGGCGCGTATGAAGTGGAAGCCAGCAAGTACGCGGCCCTGCACGCCACCATGCCCGACGTGAAAAACCTCGCCATTGCAGAAGTACATGACCATGAAGGCGTCGGCGCCAACCTTAAGAAGATTGCCGCGGCCACCGGCATCCCCGTCGCGCCTACGCTCAACGAAGAGTTTCAGCAGCGCTTGGCGAAACTGAAAGCCGTCTCAGCGAGTGCCTTCGATGCAGCCTACATCGCAGATATGAAGAGCATCCATGACAAGGACGAAAAGTTGTTTGCAAAGGAAGCCAACGAAGGCTCAAGCAACTTCAAAACTTTCGCGCACCAAACGGACCTGATTGTGAAGCGGCACATTGGTGCGTTGAACGGTTACTAAGTAGCTCGTGCAAAGTAAAAGGGCTCCTTACGTGGGAGCCCTTTGCCTTGCGCGAATTAAGGGTAAATCCGATTCAAGGTCCGAGCGAATGGAATCGTTTCGCGCACGTGATCCAAACCGCAGATCCACGCCACGCACCGCTCGATGCCCATGCCGAAGCCGCTGTGCGGCACGCTGCCGTACTTGCGCAGATCCAGGTACCACTGGAACGATTCGAGTGGCAGGTCGTGCGACAGGATGCGTTCCTTCAGCAGGTCGTAGTCGTCCACACGCTGCGAGCCGCCGATGATTTCGCCGTAGCCTTCCGGTGCCAGCACGTCGACGCACAGCGCCTTGGTCGCGTCCGCCGGGTCGGGCTGCATGTAGAACGCCTTCACCACGGCCGGGTAGCGGTGCACCATCACGGGCCTGTCGAACTGGTTTGAAATGTAGGTCTCGTCGGGCGCGCCGAAGTCATCGCCATACTCATGCGGCTTTTCGATGAGACCTTCGCTGAAGGCCTTCTCCAGCATCGCGTGCGCTTCGTCGTAGCTGACGCGGGGAAACGGTGCCTTGATGTTCTCGAGCTTGGCAGCCTTTTCGTCGCCGCCGGTGATGGTCTTCAGGTCAACCCGGTGCTTCTCCAGCACACGCACGACAATGTGGGCCAGGAAATCCTCGGCCAGCCGCATCAGGTCGTCCAGATCGGCATAGGCTACTTCCGGCTCGATCATCCAGAACTCGGTCAGGTGGCGGCGTGTCTTCGACTTCTCCGCGCGAAACGTCGGGCCAAAGCTGTAGACCTTGCCCAGCGCGAGTGCCGTGGCCTCGATGTACAGCTGGCCGCTCTGCGTCAGGTAGGCGTTGCCCTCATCGAAGTACTTCATCTCGAACAGTTCGCTGGTGCCCTCGCAGGCGGCGGGCGTCAGGATGGGCGGATCGGTCCGGGTGAAATCCTGCGTATCGAAGAACTCCTGCGCGGCACGCATGATGGTGGCGCGAATGCGCAAAATAGCCGACTGGCGCGGCGTGCGCATCCACAGGTGGCGACGCTCCATCAGGAAGTCGGGGCCGTGCTCCTTCAGCGTGATGGGGAATGGATCGTCGGCACTGACGGCCTGCTGCACTTGCAGGTCCTGCACGTCGAGCTCGAAGCCGCTGGGCGCACGCGCATCCGCACGCACCACGCCAGTCACAATCACGCTGGATTCCAGCTGCAAAGCCTTTAGCGTCTCAAACACCTCGGCTGGCACCGCGGCCTTTGGCACAATGCCCTGGATGGTGCCGGTGCCATCACGAAAGATGGGAAACAGCAGCTTGCCACTGGCACGCAAGTTGTACAGCCAGCCGCGCAGCGTGACCGCCTGGCCCTCATGCGAGCCGATGTTTGCAATGGACGTGACGGGGGCGGAGGGGTTCGTTTCAGTAGCCATACCAGCACCAGTGTAGCGACTTGGCGCTGCGATCTGAAGGTGGAGCCGGAACGGCAAAAAGCCGCCCACGATTGGGCGACATTGCCTGAGAGGCCTCCCGACGAAAAGGCCACTCGATCGAAGTCTGGGGGAGGAGCTTTTACTGCGCGAAGGCGATGTGCAGTGTGACAGGTACGGCTACCGGCATGCCGTCCAGCGTGCCCGGCGTGTAACGGACGCGGCTAACGGCTTCTACCAGCCGCTTGTCCACGGCCAGGCTCAACGGCTTCACGACGTGCACGTCCTTGGGAATACCGGCGGCATCCACGGTGTATTCCACCACCGCTTCACCACGGGGCAGGGGCAGGCCCGACGGCGCAAGCTCTACACCCGTGAGGCGGACGGGGGCAACGATGCCGGAGAATACGCGGGGGAAACCGGCACGGATGGCGCCACCCTGGAAGGCGAACTCGGGCGCATCCATAAGGGCTACCATGTGCGAGACGCCGGTGTGAACGGCCTGTGCGGAACCGAGGGCAGGAAGGCAGAGTGCAGTTGCAAGAAGCAGAGAGCGCATGTGAATCTCCTGGTTGCGTCGGAGTTTCCAGCAACAATTTACATGACTGCGCATACATTTGTCAAAAATAATCCACGCCGCGCTCTGGAAGCGGGTGAATCGTTCCATTCCGGACACAGTGCCGCAGCGACGCGGAGAATTCATCCGCATTCGGCCAAGTCTTATCAAGGGTGACTGAGTGGTTCGCGGACATGCTAAAGCGACGCGCAGGACCGCACGCCGTCGCTTTTCACCAACACGCGTTAACGACTGATTTCAGAGGGTGTTCCAGCAACGTGAAGGCCTTTGCCGCACGTTCACTGACGAACTTCGCATCCAGTTCGGGCTGGTAGCGAATCTCCAGCGTGCCCACAGGTGCCTGCTTCAGTGCCGCTATACCGGTGCGTACGGCTTCCCAGTCGATGGTGCCCTCGCCCGGCCAGCAGTGCTCATCCTTTTCGCCGCCGTTGTCGTGCAGGTGGACCTGCTTCACGCGGCTGCCCAGCAGTTCAAACGCCTTTGCCACCCCGGGCATACCGTGCAGGTTCATGTGTCCCACATCCAGGCACACGCCGACGGTATCCAGGTGCGCAATGCGCAGCATCTCCATCAGGTGTTCGGGCGTGGTGACCTCGTTGGGCAGGGTTTCGATGAGCGTTTTTACCCCCAGCGGGTGCGCAAATGCCTTGATGTGTTCGACCGCAGTCATGCACAGGTCCAGCGTGCGTTCACTCCAGGTATCGTTGACCGTGCCCAGGTGCAGGACGATGCTGTCGATGTCGATCTGTTCCGCTGCTTCCAGCGCTCGCTTTACTTCATCCATGGCGTCGATGCGACGGGTCTTCTCGACTTCGATCAGGTTGATCGAAGGCGGTACATGCTTGCTCCAGTCGGACCCACCCCTTGCGCTGCCATCAAAAATGGGCTGGTGCAACGTGGCGCGGCAATCATTACTGCGGAACCATTTGGCAATCTCTTTTACTTCCGACCGGTCGGCGTAGTCGAAGTGATGGCGCGCAGCGAACAGCTCAATGGACTGCGCTCCCCCAGCTACCATGGCGTCCAGCAGGCCAGCGTGCAGCCGTTGCAGCAGAAAAACATGGGTACTGATGGAGCGGATCATCACACCTGACCATAGCAGGCAAGGACACCGTTGCTGAAGAACCAGCGGAGATACCCTGCGACCAGTATCAGCGAGGAGCCATCGCGTGTTCAATGGCGCCCTGCGCCAGCGGAGCCATGATCGCGTAGCCCTCCGCCGTGGGGTGTACGCCGTCCTTGCTGGTGCCGGGCTTCATCGCGCCTTCCGGGGTGGCCAGGGCGGTGTAGTAATCCAGGTAGGTGCAACCGTTCGCAGCGCAAAAGGTCTTCATCCAGGCGTTCAGGGTGCGTACTTTTTCTGCGGGATGCAGGCCCCGACGCCATGCGTAGTCGTCCACAGGCAGCACGCTGGCCATAATGACCTTGATCTGATTGGCCGCAGCGATGGCAGCCATGGAGCGAAAGTTGTCCTCGGTCATTTCAAGCGACGAGACGCCGGTGTTGCCTGCGATGTCGTTGGTGCCCGCCAGTATGAGTACCGCCGCAGGCTTCAGCGCGACTACATCCTGCTGAAAGCGGATCAGCATCTGCGGCGTGGTCTGGCCGCTGATGCCTCGGTCGAGGTATGGCTTGCCGGGAAAGAACGTCTTTGCGTTTGCTCCGTTGCCCCATGCATCCGTGATGCTGTCGCCAAAGAAGACCACACGGCCCGGCTCCATGGCGGGCGACAAAGCAGCATTGGCGGTGCGGTAGCGCTGCAGGTTTGCGTAGTCGCCCGCCATACCCTGCAACCGCTTTATCTCAACAGGAGTCAGTGTCTCCGGCGCTTTCAGCAGGATGGGATCACTGGCCACAGGTTCTGCAGAGGAAGACGCCGGGGACTGCGCTCCCGCAAACAGGCAACCGGCAACCAGCGAAAACGCACACAGACCAAGGCACACAGCACGACGCATAAACAACTCCCGAGGAACGCAACCAGTGTAGCCGCATGCAACAGGGTCGCGTTTCGAAGTCAGCCGCTACGGGCGCGTGTTCATTATCGGCGCGTACACGTTGTCTGCGGTGTAGCCGACGACCTGCGTGGGAGAGGTGGCGCTAAGAGGGGAGGAGGGGCTTTGCAGAAACATCGCAACGTCGAGAACCGCGGCAAGAATCACCATGACTTTAAACAGGCGCATGTTGTATCTCCTTCGCTTCGAAGAGAAGATTAGGCCTGCCAGCAGGCGCTGGCAAGGGGAAGGTTTCTCCCATGCAGCCGCCCATCTGCCCGTTACCGGAAGAAACTTCCCTGGGTATAAACGTGTGCAAAGAAGCTAGCCCAGCAGGTCGAGCAAAGCCTGTTCATCCAGCACGCTGACGCCGAGTTCGCGCGCCTTGTCCAGTTTGCTGCCTGCCTCTTCCCCGGCCACCACGTGCGATGTCTTCTTCGACACGCCCCCGGAAACCTTGCCACCGGCGGCTTCGATGCGGGCCTTGGCTTCGTCGCGGGTCAGGGTGGGCAGCGTGCCGGTCAACACAAAGGTCTGGCCTGCCAGCGCCGTGCCGAGTACCTTTTTTTCTGCGGTGAATTGCAGCCCGGCATCGCGCAGATCTTCCACCAGCGCGCGGTTCTTGTCGATGCGGAAGAACTCAAAGATGGTCGCCGCGACGATAGGGCCGATGCCCTCTGCCTGCACCAGAGTTTCGGCGTCCGCTTCCATAATCGCGTCCATGCTGCCGAAGGTATTGGCCAGGTCCTGCGCGGTCCGCTCGCCCACGTGGCGTATGCCCAGGCCCAGCAGCACGCGGTAGAGCGGCGCTGTTTTTGAGCGCGCAATCTGCTGCAGCAGGGACTGCGCAGTCTTTGGACCGACGCGCTCCATGCCGAGCAGGTCCGCTTCCGTCAGCCGGTATAAATCGGCGACGGTATGGACCAGCGCCGAGCGTGTGGGCTCTTCCGTGGTGGCCTCTGCGGCCTGCTCTGGTGTTGCCGTTTCGTCGACCGAAAGCGACACTGGATCGTTCAGGGGATGGCCCAACAACTGCGCCACCATCGCCTCGCCCAGGCCCTCGATATTCATCACGCCGCGCGATGCGTAGTGCAGCAGTTCTTCACTCAGGCGTGCCGGACAGCTTGCATTGACGCAACGGAAATCGATCTCGCCTTCCTCGCGCAGCACCGGCTCCTTACACTTGGGGCAATGCGTCGGAAAGATGATCTCGCGCGAACCGCGCGGATGCGCCGCGTCTTCGACTACTTCGGTAATCTTCGGGATTACGTCGCCGCCACGTTCAACGGCAACGTAGTCGCCAATGCGAACACCAAGACGTGCAATCTCATCCGGGTTGTGCAGCGTCGCACGCGTCACGGTGATGCCACCAATGCCCACCGGCGCCAGCGCGGCCACGGGTGTCAGCTTGCCGGTGCGGCCCACCTGGAACAGCACATCGAGCAATTGCGTCACGGCACCGCGCGCCGGAAACTTGTACGCAATGGCCCACCGCGGAGCCTTGCCGGTGAAACCCAATCGCCGCTGCTGTGCCAGCGAATTGACTTTGATGACGATGCCGTCAATCTCGTACCCGAGGCTGTCGCGCTTTGTGTCCGCATCGGCGATAAAGGCCAGTACCGCGTCGATGTCACTCACGGTGCGCGCATGAGGATTGGTACGAAAGCCAGCCGCTGCCAGCGCGTCCAGCGTGCCGGATTGGGTAGGCAGCAGGAACTCACCGTCCTTCAAAAGGAAGTAGGCGTAGTAATCCAGGCGGCGCTGCGCCACGACGCTCGGCTCCACCGTGCGGATGGTCCCGGCAGCGGCATTGCGCGGATTGGCCGCGGGCGACTGCCCTGCCCGCTCGCGCTCCTCATTCATCTTTGCGAAGGCTGCCTGCGGCATGACGACTTCGCCGCGTACCTCAAACTCGGTTGGTAGACCTGCCTGTTTTAGCTTGTCCGCGGAGACAGACAGCGGCACCGAGCGAATGGTGCGCACGTTGCTGGTCACGTCCTCGCCCACGGAACCGTCGCCGCGCGTCAGGCCGCTTTTCAGCGCACCATCGCTGTAATGCAGGGCCAGCGACAGGCCGTCCAGTTTGTATTCACAGACGTATTCCAGTACGTCATTGGGGTGCAGCGAGCCGCGCACGCGGTCGGCCCAGGCACGCAGTTCCGCCTCGTTGTAGGCGTTGTCCAGCGACAGCATGGGCCGCGAATGGGCCACCTTGGCGAAGCCATCCTTTGGCTTGCCGCCGACGCGCTGCGAGGGCGAATCGGGCGTGACCAGCTCTGGGTGCTCCGCTTCCAGCGCCTTCAGCTGGTTCATCAGCCGGTCGTACTGCGCGTCGGTAATTTCGGGCGCGTCCAGCACGTAATACAGGTGCTCGTGGTGGACGAGTTGTTTGCGTAAGTCGTCGATCTGCTGCTGCGGTGAGGCCTGCCGGGACATAGCTGCCAGTTTAGGATGTGCCGGTCTGTGGATGCACCAATGACTCGGGTGTTGCGCGTATCGATGTCGATGTCCGGGACAAAACACCGCCAAGTTCCGGACGCCCGCCTGGACCCCGCCGTGTATGCTTCACCCGTGGAACCCGTCACACACATGTTGACCGGCGCGTGCCTGGCCCGCGCCTGCGGCTTTCCGGCACGCGCACGCTACGCCACCGCCGCCTGCGTGGTCGCAGCCGAACTGCCGGATGCCGACTACGTCTACCGCCTGGGCGGGCCGCTGGTCTACTTTCAGCACCATCGTGGATGGACGCATGCCCTGTGGTCGCTGCCGCTGCAGGCTGCTTTTGTTGTGCTGATTTTCTGGCTGCTGCACCGGCTGCGACGAACCTGGAAAAAGCGACGATCGCGCGACGAACCCGCGCCCACACGATGGCTGGAGTTGGGCGGCATGGCACTGCTCGCCCTGCTGAGCCACATCCTGCTGGACTGGACGAACAACTACGGCGTTCGGCCCTTTGCACCGTGGAACCCGCACTGGTATGCGGGCGAACTGGTCTTCATCGTGGAGCCGCTGTTGCTGCTGGTTCTTGGCCTGGCCCTGCTGCTGCCCTTCCTGTTTTCGCTGCAGAACCGCGAAATCGGCATCGACCGCACGCGGCACGGCGGTCGCGGCCTGGCAATTACCGCGCTGCTTTTGATGGTGGTACTTTGGGGCTTCCGCGGCCTGCAGCGGGGCGACGCGCTGACCCTGCTGCGTGCGCAGGAACTACGCGGCGGCCCGGCCCTGCGCACATCCATGGACCCTTACCCCATCAACCCATACCAGTGGCACGCTATCGCCGAGACGCCGCTCAACTTCCAGGCAGGCACCGTCGACACCCGCACCGGCATTCTGCAGACGGACCCGCAACAGATCTACGCCAAGCCGCAGACAACCCTCTCAACCCTGGCCGCAAAGCACAGCTGGCTGGGCCAGATCTACCTGGACTGGTCGCAGTTTCCCATGGTCATCGACGAGGGGCTGGCCGGTGACGTACACCCCGAAATGGACCTGTCGCCCGCCGAACGCAGGCTGCACGTGGTGCAGTTCAGCGATCTTCGCTTCCGCTACAACGCCATCGGCCTTGGCGACTCCTCCAAACCGACCCTGGGGGCACAGGCCTGGGTCGACGACGAACGTCGCGTGGTGCGCACCTTTGTGGGCGATGCGGAACAGCGCCTGCGCTGAACATCGACCTGCGCGCACATAGCTGTGTGTGAAAATGAGGTATGGCTTTCCTCGTGCTGCTGATCGCGATTCTGAGCCGGTTCGTGCCCCACATGCTGCACATGACCGGTGCCAACGTGACGCTGGTCGGCGCGGGTGTGCTGTTTTTCGGTGCGAGCCTGCGACGTGGTCACCGTGCCTGGGCGCTGCTGCCCGTGGCACTGCTGGCTGCCACGGACTACTGGCTGACCGTGTACGCGTACGGCTACCCCTTCCACCTGGCGGCATACCTGCCCACGCTGATCTGGTACGGCGCGGTTTGCCTGGGTGCCTCGGCGTTGCTGCATCGGCGTCACAACATCGTGCGCGCCTGCCTGGCAGCGGTTGCGTCGTCCACCGGTTTCTTCCTGCTGAGTAACGGCATGGTTTGGCTGCGTGGCAATATGTATCCGCACTCTGCCGGTGGGATGGGCCAGTGCTACGTCGCCGGCCTCCCCTTTTACCGCAACGATCTTGCCTCGACCGTGGTGTTTTCCGCAGTCTTCTTCGCGCTGCCCTTAGCCGCAACGATCCTGCGGCAGTCTGCGCACCAGTTGCAGGACCCTCGCTCAGGCCTGCTCTAAGAACTCACCATGCTCAGCCGCAACCTCTACATTCTCGCGGGCACGCTGCTCTTCTTCTCCACGCTGTCGTACGTGGTCGCGCTAACCGGCCTGGCCCACGAACCGGGTGCACCTGCGGACGCCAGCCTTTGGCGCACCATCGGCATTGTGCTCATGCTGATTGCGCTGTTTGTTGCCCTTCTGGGCGTGCTGCAGTCCATGTTTGAGCAGGCCGATCGCCGCACCCCCGGTGGCCAGGCAGGCGTTCGGCGCGAGTACCTGGCGCGCCGCGACCGCGAAAAGCTGGCGGCGCAGAAGAGCAAACGCACCCCCCGTAAAGACCCGCTCCCGTAAACTGGAAGAAACGCGCCCGGTCCAGAACGGTGCACCCGGCGCGCAAGGAAATCAGACATGTTTGAAGTAACCGTAGAAGCCCACTTCTCATCCGGGCACTACCTGCGCGAGTACCAGGGCAAGTGCGAAAATCCGCACGGCCACAACTACCGCGTGCTGGTGACGCTGACCGGGAAGCAGCTTGAGAGCAACGGCCTGCTGCTCGACTTCAAAGTCCTGAAGGACATCCTGAAGCCCGTGGTCAACTACCTGGACCACCAGATGATCAACGACCTGGAGCCCTTCACCACGCTGAACCCCTCGGCGGAAAACCTGGCGAAGTACTTCTTCGACAAGACCAACGAAAAGCTATCGGCAGTCACCGGCGACCGTGTCCGTGTAAAGTCCAGCACCATCTTCGAGACCGACACGTCGCAGGCCACTTACTACGAGTAACTGCCATGCGACTGATTGAACTGTATAAGTCCGTCCAGGGCGAGTCGTCCTTTACCGGCATGCCGTGCATTTTTGTGCGGTTTGCCGGGTGCAACCTGCGCTGTGCGTGGTGCGATTCCACCTATACGTTCACGGGCGGCCAACCGTTCACGGAAGACGAGGTGGTCGCGCAGATCCAAGCGCTGGCACCGTGCAGGCTGGTGGAGTTTACCGGCGGCGAACCCATGCTGCACGAGCGCGAACTGCTGCCGCTGATGCAGCGTTTGCTGGCCGATCCGGACGTCGCCTACACGCTGATGATCGAGACCAGCGGCGAACGCGCCCTGCACGAAGTGCCATCCGCGGTGCACAAGATTGTCGACGTAAAGTGTCCCGGCAGCGGACCTGCCTTTGGCTCGTTCCGCATGAGCAATCTCGACACGCTGACCGCGCGGGATGAGGTCAAGTTCGTACTGCGCGACCGCGCCGATTACGACTTTGCGCGCGACTTCATTCGTGAACACCTCACGGCAAAGATCGAAGCCGGAACACTCGGCGGCATCCTGCTGTCACCCGCGTTTGTGCAGCAGCCTTCACCCTTTCGAACCGCCGACAACATGGAGCTGGATGCGCGCGACCTGGTGACCTGGATGCTGGAAGACGGCCTGCCCGCAAGGCTGTCGCTGCAGGTGCACAAGTTCATCTGGGAGCCGCTGAAAAAGGGCGTTTAGGTGGTGCTGCCCGCGCGCACCGGGGCCTGTGCCAGCATGCGTTTCGTGGTCTGCAGGAAAGCATCCGGCCCGGACGCGGCATCCAGCAACACGTAATGCTGGTTTGGTTCATACCCAAAGTGTCGGCTGAACATGACCAGCAGCGGAATGTGCGGCAGGTGCTCTGCAGCAAACGCCGACGCAGACACACCCTCGTCCGAAGTGAGCGTCTGACACAGAATAACCAGGTATAGATCGCCTTGCAGGGTCTCCTGCCGGTACTTTGCCAGCGTGCTGACCGTAATGCACTGACACTCGAGCCTTGCGAGCAGCCACTTTCGAGACGACAGCAGGCTGGCTTCATGCCCAAATAAAAGCACCCCGCAACTACGGGTAACAAGTGCATCCATATAAGAACCTCTAAGCGTCAGTGGCCTGATTCTTATCGGATCACGACAAAGCGTCTGCTAGATACACAACACATATACATCTCCGGTGTACCTACACGTACAGCGTCGCAATTGCCTTTCGGGTTACTTCATAGCACGCACAGGCGGCGCTCATGAGACCCGGCCGGTCAAGTATGCGGACCGTCCCGCGGCTGTAGTCGATGAAGCCACTGCGCTGCAGGCCGCCCGCCACCAGGGCGACGGTGGTGCGTTGACTGCCAAGCATCTGCGCCAGGAACTCCTGGGTAAGGCCCAGCTTTTCAGACTGTGAAATATCCGACGCGGTCAACAACCAGCGCGCCAGTCGACCTTCCGCTTCGTGGAGGCGATTGCATGCGGAGAGTTGGCCGCTGATGGTGATCTGGACCTGCAGAAACTGCAGCACGTGGGTACGCATTTCCTGGGACTCTTCAAACAGATCGTGCATAAACTTCATCGGGACTTTTAAACCCGACCCGGCAAGCTGCATGAATGTGTCGGATTGGGCAGCGGCCGGCCCCAAAAGGGATGCGGCACCCACCAGTCCCTCATTGCCAACCATGCCTACCTCGGCAGAGCCACCCTCTGCCATGGAAACTACGGTGGAGGCTGCGCCCTGGGTCAACAGGTAGAGCGATGAGGGTACTTCCCCTGCGACTAGAAGAGAAAAGCGCAATGGTAGATCGATTGGCCTGGAGGCTTTGACGATGCCGCCACTGAGTGACGGCGACAAACAATCGAGCAGACGATTTCCTGTACGGTGCATAGCACTCCTTGCATGGGTCACGCTGCAAGGAGCGCCAAAGTGGCGCGCTGATCACAACTAGATGCTGGAATA
>JBPBQP010000063.1:0-30968 GCA_050954745.1 Janthinobacterium lividum | reverse complement strand
GTGAGGAGCAGTCTAACCCGCTGCTGTCCTGCACCGTGTTGCACCGGGCAGCCATGCCGCGTTCATCTAACGCGTAGCCACCAGCAAAGTGAGGAAGCACCCGAACCATGCAGCAGATGGATCCAGCAAAGGCCCCCGTTCGTGTCGACGGCAGGGCCAAGGTCACAGGCACAGGGCTGTACACCGCCGACGTGAACAGCTTTGCGCGCTACCTGCACCCGGGCGAACCACCCACGGCCATGCTGCACGCTGCCGTGGTGCCCGCGGGCATTGCATTCGGCCGCGTGCTGCACCTGGACACCGCTGCAGCGGAGCTGCTACCCGGCGTGCGGCTGGTCATGACGCCGGCGAATGCGCCGAGCCTGAAGCCGGTGAACTCCCTGCTGAGCAGCGAGCAGACCAAGTACCTGCCGTTGCAGGACAGCGACGTTCGCTACCATGGCCAGCCCATCGCGCTGGTGGTGGCTGACTCTTTCGAGATCGCCACCAACGCCGCCGCGCTGATCCGGGCAACCTACTCGCCGCAGCCTGCGCTGCTCGACTTTGAGGCGAACCTTTCCAAAGCAAAGCCGGTAAAGAAGGTCGGTGCGGGTAGCAAAGCAAAGATTGAGCGCGGCGATCCCGAGGCGGCATATGCCGACAGCGCCATCCGCGTCGACCGCACGTTCACGCTGCAACCCGCGCACCACAACGCCCTGGAACCCGGTGTCACCATCGCGCACTGGCACCCGGAAGACGGCCTCGCGAATCGGCTGACCGTGGTCGCCTCCACGCAGTTCGTCTACGGCGATGCCATTGCCTTGGCAGAGGCCTTTGAGATCGGCCACACCGACAAGATTCTGCGCATCGTCGCGCAGGTCGCCGTGGGCAAAGAATACGAAGGCCGCATCCGCGTGATTGCACCGCTGGTGGGCGGCGGCTTTGGCAGCAAGGGCGGCGCAAATCACACCATGCTGGCCGCCATGGCCGCACGGCTGCTGCGCCAGCCGGTAAAGCTCGTACTTTCTCGGCAGGAGACCTTCAGCCAGATGCCGTACCGCGGCGGCCTGTCCATCCGCCTGCGCCTGAGCGCGAATGCGGATGGTCGGTTAACCAGTCTTCAACAGGATGCCGACCTGCAATCCTCCGTTACCGGCAGCTTTCTGGAGCCGACCGGAGAGGTCACCTCGCACCTGTACGCGGTATCCAACCTGCGTATTGCGCACCGCGCGTTGTGCCTGAATACCAACGCCCCCGGATGGATGCGTGCCCCCGGTGCCGCCCCCGGCCAGTTTGTGCTGGAGACGGCCATGGACGAACTTGCGGGCAAACTCAGCATGGACCCCATCCAGCTGCGCCTGCACAACTATGCGGAAACCGACCCGGAAAGCGGCAAGGAGTACTCCAGCAAGTCATTGCGGGAGTGCTACCGGCAGGGCGCGGAAAGCTTCGGCTGGCACCGCCGCACGCCCCAAAGCGCGGAGTGGGAGGGCGTCGAACGCATCGGCTACGGCATGGCCACTGCCGCGTACCCCACCAACCACTTCCCTGCGACCGCCCGCGTTACCTTTCGCGCCGACGGCACAGTCCTTGCCGAATCCGCCACGCAGGAGATCGGCCAGGGTGCCATCACATCCTTATCGCAAGTGGTCGCAGAGGCGTTGCAGCTGCCGCTCGACCGCATCCAGATCTCCATCGGCGACACCGATCTGCCATTCGGCGCATTCTCTGCCGGTTCCTCAACGTCGCTTTCCGTCGGCTCGGCCCTGCTGGAGGCCGTGGGTGAACTGAGCACTCGGCTCGCTCGGCTTGCGCGTGTGGATCGCGGAAGTCCGCTGCACGGCTGCCCGCTGCGCGATATCGTCTTCCGCATGGGTCGGCTTGAACACCGCTTTGAACCGGCACGCCGAGACGACGCAGCTGCCCTTCTGCAGCGTGCTGGTAAGGCCAGCATTGAGGCAAAGGGGATTGCTGGCCGCCTCTTCGGCAAAAGCAGGTACGCCCGCATGTCGTTCGGTGCGCAGTTTGCTCGCGTCGCCGTCAATACCTGCACCGGCTCGGTCCGCGTCACGCATATGACGGGCGCCTTCGCCGGTGGCCGCATTCTGAACGCCCGCACTGCTCGCTCGCAGTTCCTGGGCGGCATGGTATGGGGCGTCGGACACGCGCTCATGGAACAGAGCCTGCGCGATTCCAAACTGGGAGCCTGGGTCAACGCAAACCTCGCAGAGGCGCACGTACCCACCAACGCAGACGCGCCGACAATTGAAGTCATCATGGTCCCGGAAGACGATTCGCGCGGCAGCGAACTTGGTGCCAAGGGCATCGGCGAAATTGGCATCACTGGCGCAGCCGCCGCCATCGTCAACGCGATTGCAAACGTCACTGGCAGACGGCTAAGCCATCTGCCAGTGACAGCAGAACAGGTGCTCGGACTTGCGTAGCACGAGCTCTCCTACAGCTTGACCTTGGCCAGAGCTTCGACGGCCGGCATAGGGCACTCTCCGCTTTTCAGCAGTTTTTCCGCAACAGCGTGCTCCACCTGCGAGTTAAGTTCGCCACCCAGCAGGATCATGACGCCGGTCAGGTAGAACCACAGCAGCAGGATGATCACCGCGCCCAGCGTGCCGTAGGTCGCCGAGTAGTTATTGGAGTAGTGCAGGTAGACACGGAGGCCCAGTGAACCGGCCACCCAGCCTATAAGCCCCAGAACGCTGCCGGGGGTAAACCAGCGCCACTTGCGATGCGGCACGTCCGGGCACAGGAAATACATGACCTCGAACGACAACACCATCAGCAACGATGCCACCGCCCAGGCGAACACCCGCACGATCACAGAAAGGACATAGGACCCGCGAAACAGGTGTTCCAGGTGGTTACCGGCGAAATCGCCCGCAGATAGCGTCAGCAGCGCCACAATGACGATTGCGCCAACCAGCAGCGTCAATCCAATCGCTTCCAGTCGCGCCTTCCAGAACGGCCTCGTCTCCTTCACGCGGTAGATGGCGTTCAGCGTGTCCTGCACGGCAGAAAGACCGACGCTGGCAGAAAACAAGGCGAACGCCAGACCGAAGGTGAGTTTTCCCGGCGTGCTGGCGCTGGTGGTGGTCTGGAAGGTCTGCGCAACTAACTCAAAGGCTGATGGTGGAATCAACTGCCCTATTTTTCCGAGCAGCTCGAAATAGAGCTTGCCTGACGACTTGGCGATCATCCCCATCAAGGCCGCCATGGCAATCAGCGCAGGAAAGATTGCCGCGAAAAATGAGTAGGCAAGCTGGGACGCGCGGCCAAACAGGCTGTCTTCATCGATGCCGTTCCAAACGCGCTTTGCGACCTCTTTGAACGGCACACCCTGCAGGTCCCACATGGAAGCCAGCGGCGTATGTTGTACGTGCGCCCAGACGCTCTGCTCCATGGAATGCACGCCATGATGGGCTGGCAGGCCCGGGTCGCTGTCCGGCGCAATCGGCTCGCGTGGCCCGTCAATTTGCTGAAACATACAGCTCTCCTACGTTGGTTTGGCAGTCAGATGCATCCTGCGAAACACTGCGCTGTATGGAGTTGTGAGACACACGGCAGGCGCATCGCACGCCCGTTTTCTGTCATCCAAATGCGCATGAACCGTCCGCATCCGTCTGTCTGGCGCAAACTCAAACAGCTGTTTGGCGTCGTGCGCGAAAGTCACCGCAAGCCCATCGCCGGCCAGACTTCAGAGCCGCGCCTCGTCTTCGCGGATCAGTTGGGCATCACATTTATCGGACACTCGTCGTTCCTGATCCAGATCGCAGGCCGCAACCTGTTGATCGACCCGGTTTTCGCGAAGAGGCTTGTCCTGCTGCGCCGGCAGCGTAGGCCCGGCCTCTCCATTGAAAGCCTGCCGCCCATTGACGCGGTTCTGCTGACACACGCGCACATGGACCACCTGAACCTGCCCTCGCTGCGCGCAATCATCCGCCACGCAAAGCGGCTGACTGGCGTTGCGCCGCAGGTGGTCGTGCCGCGCGGCGTGGCGGACCTGGTCAGCACGCTTGGCTTTCGCAGCGTGACGGAACTGCAGTGGTGGGATACGTTTACGCTCGACGCCGACACCCCGGAAGAAGCCGTACAGGTGACCCTGACCCCCTGCAAACACTGGGGCGCGCGCATGTTCAAGGACACGCACCGCCACTACGGCGGCTACGGCATTGAGGGTGCGGGACACAGCGTCTACCACTCCGGTGATACCGCGTACTTCGGCGGTTTCGAGGAGATCGGCCAGCGCTTACGGCCTGACGTCGCGCTGCTGCCCATTGGCGCCTACTTCCCCGATAGCTACCGCGCCGTACACACCAGCCCGGAAGAGGCCTTGCAGATCTTCCTCGACCTAGGCACCGCAACCACCATGATTCCCATGCACTTTGGCACCTTTCCACTTGGCAAAGAGCCCATGGAAGAACCGCCGGTACGCCTGATGGCCGCCGCAGAGCAGGCTGGCGTGGCTGACCGCGTCCGGGTGCTGGCCGAGGGTGAGACACTCGAATTCCATGCGCAAGCTGACGAGGATCGAGTCGAACTACTGGGTCGATAGCTTTCCCGTGGACCTGGCCCTGGGCGCATGCCTCGGGCTGGTAGTCGCCGGACTCACCGCGTACACCGCAGACCGCCTCACCCTGAACTACTACGACCAGCACAGGGTCATCGACCCCGGTACGCATGGCATGGCTGCGCTGTTTCTCGCACTGCTGTTGGCAGTCTTCGCCTTCTTCTTCACAGTGGCTGCGGTGCTGGTTCTAAGGCTCTTTCTCAGGATGTACCGCAACCCACTTTAGGGTCGTGTCCACATCTGGCTGGTGAAGAATACAGCGGCAATCGCAGTGAACCTGCGGCTAAATCCGCAATAATTATTGCGGGTGGATGCTGATCTAGTCTTCCGCCTCGGCCCCTGCCGTACCGCGCGTGCCAAATATTGCCGACCCGATGCGGATGCAGGTAGAACCTTCTTCGATCGCCACCGCGAAGTCATGCGACATGCCCATGGAAAGCTCGGGCAGGTGTAAGTCTTCGATGGTGCTGATGGCTTCATCCCGCAATTCGCGCAGCTTGCGGAAGTAGGGGCGCGCTCCCTCTGCGTCGTCCGTGTAGGGCGGCACGGTCATCAGGCCGCGCACGTCGATGCCGTCAAACTCCTGCAGATTCCGCAGCAGGCCCATCAACTGGTATTCGCCCACGCCCTGCTTGCTCTCTTCGTCCGACAGCTTGACCTCGACCAGTATCGGCAACACCTTGCCCACCTGCACGCAGACATCGTTCAGGCGGCTGGCCAGCTTTACGCTGTCCACGGCATCGACTGCAGTAAATAGCCACGCGGCTTTGCTGGTCTTGTTCGACTGCAGGTTGCCGATGAGATGGGTCTCCATTTCGGAGATGCGCTCCCCAATCAGCGAGTGCAGCTGCTGCTGCTTGTGGTCCCATTCCTGCACGCGGTTCTCACCGAACAGGCGCTGACCGGCTTCAAAGGCCTCCACCAGCGCGGGGGGTCCCCAGGTCTTGGACACGGCCATCAACCGCACAGAGGAGGGCTCGCGTCCGGCCTTGGCGCAGGCGTCGGCCATTTGGGCGCGCACGCGCTCCAGATTTTCTCGAATCGACATGCTTCCAGCTTATCTGGTTACGCTCTTCCGTTGCAGGCTACGCGATGCCGGTAGGCGGCACGCGCAAGAAAGCCGGCAGCATGCGCCACCGGCTCAAGTAGATCAAAGATCAGGGAGAAGCCTCCGAGCGTTACACAGAGTGGGGGATGCCCTGTGCCTCTCATTCTTACGTGGCTTCGTGCGCCCCGGATGTTACGGCGTTGTTGCAACTCGATACATGCGTGCAGGGTGAGTCCAAAACGGAACCAGCCCTGCTGGGCATTGCCATTGCGCGGTGTTAGCGACCGTGCTCCTCTAAATACCTTTCAACTTCCAGCGCTGCCATGCAGCCGGTACCGGACGCGGTAATTGCCTGCCGGTAACGCCGGTCCTGCACGTCTCCCGCGCAGAACACACCGGGCAGCACTTTGCCGTCCAGCGTGGTAAAGACGTTGTCCGTGCTCTTGATATAGCCGTCTTCGTCCAGATCCATCTGGCCTTCAAAGAACTTGGCGTTTGGGATATGCCCGATGCCAAGGAAGAAGCCGGCGAGTGGAATCTCGCGCACTTCGTCGGTCACGGTATTGCGAATGCGGATGCCGCGCACTTCTTTCTCTTCCACGCCCAACACTTCTTCCACCACGGTGCTGGTAAGGAACTCAATGCTGGGGTGTGCCATGGCGCGCTCCAGCATGATCTTGCTGGCGCGAAAGGTGGCGGACCGGTGGATCAGGTAAACCTTGGTGGCAAAGCGCGTCAGGAACATGGCTTCTTCCATGGCAGAGTCACCGCCGCCGATGACGCAGATGTCCTTGCCCGAAAAGAAGAAGCCGTCGCAGGTGGCGCAGCTGGAAACACCGTGGCCGATCAGCGCCTGTTCGCTGGGCAATCCCAGCCAGCGCGCACTGGCTCCGCTGGCCACAATCAGGGTACGGGTGTGTACCGTCTTGCCGGAGAAGTTCAGCTCGATCGGCGATTTGTTAAGGTCAGCGCTGACCAAGTGACCCATCTCAACCACGGCGCCAAACTTCTCCGCCTGCTTTCGCATATTCTCAACCAACTCCGGCCCCTGAACGCCATCGGGCCAGCCGGGAAAGTTCTCGACCATGGTCGTAATAGAGAGCTGGCCACCCGGCTCGTGGCCTTCGATGACCAGCGGCTTCAGATTGGCACGAGCCGTGTAAATGGCAGCCGTAAGACCGCTGCAACCGGAGCCAAGAATGACCGTGTCGCGAATGGTGGATGGGGTGGTTTCTGTCATGGGATCCGATCTGTGGGGCGTAAGTAGAGGCTGCCCAGCCCCTCTATTCTAAATGCGCCACGGCGTGAAACGATGCAGGCCGCAGCGGGAGGGAGCCATCCCATACTTACAACTCGGCGTCCCATTGTGCCTATGGCAAAGATCGTAAAAGCACCCGCAACTCCCATGCAAAACCTGCTCAAAGGCGCGGTCGCCGGCCTGATTGGCGGTCTGATCGCAACCGCCGCTAAGTCTGCCGCGGAAAAGCTCTACCCGCCACGTACCCACGGCGAGCCGGAGCCACCCGCCGTGCTGGCTGAAAAGCTGGGGCAGCCCAGGATCGAAACATCTGCCAAGAAAGCTGTAGAAGAGAGCATCCACTGGACCTTCGGTGCACTCGCTGGCGCGGCATATGGCGTCATTGCCGAACTGTATCCGCAGGTAACAGCGAAGGGTGGTGCTACTTTTGGACTCGCCCTGATGACCGTGACGCACGAAGGTGCGTTGCCCGCCCTGGGCCTCGCCGCTGCTCCGACCGAGCAGGAGCCGCGTGAAAAGCGGAGCGAAATGGCCACCCACGTGGTCTATGGCGTGGTCTGTGAAACGGTGCGCAGCCTGGTACGAAAAGCGATCTAAAAAGCTGCTTTCTGCGCGCGTAGAAAACAAAAAGCTGCACCTTTTATGGTGCAGCTTTTTACCTTTTTGGCGTGCAGAAGCCGCCTTGAAGCGCCTCTAAGAACGTAAGAACAAGCTCAAATCTGTGAATAGGGTGCAGGTGTCAGGATCAGGTTGTCGATGCTGGACACGATGGGCTCGCTGGCGAACTTCGGATCATGGGACAGCTTCTGCCACGCGGGGTCGGCTGCGAATGCCTTCCAGTTTGCCTCAAGCGCTGCCATATCTTTATGGGCCAGCATGTAGGTCAGACTGGGGCCGCGGCCGCCAACCAGGTCGTCGGCGAAGAAGACATTGGTCGATCCGGTCTTTGCGAAGATGTCGAACTCGCCGCTGTGGAACATCTCAACCTTGCGAATGTGCGCCGCCGGGCTTGGGCTTTCATAGGTGCGGAGCTGCAGAATGCGCGGTCCCTTCGCCGGGGCAATCAGCTTTGGGAAACCTTCGAAGGCCACGGACAGCGAGCTATACACACGGTCAAACGTTGGCGCGGTAGCCGCAGGTGCCCAGAAGGGAGCCGCAGCTTTTGTGAAAGCCTCGTCACGCGCCAGCAGCAGATCAAGCTGGGTCAACTGCGTCAGGTTGGAAGACGGGATAATCACGAACGTGGTCGGCGTTTCGGGGCCATAGGTGACGCTCATGACGCCAACGGGGCCAATGCCCATGCGGCCCAGCGCGGGTAGCAACGCCTCCTGAAAATACTTGCCGGCAACGGCAGCCTGTGGGCCGCTGCTCAGCTTGTATTTGCGAATCAGGTAGTACTCACGCCCACCGGTCGCAGCCGTTTGCTGCCCTGCCGAAGACCCGGTAGAAGCTGCTGCCGACGCGGCCAACGCCGCACCACCCGCTAATAAATGACGCCTGTTCATGTCTGGAAATCCTCGCAGTAAGTATAGGCAGTCGGTACCTGCGTCGTCATCCTCGCAGCACGCCATCCTGGCGCGCGATTCCGCACAGCACGACAGACACTGTAACCCGACGCAAGTATGCTGAGGTCATGCAGAAGATGTCGTTGATCCGCAGAGCCGTTGCCATGACCGCCCTGGCCTTCGTTGTCACACCCAATCCCGCCCATGCGTGGTGGGAGAAGGGCCACCGGTTGGTTGCAGGCGTTGCGATGAGCCATCTGACACCCGCCGCCCGCCGCAACGTCAAGGCGCTGCTTGGAACCGAATCGCTGGCCGATGTCGCTTCATGGGCCGATGAATACCGTCCTCTTGAAACGCAGACCGGCGGCTGGCACTACACCGACCTGCCCCCGGCTTCGGACGTCTACGACCGCGAGCGTGACTGCCCGGTACAGCCCGGGGTAAAAGCCGGCGCGCGCAACGACAAGTGGCGTGACTGTGCGACGGACCGCATCCTGTTCTTCGAAGATCGCCTGCGCGATCCGTTGCTGGACCCGGTGGACCACGCCCTGGCGCTGAAGTACCTGGTGCACTTTGTGGGCGACATCCATCAGCCCATGCACGCGACCGGCGTGGAAAAGGGTGGCAACGGCATCGTGGTCACAGCATTCGGATCACCCATGTGCGGCACCGGCAAGTGCAACCTGCATGCCGTTTGGGACGGCTACCTGATTGACTACACAGAACTCACCGAGGCGCAGTACCTGTCCCGGCTGGAGCACGAGATCAAGGCAAAGAAGCTGGTGGGGGGAACCACCGATCCCGCGACATGGACCAACGAGTCGAAGACAGCATCGGACGCAGCCATGCTACCGAACGGAAGCGACATTGACGACGCCTATTACCAGCGCTCAATTCCCGTAATCGACCAGCGCCTTGAGATGGCAGGCCTGCGACTCGCAGCGGTGCTGAACGAAGTATTCACGACCGCACCCGCTCGGTTCCACCCGAAGCAGACGACAGCAGAAAAGCAGCCTGCGAAACCGAGTTAACGGCTTGCAGGCTGCTGGGCTGGCGCGGTTCTAAGCAGTGCTAGGCCGCTGGTGGCGGCGTGGCTGCGGTACCCTTCTTGGCGGTAAAGTTGCCGGTCACACTGAACGGGTCAACGTCCATGGTGCCTGCAATGGAGCCGTCATCCGCCAGCTTGCCCGTGTAGGTAATTACGAAGTCTGACCCCTGGTACTTGCCGCCATGGCTATAGGAAACAGTCTTGCCGTCGAGCTTGCCCTTCAGGTCGTACTTGCCGCTGGGTGTGTCGCAGGAACCGGTAAGCACCACATCCTGCTGAACGATGGTGCAGGTTTCCGCGATGTCAACGCCTTGAACGTCGCCTGTAATGGCCCAGGTTCCGGCAACGGTGGCGTCAGGAGCAGCGGCGATAGCGGGTACCGCTGCCAGAAATGCGAGTGCGATCCAATACTTCATTGCGTCTCCTAAAGTCTTACTTGCCCAGCTGTTTCTTCATGGCGAACGAGCCGCCCGCGTTTAGTGGCTGCAGGTCCAGCGAGCCACTCACGGAGGTCTCGTCATCCAGCTTGCCGAAGAACGACACCGTCGAATCCTCGCCGCCGTAAGCCGCTGGATGGGTAAAGTTCACAGCCGTTCCGTTCACGGTGCCGGTTAGCTTGAAGGTGCCGCCCGACGTCTCGCAGCTGCCGGTCAACTTGCCGTCGGTGGCCTGCACCAGGTGGCAGGTCTCATTCACGGCAATTCCCTGCACCTCAGTCTGCGTCATCCAGGTGCCTGAAATGTTTGCGGAACCGGCTGCAAAGGCAGTGCCGCCGACAAACAGTAACAGGACGATCACACTGCTGAAGATGGGGCTGGGGTTCACACTGAACACTCTACATCAGCCACGCCATCGCAGCCCATAGCCGACCTGCACTGGTGCGCTGGAGCGACGGCAATGCGTCTAATAAGGTGAGGTCTCCCCATGTTGACGATCACCCGGCTATTAGCCATAGCACTTTGTGTCGCGGCGATTCCTGCGGCAGCACAGAGTGTGCACACCGACTACGACCACCACGCTGACTTCAGCCGGTTCCACACTTTTTGCGTCGACCGCGTCCACTCCGCCGACCCATTGTACGAAGGCCGCATGCGCGACGCGCTGAACTACACCCTGTCGCACACCACGCTGCGGCAGGCAGGCGGCACGCTGCGCACACGCACCGACCAGGGTCCAGCGCCGGTGGAAGTGCAGGCCGGCTGCGACCTGGCGGTGCGCGCCGTGGGCAGCGTGCGCGAACAGCAGGAGTACAGCACCTTCTACAACGGCTTTGGCCCTGGCTGGGGCTACGGCGGCTGGGGCGGACCCGGCTTCGGCTATGGGTACGGCGGCGGATTTGGTGGGTTCGGCGGATATGGCGGCGGACCCAGTGTGACGCGCGTGGAACAGATCCCGATTGGAACGCTGGTCGTCGATGTCTACGACACGCGCACCAAGCACCTGGTCTTTCGCGGCATTGCCACCCAGCAGGTTAGCCATCACGCTGACAAGAACACGCGAAGGCTGAACATCGCCGTGGAGAAGATGTTCAAGAAGTTCCCACCGAAGTCGGATTCCTAAAGGGTGCTGTAACGGAGACGAAAAGGGAACGCGCAGGCGTTCCCTTTCCTGTCTCTACTGCCTTGCGGGCGCGGCCGTGTACACAATCGTCATGCCGGTCTTGTGCAGGTTGGTTGACTTCATCTTGAGCGGGTCATACCGCAGAAACAACCAGCCCAGCACCAGCAGCACAACGATAGATGCTGCGAAGATGCCGACAATCAAGCCAAAGCGCGGCTTGCCGTAAATGTTTGAAACTTCTTCCTTAGCCATAGTGTTGGGATGCCTGTGGACCGTCGCCAAGTACAGGGTGGTGCGAGAAAGTTGACGCCACCTTGGCTGCGGTGTTCCATCCTTCTCCTACTTATGGTTGGCGCTCTTCCAACCTGCGTAGGTTGGATCTGCGGCGAAAGGTGTCGCCTCAAAGCTGATGCTGGTAACCTGCTCGCCGCACATGTGCGCACCCAATGCGGCCTGCTGTGTTTCGTCACCGATCTTTACCGCGATGGCCGTGGGCGAAACGCAAAGACTGTGACTGTACACCTCGCCCGAAACCCAGCGCAGTTGCGACGTCACTTCGGCACCGGGAGCTACCACGACCGGCACCAGCACCGGGCCGGGATGCATGAACCGCGCGCCCGGGATGGACAGCTTCACATCGAGCGGCTTGGCCCCGTCCATAAAGGTGATGGTGGGCCGCTGCGGCACACGGCACGGCGCGGGAGAAAGATTTCGCAACACCAGTAGTGTGCCCGAGTGCGACATGCCGTTGAACGAGCCGTTCTCCGCGTCCGTGCCCAGCGAAAGATCGCTTGGCTTGCACATGGGGATCGTGGGGTTTGCCCCTGTCGGACCGGAATTCGATGTCCTTTGAGTCGTCCCGCTGACGGGGAAAAAAAGGAACACGGCAACGAGCGCAGGGCAGACGGCAGGCTTCATGCAAGATTGGACGACTGCTCGGCAGTGCGGGTAGTCCCCACACGGTTTCGCGAAATTAATCATTTCCGTTCACGAAGCTTTACAGCTTCCCTCACCAGACCCGGGTGCTTTCGTTCGGGCGCGGCTTCAGGCCCAGTCGCCTGCAGCACAGGCGCTCCATCTTTGTGCGGCTTCAGGCCCGGTCGCTTAGGCAGAGGCGCTCAAGCTCCGTGAGGCTTCAGTCGCTGGGATTGCCTCCGGGGCTGTGGAAGGAACGCGGCTTTACCCGCCGGCAGGATGCCCTGCGCGCCGGGTCGTGCATCCATTCGTTCAGGAGACACACCTATGCGCCTGGAACCAATTGCACCCGCAGACCTTTCCGCCGAGCAGCGCCCGCTGAACGACAGCATGCAGGCAGGCGTCGCAAAACACCTGCACGGCTTTATCGCCAAACGTGAGGACGGCGCGCTGATCGGCCCCTTCCCCGCGATGCTGCACTTCCCGCAGTTCGGCACGGCGGCGTGGAGCGTCTTCACCGCCCTGTCACAGAACAGCACGCTCCCGAAGACCGCTCATGAAGTCGCCATCCTGGTCACGGGCGCCCGGCTGAACTCGCGGTATGAACTGTATTCGCACGAGCGCGTCGCAAAGCTCGCGGGTCTAAGTGAGTCGAAGATCGCCACCATCACCGCAGGCCAGCGCCCCGCAGACCTGTCTGCCGAAGAAGGCATCGCCTACGACGTAGCCGCCTGCCTAAGCAACGGAGGCCAACTCCACGACACCACCTATAAAGCCGCCACCGACGCCTTCGGCAAAGACGGCACCGCCGAACTGTTCTATCTGATCGGCTGCTACTGCATGATCAGCGTGTTGCTGAATGCTTATGACGTACCGCTGCCGGAGTAGCTCTAGATACCTGGTGGATTCTCTCCAATTTTCGCGACGATAGCATCTCGCAGAGCTTCTCGATCAACCGCTAAAAGACAGTGTGCGCACCAAGAACTTACCAGTATGTCCCACACGCTGCTGGAACTCTTGTGCACTCTGTCACCGATCAGAGCGGTCCACCGGTGATGATCAGGTTCTAACATTGCATCATCAAGCGCCGTGAACAACGTCCCAGCACCAATGCCAAATCGAGCAGTCAAGTCAGCCCAGTCTTGGTTCTTCAAATCTGCAAAAATCTGTCGTTCTGGTGCCAGGGTTCCCGGAAGGCAAGCAATACCATCCACGCGGTTGTCGCCATCCAGAACCGCTAGGCCCTTATACGGTAGCTTGTTCCCGACTGCGAGTGTATGCATAGTCTTCACAACATTAGAAGCGCCTACAGCGTCAATCTGTATCCGCTGCAGGAAAGGTGAAGTCGTCAGCGACGACGCCAGAATTTCACGCATCCAAGAAGCCGCTTCACGATCTTCTACATGGACGAAAAGCTCGGGATGAATCTCGTCATCAAGACGACTCATCGCAAACTCCGGTGAAATGCCGTATATCACGTTCACTATCGCGCCGGAACGAAGCAACATGATCCGCGCTTCTTCGGGAATCTCCTCCAAAATGTAAGGGCTATGAGTAGATACGATTACTTGCACTCTCTTCTGCCGCGAGAACCAAAGAAGAAACCTCATCAAGCGGCGCTGGGCTTTCGGATGGAGAGATGCTTCGACCTCGTCTATGATTAGCAGCGAATTGTTTGGAATGCCCTGGAGCATACGAACCAAGTCCAGAGTCGTATCCTCACCAGCTCCTTGGTGGAAACCGGAGACTTGGCCCCACTCGCGAGTTAGCAGCCCTACAGGACGCTTTGCATCGACATTTGAGGTATCGAAACGAGCAGCTAAGTACTCTCGCCCAAGCACATGTGAAAGCCGCAATCGATAAGGATCAGTAACTACATCCTCTGTAATAACGCTTGCGGTTTTGCGAGCGATGGCTGCGTATCCCACCGAAGCATCTAGCGGCAAAGTTCTTGAGATTTCTAAAAAGAACACATTACGAACCGGCGGTTTGTTAGCCGATTCTCGCCATCGTTCACTTGGCTTGTTGATGCTGTAGTTCAGCAGTTGAGTACCGCGTAGGGCTTGGTAATTTAGTTTGACACCTTGTATCTGATCCCAATGAGTACTTACGAAAAAGTCAGACGGACGGAATCTCTTACTTTCATCGGTGTTCCCATACGCGCTGGCAGCCACTTTCAGAACAGTGCTTTTGCCTGATCCGTTCTCACCAACTATTGCAACTATTGGAAAACGGAAATTCACAGCTTCGCCTGCCCAGCCGCGAAGTCCATCAATGGAGACTGATTGAAGCATCTGGGGCCACTGACCACTTAAAAACTGCTGGCGAATTGTGTTGATCTCCGCGTAATCCATTAGCCTAGATCAACACGACGCGGAGGATTTGGCAATATGCTGATGAACATGAAAAGACTTGTTGCCGCTGCCGTTCTGACCATTTCGCTTGCGGTGTTGCCGAGTCTTGCGCAGGTGCCGAACACGCTTAGCGCGCAAGAGAAAGTGCAGGGTTGGCACCTGCTGTTCGATGGCAAGACGACCAATGGCTGGCGGAGTGCCCGGGGTGGTGGCTTTCCTGCGGTTGGCTGGGCGGTGAAGCATGGCATGATCTCCGTGACGGAGACGGGGGGCGAGGAGGCGGGCAATGGGGGCGACATTGTTACCACCCGCACCTATGGCAACTTTGAGCTGTCGGTGGACTTCAAGACATCGCCCGGTGCGAACAGCGGCATTATGTACTTTGTGGACCTGGACCTGATTCCGTGGCACAACGGCCATGGTTCGCCCGTCGGGTTTGAGTACCAGATACTCGACGATGCGCTGCACCCGGATGCGAAGCGTGGCAAGGATGGCGACCGCACCGTTGCCTCGTTGTACGACATGATTCCTGCGGCGAAGGACAAGCCCATAAAGCCGGTGGGCGAGTGGAACACGGCACGCATCGTGGTGCGCGGCAAGCATGGCGAACATTGGCTGAACGGCGTGAAGGTGCTGGAGTACGACCGCGACTCGCCCGAGTTCAAGGCCATTTTGGCGGGGAGCAAGTTCAAGGCGTATCCCAACTATGGGCAGGACGCGAGTGGCTACCTGCTGCTGCAGGACCATGGCTTTCCCGTGTCATTCCGCAACGTGAAGATCCGCGAATTGCCGGCTGACGCTCGTTAGCCTTGTTGCTGAAACGGTGTCAAGCGGGTCGCCTGTTTAGGACCCGCAGGGATCCTTCGCTTTGCTCAGGATGACGGTCGAGGAGCAAGCAAATAAAGGGCGGACTCTTTCGAGTCCGCCCTTTTGGTTTTGCGCCATAGGCGCGTGCCACTAATTGCGCAGTCCTTATTCGGCGGCGGCGAGTTCTTCCTGCTCGCCTTCCATGCGCATCGCTTCGAGCTCGCGCTCTTCGGCGTCGTGCGCTTCCTGTACTTCGGCCTGGATTTTGGCTGCCGCTTCTTCCAGTTCCGGTGAGAGCTGGACATTGCGGTAGTACTCCATGCCGGTACCGGCGGGAATGAGGCGGCCGACGATGACGTTTTCCTTCAGGCCGCGGAGGGTATCCACGGCACCGTTGATGGACGCCTCAGTGAGGACGCGGGTCGTCTCCTGGAAGCTGGCCGCCGAGATGAAGCTGTCAGTCGACAACGACGCCTTGGTGATGCCCAGCAGCAGCGGACGGCCGGTGGCGATACGGCCACCTTCCTTGCTGACCCGATCGTTCTCCGCGTCGAAGCGGAAACGGTCGATCTGCTGTTCCATGAGGAAGTTGGTGTCGTTGACCTCGTCCACCTTCACCCAGCGCAGCATCTGCCGCACGATGGTTTCAATGTGCTTGTCCGAGATCGCAACGCCCTGCAAACGGTACACTTCCTGGATTTCATTTACCAGGTAGCGCTGCAGTTCCTGCTCACCTAGAACGGCCAGAACGTCATGCGGGTTCAGCGGGCCGTCAAACAGCTTTTCGCCAGCTGCCAGACGCTCACCTTCCTGCACGTTGACGTAGATGGACCGCGGGACGCTGTACTCGCGCTCTTCGCCGTTATCGCCAGTGATGTAGATCTTGCGCTGCCCCTTGACCACGTCACCGAAGCGAACCACACCGTCAATTTCAGCGATGGTGGCCGTTTCGCGCGGCTTGCGGGCTTCGAACAGTTCCACAACACGCGGCAGACCGCCTGTGATGTCCTTGGTACGGGTGGACTCACGTGGGATCTTGGCGAGCACGTCACCGGGCACGACCTCTTCCCCATCCGCGATCATCAGGTATGCGCGCGAAGGCATGAGGTAACGCTTCTTCGACCCATCCGTGCCATTGATCAGCAGTGCAGGCTGACGCTTTTCATCGGGAGCGTCCGCAACCACCAGGCGCGACAGGCCGGTGACTTCGTCCACTTCGTCGTTGAGCGTGATGCCTTCCTGCAGGTCCTTGAACTGGATGGTGCCGCCGATTTCGGTCACGATCGAGTAGGTATAAGGATCCCACTCACCGATCGCAGTGCCGATTTCGACCTGTGCGCCGTCTTCCACGCGCAGGCGCGCACCGTATACGACGGGGTAACGCTCGCGTTCGCGGCCCTTTTCGTCAATGATGGCGACCTGGCCAGACCGGTTCATGGCAACGAGATTGCCTTCCTTGCCGCGAACCGTGTTCAGGTTGATGTACTTCAAAGTGCCGGCGTTCTTCGCGTCCAAGCGGGATGAATCGCTGACACGCGATGCCGTGCCGCCCACGTGGAAGGTACGCATGGTGAGCTGGGTGCCCGGTTCGCCAATGGACTGTGCAGCGATGACGCCGACTGCTTCGCCCATTTCGACCATCTTGCCCGAACCCAGGTTACGGCCGTAGCACAGCTTGCAGACGCCACGCTTCGATTCGCAGGTGAGTACCGAACGAATCTTGACCTTCTCGATGCCAGCGGCCTGAATTTCGGTCGCCTTGGTCTCGTCGATCTCCTGGTTGACATTGACGATGATGTTGCCATCGACGCCCTTGAACTGTTCCAGGGTGACTCGGCCGATGATGCGGTCGCGCAGGGGCTCGATGATCTCGCCCGCTTCAATGATCGGGTGAACGTAGATGCCTTTACTCGTTCCGCAATCCGACTCCGTGATGATGACGTCCTGTGCCACATCGACAAGGCGGCGGGTCAGGTAGCCGGAATCGGCCGTCTTCAGTGCGGTATCGGCCAGGCCCTTACGCGCGCCGTGCGTCGAGATGAAGTACTGCTGCACGGTGAGGCCTTCACGGAAGTTTGCCGTGATGGGCACTTCGATGATTTCGCCAGACGGCTTCGCCATCAATCCGCGCATACCGGAGAGCTGACGAATCTGCTGCTTGGAACCACGCGCACCGGAATCGGCCATGATGTAGATCGGGTTCATGGCTCCTTCCTTGTCCGCCTGCTTCATGTTGTTGAACATCTCGTCGGCGACGCGTTCGGTCACTCCAGACCACATCTGGATGACCTTGTTGCCACGCTCGCCGTTGGTGATGGCACCGTCAAGGTACTGCTGCTGTACGGCGATAACCTGCTTTTCGGCCTCGTGCACGACGGTGTATTTCGATGCCGGGATGACCATGTCATCCAAGCCGACGGACAGACCCGAACGTGTCGCGAAGTGGAAACCCAGCTCCTTGATGCGGTCGAGTGCCTTCACCGTGACTTCGAGGCCCAGGTTCAGGTAGCAGTAGTTGATCAGCTGGCCGATGCCCTTCTTCTTGAGCAGGCCGTTGATGTACGGCATGCCTTCCGGCAGAGCGTCGTTCAGGATGGCGCGACCGACCGTGGTGGAGATGAATTGCTTCGTGTACTCGACCACTTCGGTGTGTGTCAGGTCCTGGTCGTCGTAGGCGGTGGTCAGGTCAAGCACGGGGCCGGTGTGGCGCAGACGGATAGGCGTCAGCGTTTCAACCTGCTTGGCTTCGAGCGCCATGAGCACTTCTTCGATGTTGGCGAAAACACGGCCTTCACCCTTGGCGCCGACCTTGGCCTTGGTCACGTAGTACAGACCAAGCACGAGATCCTGTGTGGGAACCGTGATGGGCTGACCGGACGCGGGCGACAGGATGTTGTGCGCTGCAAGCATCAGGACCGATGCTTCGACCTGTGCTTCGGGCGACAGCGGGATGTGGACGGCCATCTGGTCACCATCGAAGTCGGCGTTGAACGCCGTGCAGACGAGCGGGTGAATCTTGATCGCCTTGCCTTCGACCAACACCGGCTCAAACGCCTGGATACCAAGACGGTGAAGGGTAGGTGCGCGGTTTAACAGGACCGGGTGATCCTTGATGACTTCTTCGAGGATGTCCCAAACAATGGGCTCCTGCATTTCCACCATCTCTTTGGCCTGCTTGATGGTGGTGCAGTGGCCGGTCTGTTCGAGGCGGTGATAGATGAACGGCTTGAACAGTTCAAGCGCCATCTTCTTCGGCAGGCCGCACTGGTGCAGCTTCAGTTCCGGTCCTACCACGATGACGGAACGGCCCGAATAGTCCACGCGCTTGCCGAGCAGGTTCTGACGGAAGCGGCCCTGCTTGCCTTTTAGCGTGTCCGAGAGCGACTTGAGAGGACGATTGTTGGCACCACGCAGCACTCGGCCACGGCGGCCGTTATCGAACAATGCGTCGACAGCTTCCTGCAGCATGCGCTTTTCATTGCGCACAATGACCTCAGGCGCATGAAGGTCCATGAGCTTCTTGAGGCGGTTGTTGCGGTTGATGACGCGGCGGTACAGGTCGTTCAGATCGGACGTGGCGAAGCGGCCACCGTCAAGCGGCACGAGCGGGCGCAGCTCAGGCGGGATCACGGGGATCACGTCGAGAATCATCCACTCAGGCTTGTTGTCCGAACGACGGAAGGCCTCGACGACCTTCAGACGCTTTGCGTACTTCAGCTTCTTCTGCAGGCTCTGCTCGACCTTCATCTTCTCGCGCATTTCAATGGCGAGTTCTTCGATCTCAACGCGGCGGAGCAGTTCCTTGATCGCTTCTGCGCCCATCATGGCCTTGAAGCCCGAGGGGCGGTACTGCTGGTCGAGTTCGCGGAAACGCGTCTCGTCCTTGATGATTTCGCGCTCCTTGACGGGCGCGTCACCTGCGTCGATGACGACGTAGGACTCGAAGTACAGAACGGCTTCCAGCTCACGCAGCGAGATATCGAGCAGGTGGCCGATACGCGACGGTAGGCCCTTGAAGAACCAGACGTGCGAGCAGGGCGATGCCAGTTCAATGTGACCCAGGCGCTCACGACGAACTTTTGACAGGGTGACTTCAACGCCACACTTGTCGCAGATGACGCCGCGGTGCTTCATGCGCTTGTATTTACCGCAGAGGCATTCCCAGTCGGTGATGGGTCCAAAGATGCGAGCGCAGAACAGGCCATCGCGTTCGGGCTTGAAGGTACGGTAATTAATGGTCTCGGGCTTGGTAACTTCACCGTGCGACCACGAACGAATCTTCTCAGGGGATGCAAGAGAGATACGGATCGCGTCAAAGTCGGTGATGGGGCCGGACAGTTCAAACGGGCTGGAACGGAACATGTGGTTCGTCTCCGTGCAGGGTTTACGGCGCGGTGGCCGGTCCTGCGGTTGTTGCTGCTGTTCGCGGCCACTTGGGGCGGGCCGCATGCCTTGTCTTACAGAACCTAGACGCGTGCTGGTGCCGAGGGCTTTTACCCTCGACACCAGGCCGCGCGTTAATCGGCTGCGGCTGCGATGGGCAGCATCGGGATCTTCTTCAGATCCTCCTGCTTGACCAGTTCCACGTCGAGGCAGAGTGACTGCAGTTCGCGGATCAGGACGTTGAACGATTCCGGCACGCCGGGCTCGATCGCCGCCTCGCCCTTTACGATGGCTTCGTAAATCTTGGTACGGCCGAAGACATCGTCAGACTTGGCAGTGAGCAGCTCCTGCAGGATGTATGCCGCGCCGTACGCTTCCAGCGCCCACACTTCCATTTCGCCGAAGCGCTGTCCACCGAACTGCGCCTTGCCACCCAGCGGCTGCTGCGTGATGAGCGAGTACGGTCCAATTGAACGAGCGTGGATCTTATCGTCGACAAGGTGAGACAGCTTCAGCATGTAGATGTAGCCGACCGTGACAGGCTGTTCGAACGGTTCGCCGGTCATGCCGTCAAACAATTCGGTTTTGCCGCTGGACGGCAGTTCCGCCGCTGCCAGCAATGCCTTGATCTCTGTTTCGCGCGCACCGTCAAACACGGCCGTGCCGAACCAGATGCCCTTCTTCATGCCGGCCGCAACACGCACCGTCATTTCGTCGTCCAGCTCCAGCAACTGGGTAAGAGCCGCCGTGTCCTTGAAGCGCGCCTTGAAGATCTCGCGGATCTCGTTGGCATTCTCAGCCTGTGCTGCCTGCTCGGCAATCATCTTGCCCAGCTTGTGCGCGGCCCAACCGAGGTGCGTTTCGAGGATCTGACCGACGTTCATACGCGAAGGTACGCCCAGCGGGTTCAGAACGATTTCGACTGGCGTTCCGTCCGGCAGGTAAGGCATGTCTTCCTCGGGCAAGATGCGTGCGATCACACCCTTGTTCCCGTGGCGGCCTGCCATCTTGTCACCGACGGAAAGCTTACGCTTCATCGCGATGTACACCTTGACCATCTTGATGACGCCAGGCGAGAGCTCATCGCCCTTCTGCAGCTTCGAGATCTTGTCGTTAGTGATCTTGCGCAGAACATCGATCTGGCGCGAGGTCATCTCCTCGATCTCGTCAATCTGCTCATTCACGCGGGGATCCTTGTCGGCGTAACGAATCCGCTTCAGGTTCCGGGTGCTGATCAGCTCGATGGTTTCGCGGTCCAAGCTGTCGCCCTTGGTCAGCAGCTTCTTGTTGGTGCGCTCGTCGTGAAGGTCGGCCTGCACTTCCTTGCCACCCAGAATTGCTTCCAGGCGCTTCAGGCGCTCGTCGGTCAGAATGCGGATTTCGTCGGCCAGGTTCTTCTCCAGCTTTTCAATCTGCTCCTGCTCGATGCTCTTCGCGCGCTCATCCTTTTCCTGCCCCTTACGGGAGAAGATGCGGATGTCGACGACGGTGCCTTCGATACCGGGAGGGCACGTGAGCGAAGCGTCGCGGACATCGCCGGCCTTTTCACCGAAGATGGCACGCAGCAACTTCTCTTCCGGCGTCAACTGGGTCTCGCCCTTGGGCGTGACCTTGCCGACGAGGATGTCGTTGTGGCTGATCTTTGCACCGATACGGATAATGCCCGACTCATCCAGATCGCGCAGAGCATGCTCTGACACGTTGGGGATGTCGCGCGTGATTTCTTCTGGTCCCAGCTTTGTGTCGCGCGATTCAATCTCGAACTCCTCGATATGAATCGAGGTGTAGTAGTCCTCGCGGACCAGCTTTTCCGAGATCAGGATTGCGTCCTCAAAGTTGTAACCGCGCCACGGCATAAAGCCGACCAGCACGTTACGGCCAAGGCCAAGCTCACCCTGTTCCGTGCACGGACCGTCCGCAATGACCTGCCCCTTGACTACACGGTCGCCCTTGCGAACGATCGGCTTCTGGTTGATGCAGGTGTTCTGGTTGGAGCGCTTGAACTTCGTGAGCTGGTAGATGTCCGAACCAACCTCACGCGACATCTGCATGGGGTGGTGTTCGCCTTCGACGCGCACAATGATGCGCTCGGAGTCGACGGAATCGATAATGCCGTTACGGCGTGCAAGAATCACGGCGCCAGAATCGCGCGCGGTGACACCTTCCATACCGGTTCCGACGTACGGAGCCTCGGCCACCAGCAGGGGCACGGACTGCCGCTGCATGTTGGCGCCCATCAGCGCGCGGTTTGCGTCGTCATGCTCAAGGAAGGGCACGAGCGATGCAGCCACGGAGACGAGCTGCTTTGGCGAGACGTCGATGTAATCGACCTCTGCCTGCGGCACCAGGACGAAGTTACCCTGGCGGCGTGCGTTGACCAGATCTTCCGTCAGCTTACCGTTTTCGTCCAGCGTAATGTTGGCCTGCGCAATGGTGTGGCGATCCTCTTCCCAAGCGGAGAGGTAGAAGGAGAAGGGCTCCGTCTCGAGGATGCGCTTGCCGTCCTTGACCAACTGCTGCTTCAGCGCATGCGCTTCGTTGATCTCAATTGGATCACCCTGACGCATGCCGCTCTCACCGGCGTTGATGACGGCAACATAGTCAACAACGCGGCCATCCTTAACCTTGCGGTAAGGCGACTCAATGAAGCCGTACTCATTGATGCGCGCGAAGCACGACAGCGACGAGATCAGACCGATGTTCGGACCTTCCGGCGTCTCAATCGGGCAGATACGGCCATAGTGGGTCGGGTGCACGTCGCGGACTTCGAAGCCAGCGCGCTCACGTGACAGACCACCCGGTCCGAGTGCGGAAAGACGACGCTTGTGCGTGATCTCCGACAGTGGGTTGGTCTGGTCCATGAACTGCGACAGCTGCGACGATCCAAAGAATTCGCGGATTGCGGCCATGACCGGCTTCGCGTTGATCAGGTCATGTGGCATCGCTGTCGACATTTCCTGGTACACGCTCATCTTTTCCTTGATGGCGCGTTCCATACGGACGAGGCCGATGCGGAACTGGTTCTCCATCAATTCGCCCACCGCGCGGACGCGGCGGTTGCCAAGGTGATCGATGTCATCGACCAAGCCGATATTGCGACGCAGCTTGAGCAGGTAACGGATGGTGCCGTAGAAGTCTTCAGGCGTGAGGGTGCGCTTGTCCAGGTTGGTTGCATCCTGGCTTTCGTACAGCTTGATGTTGAACTTCAACCGGCCCACGCGCGAGAAGTCGTACTTGCGCGGATCGAAGAACATGCCTTCGAACAGTGCGGTCGCAGTATCGAGCGTTGGCGGGTCGCCGGGACGCAGCTTGCGGTAGATCTCGATCAGTGCCTCTTCCGGCTTGTTAATCGAGTCCCGCTTGAGCGTGTTGGTGATGATGTTGCCGACGTCATCCTTCTCTGGGAAGAAAACCTCGAAACCGGTGCAGCCAGTCTGCAGAATCTTGTGCAGCTTATCGGCAGTTGCTTCCTGATTGGCTTCGTACAGCAGTTCACCCGTGGTCAGGTCTACAACGTCTGCAGCGAAGATACCGCTGTCGATGTCGCTGTTCGCAACCTCCACTTCGGTCACACCGGCAGCACGCAGCTTGGCCAGCAGTGAGGTGGAGATCTTCCGACCTGCACCCACCACTTCCGCCCCGTCAGCACCTGTCAGGGCGTTCGCCGGCTTGATACCGGTCAGGTTGGTCGCAGTACCTTCCGGCGTGACGTTCCAGAACATCTTGCCGTCCCGCAGCGTAATGGTGTCCGCGGTGTAGAAGGTCTTGAGGATCTCTTCGTCCGTACGGAGACCGAGTGCACGTAGAAAGATCGTGCCCAGGAATTTACGCTTGCGGTCGATGCGGACGTACAGAATGTTCTTCTGGTCGTACTCAAACTCGACCCACGAACCGCGGTACGGAATAATCTTGCCGAGGAAGTAGGTACGGTTGTTTGCCGTTTCGAAGAAGACACCGGGTGAGCGGTGCAGCTGCGAGACGATAACCCGCTCGGTACCATTCACGATGAAGGTGCCGTTTGCCGACATGAGAGGAATGTCGCCGAAGAAAACTTCCTGCTCCTTCATGTCGCGCAGGGTCTTTACGCCGGTCTCCGGGTCCTTGTCATAAATCTTCAGGCGGATCGTGACCTTCAAAGGCGCGGCGTAGGTCATGCCACGCTCTTCACACTCTGCCTGGTCGTACTTCAGCTGCAGGCCAACGGGGTCACCGCACTTGGTGCAGAAATCGGGCGTGTTCTTGTTATAGGTACCGCAGAAATGACACAGGACATCGCCCGCATGGAAGGGGTCCGTAATGACCATGTGGCCGCAATTATGACAGGCTGTCCGAAGGTGATTCAGTCCCTTCATGTAGCCGCACTTGCACTCCCAGTTGCCGATGGAGTAATCGACAAACTCAAGCTCCGACACGTTGCGGAAGTCGGTGATTGGGAAGACCGAGGTAAACACCGACTGTAGACCGTTATCCTCACGCTCCTGGGGAAGCTTGTCCATCTGCAGGAAGCGCTCGTAGGAACGGCGCTGAACCTCGATGAGATTCGGGATCTGAATTGCGGTTGGGATTTTGGAGAAATCGAGGCGGCTGCGAAGCGCGCGCGTTTCCGTAGAAGTGGCCATACGTTGTTGACTCCCCTTATTCGTGCCGAGGCCTCTGGAGATTTGGCAGCCGCATCTGACTGCGGATACCACACCAGAGCCGGAACATGCCGTGTGAGCGGCTGCACCGTGGGTAATTTGCGCTCGCCTTTTGCAGAAGCTCTACCTCGGTGAGAGATTCTGCGAGCGCGGAATGGGCTGAATGCCCAAGTTGCTACGAAGCTTGTAAACGTTCGGTTGTTATGCGAGCTGAGGCGGAGAAGATACGCCGACCAGGAAAGCAACCCCAGGAGACGCGAATTTGCCCACAGGGACAGAAGTACCCGTGAGCGCAAGATCCGACTTTTGCACTAGAACCTGATTGGTAGAAATAGATGCCGCCCTTTGAGGTTTTACCCGCCCCAGGGTTGCTGCCGCTCTTGAAACCTAACTGCACTGTAAGCCCCCGCCGCCCGAGGCCTACCGTGGCCGGCTCTTGCGTGAGCCGGGATAAGTTCAAATGTCTTGGAATGGGACCGCAGCGCCGTTACGCAATCAAACGCGGGCAGCCTTCTTCACTCAAGATAGTAACCGGTTTGCAATCGGTCTGCAACATAGACAATGGCCCCCGGCTAAGCCGGGAGCCATTGTGCCATCCGTTACTTGATTTCGACTGTAGCTACGCCGTCAAACTTCTTGGCGATGGCTGCTGCCTCATCCTTGGAAACGTTCTCCTTGATCGGCTTGGGTGCGCCATCAACGAGATCCTTCGCTTCCTTCAGGCCAAGCGATGTCACTTCGCGCACTGCCTTGATGGTGTTGATCTTGTTTGCGCCGAAGTCCTTCAGGATCACGGTGAACTCAGTCTTTTCTTCGACTACAGGAGCTGCTGCGCCGCCACCTGCCGGCGCTGCAGCAACCGAAGCTGCTGCCGCGGAAACGCCAAGACGCTCTTCGAGCTTCTTCACAAGCGCTGAAGCCTCAAGCAGGCTCAGGCTAACAATCTGGTCTTCCAACTGCTGGATGTCTGCCATGGTAATTCTCCGTTTCGTTCAATCTTTGGTAATGCTGATTACGTCTCCGAAGCGCTTCAACTGCTTCGGCTGCTCTTCCTTCCCAGGGGTTTCCGATGCGCCCAGACTGCGCACCCCGGAGATCTGAAGCGAACTTATGCGCCTTCGACGGGTGGTTCGGTCGCGGCAGATGCCGCCTGCGATGCGGAGCCATCTTCCGGCTGCGCGGGGTCGGCGTCTGTGTTGGGCACTGTATCCTCAGGCGCAGCCGACACAGCGGCAGGCGTCTCGACTGCAGGCTTTGCGGTCTCAGCAACAGGCGCTGCAGCACCTTCGAACTTCTCCTGCTGTGCAGCCTGATCGAGTACCACGGCCAGGTTGCGCCCAGTGGCATTTAGAACGGTCGCAACGCGGGTGGCGGGAGCATTGATGAGGAACAACAGCTTTGAGAACAGCTCATCCTTGCCAGGCATCGTAGCCAGTTCGTTGACTTCGCTGACATTCAGGATCTTGCCGTCGATGATGCCGAGCTTGAAGGTGAACTGGGCATTGTCTTTCACCCAGGCAGCAAGTGCCTTTGCGAGTGCAACAGGATCGCCTGACGTATACGCGACGGAACTTACGCCTTTCAGGCCGCTGAGAGCGCCTTCAATTTGCGTCCCTGCACCAGCCTTCGGTGCGAGCATATTTTTGAGGACGTTGTACTTGCCGCCCGCGCCACGAACAACCTTGCGCAAGTCAAAATCTTTCGCTGCGGTCATAGCGGTAAAGGTGCCGATGATGGCAGCGGTCGCACCCTGCAGATCGCCTGCGAGTTGCGTTACCTTCTGCGTTTTTTTCTGTCTGGTCAATGCCATGGTTAGCCTCTAGCTGCTAGCTCTTAGCTTCTAGCTTTTGTCGAACCGCGCGATGCCCTTTGGGCCGCAACGAGAATCCTGAATATGCAACGCCTGCGCTAAAAGCTCAACGCTAGTAGCCGGCAGCTGCCTTTACGCCTTGCCTGCGACGTCAGCAACTGCCTGGTCAAGCTCAATGCCGGGTCCCATGGTCGACGAAATGTACATCGCCTTGATGTAGCGGCCCTTCGCAGCAGATGGCTTGGCCTTGACGATGGAGCCAATGACGGTCATGGCATTCTCAACCAGCTTCTGCGCATCGAACGAGCTTTTGCCGACTGGAACGTGAACCAGCGCGGTCTTATCCGCACGAAACTCGACCTTACCAGCCTTGATTTCCTTGACCGCGGACGCGACGTCCGTGGTGACGGTACCGGTCTTCGGATTTGGCATCAGGCCGCGGGGCCCCAGTACCTTACCGAGGCGACCAATGGAGCGCATCATGTCAGGGGTTGCGATGAGAGCATCGAAGTCAGTCCAGGATTCTTTCTGAATCTTCTCAACCAACTCTTCGCCACCGACGATGTCGGCGCCAGCTTCCGTTGCCAAGCGCTGATTCTCCGCGGAGGAGATTACGGCGACCTTCTTCGTCTTACCCAATCCGTGCGGCAGAATGACGGTACCGCGAACCATCTGGTCAGCGTGACGGGTATCAACGCCAAGGCGCAGGGTGATATCGACGTTCTCGTCGAACTTCGCATACTTGATCTGTTGTAGTAGGGGTACAGCATCGGTCAGCAGGTAGGGACGAGCTTCAACACCCGCCCGCGCCTTTGCCAGATTCTTCGAAATCTTACGTGCCATTGTTTCTTCCTTGTCTCCCACCGCTCGAACCATTGGACAAAGCGGGCTGATGGATTGATCTCGCCCAGCGGGTATGCCTCGCGTTGTACTTCAGCCGTCGGTATTGCTACCTTAGCCAATTGCAACGAGGGCCCCGCCCTTTGTCCGCAGCGTTGGTTTTACGCTGAACCCATCCCCGAATTGCTTTTACTCAACTGCTGGAGGAATGAGCCGTTCGGCCGTGGTAGTAGACGCAGCGTGCATTCTCACGATTGCCCGTCTGCGATGTACTTGAGGACCGGCGGTACAGGACACACGCGGAAGCTCAGGCACTTCTAGTAGTATGCATGGAATCCTTTCTGGATGCAAGCGAGGTGTTCTTGCAGAGCCAGGAAAGCGAGATCAGCAGAATCAGTGTTGCGGCCCCGCTCGTATCCAGTAGCGCGTCGCTCGCCAGTCCTGTGCGGCTGGGAATGTAAGTTTGGTGGATCTCGTCGACGGTCGCGCTCAGCATGGTTGAGGATAGTGCCATGGCAATGGCATACCCCCTCCACGCGGCAGGTGTCAGCCGGCGCAGGTACAGCACCGACATCAACAACCAGGCTCTGAGCCAAGCCAGCCCCATCAGGCCATAGCCCACAAAGTGACCCGTCTTTCTGACAGCATGATGCGCTCGATCCCATGTGGGCTGTGCGATGACGCCGAAAATACGCTCTGCAAGGTGGCGTAACCAGCCGGAGGTATGGGCCGAGGAAAAGGTATCCGTTGACTCCCAGGCTACGGCTGTGAGGCACACCGCAACGGGGAGCCAGACCCAGACAATCCACAGCAGTATGGATCTGCTGCGTAGCGGCTGCAGCCCGCCCATCAAGACGGGCCTATTCACCGGGGCCACCCGGCGAAATCGCTTCGCCTGCCTTACGACAAACGGAGTAGCGGCTGGGCACGCCGATTGCACCCGGGTAAGTCGCGGCGAGATACTGCACCCAACGAGTAGGTCTAATCGATGCCAACGACGAGAGACATACGATACTCGCGTACTGCGAGTCGTACGGTAGCTGATCCAGGGAGGGCACTTGTGCATACTACCGCCTAATTCATCTCTAGGCTCAGCTCAGCAGTTCCATTCCAAGCAGATACACGATCCCTGCGAATTACGCCCGCCATAGGAAGTGGGCTCGGGCATCTGTAACAAAAAAGGAGGGCGCGCCTTTGTAGGCACACCCTCCTTAAAACGGAAAGAAATATTATGCTGCAGGATTCTCTGCGTCGCCCTCGTTGCCACCTTGCTCAGAGAGTTGCTTCTGCAACTCCTCCTGCTTCTTGGCTTTCGCCTCGGCGCGCTTCTGCTGTTTCTCGCCAAGCTCCTGCTCGGCGCCCAGCAGTTCCAGCACGGCCTTCTCACCACCGTCGCCCTTGCGGAAGCCGGTGTGGATGATGCGCAGGTAACCGCCCTGACGATCGCCGTAGCGAGGTGCCACGGTCGCGAACAGGCGCGTGACCGACTCAGGCGTCATCAGGAAGGCTGCCGCCTGCCGACGGCTGTGAACATCGCCGCGCTTGCCCAAGGTGATCATCTTTTCAATGAGGGGACGGACTGCCTTGGCCTTTGCCAAGGTGGTCTCAACGCGATCTTCGATTACGACGGAGGTGACCAGGTTGCGCAAAAGAGCACGCCGGTGACTGGGGTTACGTCCGAGTTTGTTGCCTGCTTTACGATGCCGCATGGCTCTTGTCTCTCTTATCTGGATTCAGGAAAGGAGGCCGGTCGGCCGCAAAGTTCCTGTGGTGCTTACCGCTTCGCAGCGGTAAAATAAAAAGAACGGAGCACACGTACTGCTCCGCCGCGCGTTAGAAGTTTTCAGTCTCGGGCAAAATCAGGTCGTCCTCGTCCTCTTCTTCGTCTTCTTCATCATCGAAGTTACCGAAGGACGCTGCCAGCGTCGCTGCAGGCAGGACGGAGGTGGGGCCGGGCTGCGGGTTACCCTGATCGTCGATCTTCATGCCAAGCGAGAGGCCCATCTGAGCAAGGATCTCCTTGATCTCGTTCAGGCTCTTGCGGCCAAAGTTCTTGGTCTTCAGCATTTCAGCTTCGGTCTTTTGGATCAGCTCGCCGATCGTGGCGATGTTGGCGTTCTTAAGGCAGTTGTAGCTGCGCACCGAAAGCTCAAGCTCCTCGACCGAGCGGTTCAGGTTGTCGTTCCGCATGGCCGGTCCATCGTGCAGGCCGTCTGCGCCGCTCTCCATCTCTTCCTCAAAGTTGATGAAGATCGTCATGTGATCCTTCATCAGCTTGGCGGAAAGTCCGAGCGCATCTGCTGGCAGAACCGTACCATTCGTCCAGATTTCGATGGTCAACTTGTCGTAGTCGGTGATCTGGCCAAGACGTGCGGCTTCCACTGCGTAGTTCACCTTGCGAACGGGCGAGTGAACGGAGTCGACCGGAATGAAGCCGATACCAAGATCAGGATCGAAGTTCTTGTCGGCCGAAATGTAGCCACGGCCACGCTTCAGGCGCATCTCCATGTCGAGCTTGCCGCCCTCGGACACGGTCGCGATGTAGACGTCCTTGTCGAGAATCTCAACATCGCCGTCTGCTTCGATCATGCCGCTGGTGATGATGCCAGCTTCGTCCGCGCGCAGGTACAGTGCCTTGGGGCCATCGCCGTTCAGCTTGAACGGGATCTGCTTCAGGTTCAGGATGATGTCTGTCGCATCTTCGACAACGCCGGTGATGGACTGAAACTCGTGCAGCACACCTTCGATCTTGACGGCCGTCACAGCCGCGCCTTCAATGGAGCTGAGCAGGGTGCGACGCAGGCTGTTGCCTACCGTCGTACCGAAGCCACGCTCAAAGGGCTGCGCGCTGAATTTGCCGTACTTCTCGGTCAGCGTTTCCTGTTCGACCGCGAGACGCTTGGGCTTTTGAAAACCTCTCCACAACATGGGTACTCTCCTAATTTCCTGGCTCTACACGCGACGCGAAGCAGTTTGCGGACGCTAGAGGTCGGTTCATTGGTTGAGCGACACCTGCCTGACGGCAGGGGCAACTTGCGGCCATAAGATCGAGGCACCGCATCTCGAATCGAAAGACAAAGAGGCCTGGGACGCCAGCCAACCGACGCCCCTCGACCGCTTACTTCGAGTAAAGTTCTACGATCAACTGCTCGTTCACAGGAATCTGGATCTCTTCACGCTTCGGCAGCGCGATGACCTTCCCCGTGAGTGCTTCGCGATCAATGTGCAGCCATGTGGGCTGAACCAGACCGGAGGCGAACTGACCCGAGCTCTCAAGAATGGCCAGCTTCTTGGACTTCTCGCGAATTTCGACGACATCGCCGATTTTGACCTGGAACGAAGGGATATTCACCTTGCGGCCATTCACCGACACGTGGCCGTGACGCACAACCTGGCGAGCCTGGCGGCGCGACACCGCGTACCCGATACGGTAGGCAACATTGTCCAGACGACGCTCGAGCTGCTGGAGCAGCAGTTCGCCCGTAACGCCGGTACGGTTTGATGCCTTCTCATAATACGAGCGGAACTGACCTTCAAGCGTGAAGTAGATACGCTTGGCCTTCTGCTTTTCACGCAGCTGCAGGCCGTAGCCCACGATCTTCTTGGCGCGAGCCTGACCATGCTGACCGGGAGGAAAGTTCCGCTTGTCGATCGCGCACTTTTCGGAAAAACAACGGGAACCTTTAAGAAAAAGCTTGACGCCATCGCGCCGGCAAAGGCGGCAGACAGCTCCTGTATAACGTGCCATTTACTTACACTCCATACTTCCGGTGACAATCGGTTTACAAGGCTGGCTGCCCGTTCATCCCGATCCAAGGCTTGAAAATCCTGGCTGCCACCAGCTAGCAAGTAGCCGGTGGCGATCAGGAACAGATTTATACGCGGCGGCGCTTGGGCGGGCGGCAACCGTTGTGAGGGATAGGCGTCACATCGCGAATGCTACGTACGTCGATTCCCGCGGCTGCGAGTGCGCGCACTGCCGACTCACGGCCGGAACCGGGGCCCGAGACGCGAACGTCAACTGAGCGGAGACCATGATCGCGAGCCGCGGTGGCTGCGTTCATGGCAGCCTGCTGCGCTGCAAACGGGGTACCCTTACGTGAACCACGGAAGCCAAGCGAGCCCGAGCTTTTCCAGGAGAGCGTATTGCCCTGCTGATCCGTGATGGTCACAATGGTGTTGTTAAACGTCGCCTGAATGAAGACGAGGCCGTAGGGAACATTCTTGCGTTCCCGCTTCTTA
>JBPBQP010000062.1:0-31219 GCA_050954745.1 Janthinobacterium lividum | reverse complement strand
TACCGTGACAACCTGATCGCCGGCATGGCCATGTACATGGTCGGGCCGCTGGCTATGCGCGTCGCATTCCGTGTCTTTGTCGTGATCGTCGGGTTTTTAATTCTCGGTGGCGCAGTCAATACCGCCATCGTAGGTTCAACCGGCGTGCTCATGCGCGTGGCAGAAGATGGTGTTCTCGCCGACTGGTTCCGCAAACCCCAGAAGCGATTTGGAACCAGTTACCGCATCGTGAACATGGTTGCAATCATTCAGTTATTAGTCATCGTGCTTACCCGCGGCGACGTGATTGTGATTGGCGAGGCGTATGCCTTTGGCGTAATCTGGAGCTTTACCTTTAATGCCCTTGCCATGCTGGTTCTGCGCTGGAAGTACAAGGGTGAGCGCGGCGCAAAGGTACCGCTCAACTTGAAGATCGGAAAGACGGAACTTCCTATCGGTCTGTTCTGTGTCTTCCTTGTACTGCTTACGACTGCAATCGTTAACCTATTCACGAAGTCCGTCGCAACTGTAAGTGGCATCGTGTTCGCTATCGCGTTCTTCATCATATTCACCCTGTCTGAGCGCCACAACAAGCTGCGCCACAAGGCAACGGAACGGCAGATGAAGGAACACTTTCAACTGCAGCACTCAGAAGAGGTTGGTCGTGAAGATCTGGCGATCCGCTCCGGCGGCGTTCTTGTCACCATGCGCGATGCAAGTACACCGCATGCTTTGAAGTGGGCCCTTGCAAGAACAGATACGGATGATCAGGACCTTGTGGTTCTGGCCGCGCGCATGATGGGCGCTGGCGGGCCGGAATACGTGGACGCATCAGAGCAACTGTTCAGTGAGCATGAGCAGATGTTGTTCACCAAGGCTGTTTCCGTTGCAGAAAGCTTCGGCAAGCATATTGGGCTTGTAGTAGTGCCTGCAGGTGATATCTTTGCCGCGATTGTACGTACGGCGAACTCCTTAGACGTGGCTGCGGTGGTAGCAGGCCTCTCCACGAAACTGACCGCGCAGGAACAGGCCTACCATGTAGGCCAGGCATGGGAAGCGCTGCCCGACCCGAAGCGTCAGTTCACCTTTTATGTGGTTCCTCCCAGCGGCGATGCTGAGAGCTTCCACATTGGGCCACATACACCCACTATCCCTACCAGCGACGTCCAGTTAGTCCATCGGCTCTGGCTAAACCTGAGACGCGATCCGGACATGGACCACCTGCATCATTCCGACATCGTAAGTTACGCCCTGAATCAGCTTGCTGCCGAGTACGCAAACGACAAGGAAAAGACAGCGCAGGCCCTGCATAGCAGCATTGAAGAGCAAAGCTTGCGGCGTGGATTGGGCGGAATGTCTCGTTTCGAAGACGCGGGCGATGACAGTCCTGGTTATTCGCTAACGAGCACGAATAACACGGCAGAGGATGCAACTCGTTCGCGATAACGCTGCAACTAACTCCAGGTAACCTGCATTCGCTGAAGCTTATTTGGTGGCTGCCGCTGCTGAGCCAGTGAACACGGGTTCGACTCAAAAACGAACGTTGAGTTCTGGAGGCCTTACCTTGGAAGTAACACGCATCCTTGCCGAGATTGATGCACAGATTGGGAAGCTGCAGCAGGCACGTACGATTCTTTCCGGAGTTGCTTCGCCGATAGAAGTCAAAAAGAGTGTCGGCCGTCCCCGTAAAGCGATTGGAACTGCCGTCGTGCCAAAGCAGATGGCGACCGACCGAAAAAAGCGGAACCTGAGTCCTGAAGCGCGAAAGCGGATTGCGGATGCTCAAAAACGGCGCTGGGCAGAGCGTAGAAAAGCCGCTTGAGTATAGCCAGCAACCTAAAAGAGGAACCACTTAGTGGTTCCTCTTTTCCATTCAGCGTGTAACTAGAACTTCCCTTAGATTGTCTTTTGCTAGAAAGAACCGATAACCACTATAGGCATTAAACAGATTCTCGATCTGTCGGTTGTTCAATATATCGCCGCTTGTCTGTTCACTTAGAAACTGAACATCCACCTGTCCATCGTCACGCAGATGGTAGCGGTGCAGGTCGGCCTCTGGCTTCACGTGGAAGAATGACAGCAATTTGCCTCCGACATCCATTACCTCGTGAATGCGATTGACCACAGCCTCACGTAGATCAGACGCCAGGTAGTCACCGGTATCCCAGAACAGCACCGTATCAAAGCATCTGCCTCCGAAGTCCAGATTCGCCTCCAGAAACGCCGCCGTTGGAAAGGGTTCGTCAATCTCGCGGGCTGCCCACTTCGGATCGGCGACCTCGCTCACCAGATTCGCCATATAGACGCTATGACCCAGGCCGGTGAGAAAGTTGATATTTGAGGAGGAAGTAGGACCGACGTCAAGGACGCGCTGCCCCTCGTGTTCGCGAAGTTCTTTCAAGAGGGCGGACCATCCGCTGGAGACACGCGGCACACGGGCATTGATCTTGGCGGCAGTGTTACGTGCCTCATTTCCACCAAATAAACGCACTCTGCCCCCAAAGACCTGCAACCACTGGTTAGGACCGCAATTATTCCTTGCTGCCGGTCAGCGATACTTTGCCGCGAAATGCCGCGCCATCTTCAATGGACAACCGCGCTGCGGTCAGGTCGCCCAACAGGGTGCCACCTTTGCGCAGTTCAACGCGGCCGGTCGCGGTGGTTGCACCTTCGCAATGCCCCAGAATAATGGCATCGTGAACCATCAGATCGCCAATCACCTTTGCGTTGGGACCGACGGTCAACCGGCTTTCTGTAAGCGTAATCGTGCCGTCAACCAGACCATCGATCGTCAGGTCCTCTGAGCCGATGATCTCGCCCCGGACCGTGATCGATTTCCCAAGAACCGTGGTTCCCTCTGTTGCCATCTTGAACTCCTGACTCAACCTTCGGCTTGAGTCTAACCAACGCGATGCGGGTAAGCAATGAGGGGGACCTGCCAGTGTTCGTTCGCGATCGAAAGCCACTGCGCCACATAGGACGTTATTCTGTTGCGGTGGAACTCAACGTAGTCGCCAGCGCACGAACTGCATGCACCGCAGCCATGCTCCTGTTGCCCTGTTCCCTGCTGGCCCAGCAGCCCGCGGCACCATCGCCCGTATCGTCTCTGCCTGCCCTTATCGATGAGGCAGTTACCTACCAGTTGCGGGACATGCGACACGAAGACAGTGCCGTGCGCTACAAGGTACACCGCGTTGACGGCAAGGAAGACACCCTCCGCGACCTGATCGAGACAAAGAATGGGAACGTCGCACGCACCCTGCAGCGGAACGGTGCACGGCTAACCGCGGAAGAGGACGCACTGGAGCAACGCCGTCTGCGGGACTTGACTCCGGACGAACTCGAACGCCGACGCAAACGCGAAGAAACCTCAGAACGCTACGGTGCGGAGCTGGTCACTGCCATGCCGCGCGCCATGATCTACACGTTCACACCAGATCAACCACAGCTGCTGCAATACACTGTCCCGCAGACTGTGCTGGACTACGCGCCTGATCCAGCCTTCCAGCCCGCCACGACGGCGCAAACTCTGCTGGCAGGCCTAACCGGTCGCATCTGGCTCGACAAAAGCACGCACCACTTGCTGCGTCTGGAGGTTCACATTACAAAAAACCTGAACCTCGCCTTCGGCCTGCTGGCGCGGGTGTATCAGGGTGGCAGCATGGTGTACGAGCAGGTGCCGCTTGGAAATGGTTACGACGCGTACCGTCATCTTGAGATCAACGTCACCATGCGCGAGTTGATGGTCAAGACCGTGCCTTACCACTCCACGTTCGACGCCACGGACCTCCACCTGCTGCCCAGTGTGCCGTCGCTGCACGATGCGGTGGAAGCATTGCTGGCCGGAGCCGCACGATGAGTTCACAGCCTCAAAGGGGTGCCGCATGAAGCTCTCAGAACTTGCAGCGCGGCTGGGTGCAGAACTGCTGGGCGACGGCGACCGGGAAATTACCGGTGTCGCAGGTCTGGAGCAGGCCGGTCCTGGCGACCTGACGTTTCTGGCGAATCCGAAATATGCGTCACTCGCACGTACGACGGCGGCCGGCGCGGTGCTGATGGAGTCCAGTGCGGACCCCCTCGGACACACTGCGACGCTGCGCATCCGCAACTGCTACCGCGCATTTGCACAGGCAATTTCGTTCTTTTATGAAGCTCCGTTTTACGCCCCCGGCATTCATCCCACGGCAGTGATCGATCCCACCGCGAAACTGGGCGCAAGCGCGCACGTTGGCGCGTACGTCGTAGTGAGTGCAAACGTCACCGTTGGCGACGGAGCCGTGCTGCTGCCCCACGTGGTGGTATACCAGGGCGCACACATCGGCCATCGTTTCTTTGCGCATGCACACGCCGTGGTACGGGAGTTCTGCCGATTGGGCGACGACGTGGTGCTGCAGAATGGCGCGATTATCGGCGGTGACGGCTTTGGTTATGCCCGCGAAAGCGAAGGATCGTGGGTCAAGATTCCGCAGTCAGGCCATGTCGTGCTGGCCAACGGCGTCGAGGTGCAAAGTAATAGTTGCGTGGACCGCGCCAGCGTCGGCCAGACCACCATTGGAGCCGGGACCAAGATAGACAATCTCGTCCAGGTCGGCCACGGCTCCACGATCGGCAGCAACACGCTGCTATGTGCGCAGGTAGGGCTGGCGGGTTCCACAGAGGTGGGTAACCGCGTCATCCTTGCCGGGCAGGTCGGCGTCGCAGGCCACTGCACAGTGGGCGACGGTGCCATCGTGACGGCACAAAGCGGCGTGCCCAATGACGTACCCGCCGGGCTAACGGTGTCTGGCTATCCTGCCATTGAAAACCGCCTGTGGCTGCGCAACGTCACTGCGTTCACCCGGCTGCCCGACCTGGTTCGCGAAGTCAGGGCCATTCGAAAAATGATCGAAAACACCGGTCGGCAGTAGGCTCTCTGCTCGGCGACGTTGCAAAGCTTTCTATGCACCGCGCCGCAACTGGTACCCTGCGGTATGCGCGGTGCCCTTTCTACGTTCGTTCTGCTGTCGATGGTGTTGTTGCAGGGCTGCCATTCCCACTACATCCAGGCCACCATCACGAACAGCAGCAAGGCCGCTATCAACGTGGTGCAGGTGGAATACCCCAGCGCCAGCTTTGGAACGCAGCAACTGGCTCCCGGCGCAGCCTTTCATTACCGGTTCAAACTGCTGGGCAGCGGGCCGGTCAAGATCGACTTCATCGACGCCGCCAACGGGGAGCATGCCCAGACCGGCCCGTCGCTGAACGAAGGCCAGGAGGGCACCCTGAACATTAATTTTGTCACGCAGACACACGCCGACTTCCAGACGAGCCTGCGCCCGTGACCTCGCAGCTCGACAGGGGGATCTTCATCACCTTTGAGGGTCCGGATGGGTCCGGCAAAACCACCCAGATTGCGCGGCTGGCTGGTTGGCTGCGCAAAAACGGTCGCGAACCTGTGGTGCTGCGGCAGCCCGGCGGCACAGCACTGGGTGAACGCATCCGTGCCATCCTGCTCGATTCACGAGGAGCCGCGGGCGAGATTGCTCCGCTGACGGAACTTGCGCTGATGTTTGCGGACCGTGCGCAGTCCATTTACGAGATCATCCTGCCAGCGCTTGCAGCAGGAGAAGTCGTTCTTTGTGATCGCTACACCGACTCCAGCGAGGCCTACCAGGGCGCTGGCCGGGAGCTTGGTTCGGAGCGTGTGCTTGCCGTACACCGGGCCATTTGCGACGATCTGCAACCCGACCTGACCATCCTTCTGCTGCCCGATGTAGACGCGGCACTGCACCGTGCCAGGGCGCGCAATGAGGCATCACACGCAGCAAACGGCGTTGACGAAAATCGCTTTGAAGCCGAGGGTGAGGCGTTCTATCGCCGCGTCCATGCGGCCTACGAGGCCATTGCCCAGCGTGAGGCGCGGCGCGTACATAGAATCGTCGGCGATGACAGTATCGAAATCGTCGCGGAGCATGTTCGTGCCATTGCCTTGGGGCGCTTTCCTGCGCTTTTGACGGGCCCGTCCAAGGGCGTCTAATAGAGACATGGCAGAGCCCGAACACGACCCCGGATACGCCTTTCGCCCGGCCTACACCTACACCGACAAAAACGGTACCTGGCGCATCCCGCCGGGCCTGAAGCGTGCCCTGCCCTTTTACCTGCACAAGCCGTGGGCTCGCGTTGGGAAGCCGATTCGGCTCTTCGAGTACATCGCAAAGAACCTCGGCAAGATTGCGCACTACAAGCTGTTCGGCATCCACGTCGTCTTTCTGAACGATCCGGAATACGTGCGCGAAGTGCTGATCAACCAGGGCGGAAGCTTTGTGCGGGAACGTACCATTCAGCGGCTGAAGATCCTGCTGGGCGAAGGTCTGCTGACCAGCGACGATCCCACCCACAAGCGCACCCGCCGCATCGCCGCGCCGGCCTTTCATCGGCAGCGCATCAATGCCTACGCAGGCGAAATGGTCCGCATTACGGGTAACGCGCGCGAACAGTGGAAAGACGGCGAAGTCGTGGACATGAACGCGTCCATGATGAACCTTTCGCTCGAAATCGTGGCACGTACGCTGTTTGCAACTGAGGTCGATGACGACGTCCGCGAGATCAACGAACAGTCGAACCAGATCATGGGTATTTACAACTTTTTGATCGCGTTCCCGAACGCCGAGTTCTTCATGAACTGGCCCATTCCCGGCCTGATGAAGTTCCGCCGGGCACGCGGCAAGCTGGACCGCGTGGTCAACCGCATCATCGCGGAGCGCAAGGCAGACGGCGAAGACCGGCAGGACCTGCTCAGCATGTTGCTGCTGGCTCGCGATGAAGACGGTTCAGCCCTCAGCGATGTGCAGCTGCGCGACGAAGTGTTGACCATCTTTCTGGCAGGCTACGAAACCACTGCCAACGCGCTGTCGTGGACGTGGTACCTGCTGGCGACCAACCCTGAGATCCAGGAGCGGATGTCGGAGGAAATCGCACGGGTGCTGGGCGACCGTCCTGCAACGCTGGAAGACTTTCCCCAGCTGAAGTACACCACCATGGTCTTTGCGGAGGGCATGCGTCTGTACCCCCCCGCGTGGGCCATGGGCCGCATGTCTACCAAGCCGGTTGAGATGGGTGGCTACCGCCTGCCGCCCGGAACCCATTGGTTCCTGTCGCAGTACATTATTCAGCGCGATGAGCGCTTCTTCCCGGACCCGTTGCGCTTCGATCCCATGCGCCACACGGAGGAGGAAAAGGCCAAGCGAGACAAGTTTGCCTACTTCCCTTTCGGCGGCGGTCAACGCCAGTGCATCGGCGAAAACTTTGCCTGGCTCGAAGGCGTTCTGCTAATCGCAACGCTGTCGCAGCGCTGGCGTATGGAGTGGATTCCCGGCCAGCCCGTCGACGTGGAAGAGAAGATCACCCTGCGGCCACGCTACCCCATGCGCATGCGCTTGCATGCCCGCCCCGGCGTCACGCCTGCCGTGGTGGAGCATGAGGCTATCCTGAAGGCGTGAGTTCCCCCTTCGGCTTCGGCGACTTTGTCGGCAACGCGGCAACCGTAACGCAGCTGCGCCGCGCCGTGGCCGTGGGCCGACTGCCGCACTCCATGCTGCTGAGCGGCCCCGCGGGCTCTGGCAAGTACACGCTGGCACTCATGATCACCATGGCGCTGCTGTGTGAACGCCAGCCACGCGAGAGGCACGCAGACGGCGATCTCGCCTCGTTCTGCGGCGAGTGCCGACACTGTACCCGCATCGCCGAGGCCATGAACCTCGCTCCTCTGATCGAGGCCGCCGTAGCCGCTCGTGAAGACCTGCGTGAGACCGACAAAAAAGAGACCCGCATCCTCATCCAGACGCACCCGGATGTTCTGGTGCTGCCACCTGACCCACCGCAACTACTGGTCAAGCTGGGCCAGGTACGTTCGCTGATCCACGGCATTTACTCGCTGCCGGGTGAGGCAAAGCGGCGCGTTTACCTGTTCCCGTCTGCCGCCTTTATGAAAGAAGCCGCAAACAGCCTGCTGAAGGTGCTGGAAGAGCCGCCGGAGTACGCCCACATCATCCTGATGGCGGAGCACCCAGGCGAGCTGCTGCCCACCATCCGCTCTCGCTGCGCGCCGGTTCGGCTGGGTGCCATCGGCGCGCAGGAGCTGGAACACCTGTTAGCCGAACAGAAGCCGGACTGGAAGCCGCAGCAGCGTGCGCTCGTTGCACGACTGGCTCAGGGTGCGGCAGGCCGAGCACTTGGCTTCGACCTGGAAAGCTATCTCGCATCTCGGTCGGATGCGATGGTCCTGCTGCGTTCTGCCGTCACCGACAGCGAGCACAGCGATCTGTTCCGTACCACCGAAACCTACCGCGCCGGGGCCGAGGGCCAGCAGAAGACGCAGGCCATGCTCTCTGCCCTTGCCGGCCTGCTGGAAGACCTGCTGTTGCTGCGATCCGGCGCGCCCGACCGCATTCGCAACATCGATCTACAGCGCGATCTTGAGTTGCTTGCCGACTCGGCTACCTTCGCCTGGATCGAAAACGCCGTGCGTGGGCTGGACGCGGTACAAAGCGGCATGCGGCGTAACCTGCTGCGATCGCTTTCGCTGGACGCATTCGCGGAGAGCATGTCGGCCAGCCACAGCTAAGCCAGCGTAGAAGCACGCGCTTACGGCTTCAAAGCAAGCGAGATGCAGCCCGAGTTGTCACGGTACTCCGAGGCAATTTCCATCTGCTTCGTCGACGCAGATGCCACGGCAGACCGACCCACGACGATGTTTCCATCGTGGAACATCGTCGTGTAGTCACGCATCACACGGGCACCCGCGCCTGGATGACCGCCCAGAACGTAAAGGAGGCGGTTGGGGCCGGTTGTGATCAACTTACCGCAATTGATTGCGCCTGCATTGTCGGGCGCATTGCCAGATCCGGTCGCAATGGCATCCACTCCTGACGTCCCCTGTACCTGCGTCACTTCCAGGTAAGGAATGTCCGCCGCCTTGTAGTTGAAGCTGCACGTCTGCGCGCCACCATCGACAGATGGGATGAGATAAAGCTCATAGGACCAGGCTGGAGCTGTTGCATTCATGTTTACGTGTTGCAGCCGGTTTGCCGTCTTTGTGCCGCACCGGATCGGCACCACACCGGCGTCGAACGACTTTTTAACGATCCCGATAATCGCCGCATTGCCTGCGGTAAACGACACGTGCAGAGGGGGTGCGACGTATTCCGCACCGGAGCTGTTATGGCTGACTACAACGGGTACGCCGCCCGGAATGGCGATAACGTACTCCGCCGTTGTTACTGCTGAGTCAAGAAGGTTCGCCTTGCAGCCGATAGCTTTGTCCGTCTCGGGCCCGGTCAGTGTGTACGGCTTGCTGTACACAGGCGAAAAACAGCTCGGCAAGGAGCCGTCTCGCGTGATGTGGATCGCGCCGCCCGTGGTTGCACTGGTAACAGCGACTGTCTGAACACTGCGATACGTTCCCGTCGGCAGGCTGAAGACGGGCGTCGCTACCGTCGGTCCGGTCACGGTGATGCGGATGGGTTTGCCTTTCACAATGCCGTATCGCCCGCGAGCGTAGGGGGTCAGAACGGTGTTCTGCGTCGGCGAAATGGTGACTGAGTCACCCGTCAGGGGTGGCGCGTTGTCAAAATAATGGCTTGCCGCGCCATCGACTGCGTTGGCTACCGCAAGTGTGCAGGTCACGCTCGATCCAAGCGCTATGGTTCCCGACGAACAGGAAGACGCCTTGATGGTCGGACGGTTGTGGGGGTTGCGCAGCAACGTCTGCGAGGGCGTGAAGCCGCCGCCGCTTTTCGGCGTCTGCGTGTAGCTGTACCGCTTCGAATCTGCGCCGTTTGCGTCGTCCTCGGTGTCGACGGTGACAGGATTTTCGCCATTTACCTGCACGACTTCAAAGCTGCCCAGTGTAATGTGCTTCTTTACCTCTGCAAGGTGATCCACATCCCAGCGCGAATCGGCCAACAGTGTGGCGTACGACCGGCCGGGACCGTTCGTATCGTCCATCTCTATGCCGTAGGTCTTCCAGCCGTTCAAAATATTGCGGATCTCGGGGGAGTACCCGGCGGTACTCACGCTTGCCTTTAGCCGCAGCCGCTGGCCGTACGCCAGTGCAACGGGCGCGACCGCCGGGTTGCCAGCACAGTGGTCGCGCGAACCGTGCGTGGCAGGCGTAACCACGCCGTAAAAACACATGCCGTTCGCGCTAAAAAAACGGCTCACGTTCGGCATCGTGAAGCGTGTTGCATGATCTATGGTTCCGGCGGCCGCTTCTTCATACCGCAGCAGTCCGGGGGTAAACGCCGTGCCCGCTGCGGTGGTGGAATCAAGCCCGTAGCCATTCTGTGTGTCCAGGGCTTTACTGGCGTCGTAGGCGTAGCCGCTGTAGGCCTCCGCGCGACCGTTACAGGTCTTGAAGTTATAAAAATCGTAGAAGATGCCGGTTCCTATATCTGCTAGCAGAAGGTGCCCGTCACCGTTGTCCTTCCAGCAGGTGAATGGCGTGCGGCTGCCGGCGGAGTTGCCCTCAAGCAGTTCGTTGCCCACCAGCGGCACCTGCATGATTGGGAAGCCCTCCAGCGCCACCGAAGTCCACGTTACATGCTGGGTTTTACTGTTCACCACGTTCAGGTACACGCTGGAATCCATGTCCAGCCGCAGGTTGCCGTACTGCGTTTGAAACGCATCATTCAGCGTAGACAACGGTGCGCCGCTGATGTTCTGCCGCAGCACGTCTGACGCTGCACCCGGATAGTATCCACCCCACGTGCGATCTACACCGAGGGCCATGCTACTCATGGTTTTGCTGCCGCCGTCCGCGCCTGCCCGCGACTGCGCAGAACATGGCAACGTCACGGGAACCAGTAATAGAACGAACACCAGTTCAAACGCCTTACGAAAATGCGGCATACAACTCCCCTCGCCTTGAGTAGAACTATCGGCACAGCAACAAAACGCAATCAAGCAACACGAGCAGCCTTCCATAGCCGGTCCCGAATGGCTTCGAGCAACGAACCGTCACCAGTTGGCAGCGGGCAAAGAATTACCTGGACACCCGCGTCATCCAGGGCGCGCAAACCGCGATAAAGGCTTTCCGCCAAGGATGCGGGATCATCCCACCGCCCCCACGCAAACGTCGGCCCAGCCCATGGCACAGCCCATCCGGCAGGCAGCATCACGCCGGTCTGTTCCGCCTCAGACCGGCTCAAAGCCACAGCAAGTTCGGCTTCACTCGACACCAGCACCAAACGTGCTCGCGGTGCATAGTGCCGCACCCCAACACCCGGCGACGGCAGGCTCTCAGGCGTACTGGAAGCCGAGGGAGGCACGTAGACATGAACCGGCTTACCTGCGATCCGCTCAATTTGCCCTCCGCTGACACCGCCCTGCCGGTACAGCACCATGACCTCCGGGTCCAGCACGGTCGATTCCACCCCGATGGCGCAGGGCCCGGCATCCAGCACAGCGTTGATCCTGCCGCGCAGATCGGCCAGCACATGCGCGGCAGTCGTCGGGCTGATATGGCCGAACAGGTTGGCACTGGGAGCGGCAAGTGGCACGCCGGCCGCCCGTATGACCCCCAGCGCCACGGGGTGCCGCGTCATCCGCACACCGACCAGGTCGCGCCCTGCGGTTACCGCATCAGGCAGCGTTGCGACGCGAGGCAGAAGCAGTGTCAGCGGCCCCGGCCAAAACGCGTCCATCAGCAAGCGCGCGGTTGGCGATACGTCACGCGCCACCAGCCGCAGCATGGCTTCATCGCAGATGTGCACGATCAGCGGATCCCACCGCGGCCTTTCTTTTGCCGCGAAGATCTTGCGCACCGCCACGTCATCCAGAGCGTTGGCGGCAAGACCGTACACGGTCTCCGTGGGTATCCCCACCAAGTTGCCGGCGCGCAGCAGGCCTGCTGCAAACTCGATGTCACCTTCACAATCCGCGGAAAGCAGTTGCGTGGTCAGGTGCATGGCCGGCGTGGCATCCATGCGACTAATGTACGTGTTCCCGCAGACGCGCGATAATCGACCGCCTATACTTCTATCCATGCCTCACGCGGAAATTGAGCTCAAGTTCTGCGTCCCTGACCTGCGTGCCCTGCACACGCGCGCACTGGGGGCCGGGTTCCAACTGCAAACGCCACGCACCATGGAACGCAACGCGCTGTTCGACACACCGGATCGTCGCCTGCTCAGCAGCCGCCAGCTGCTCCGCATGCGCGAGTACGGCGGCCTCTGGGTTGTAACCCACAAGCGACCGCCCGCCGGGAACGACGACTCCTCGTTTTACAAGGAGCGCCTGGAGACCGAGACGCGCGTCGAAGATGGCGACACCATGGGCGCCGTCTTCGTCGAACTGGGCTATGCACCCGTCTTCCGCTATGAGAAATTCCGCACGGAGTTTCACGACGGCACCGGTGCGCTGGTGCTGGACGAGACACCCCTCGGTAACTTCGCCGAACTGGAAGGCAAGCCGCAATGGATTGATGCGGCACTGGATCGGCTTGGCGTCGCCCGCGACCTGTGCTTCACCGATAGCTACGGCCGCATGTTCCTCGACTGGAAGCAGCGTTCCGGCAGCACGGCCGAGAACATGACCTTCGACGAAATAGCCCCGCTCACGACGCGTTAATGTTGCCGCAACCTATGAGGCGTTCACGGTCTCTAAGCACCCATGGCAAACAATCAGGATCTCGAATCAGGCGCACGGCAGGTTGAAGCGTCAGAGCACATGAACTCAGGCCTCACAGAGACCCGTAACCTGTCCGGCGATGGCGATGAAGTGGAGAACGGCCCGGTCAGCACAAAGCTTGGCGATCTGACCCTAAGCATGTTTCAGCAGGGATCCAGCGTCCGCGTCCGCGTGGGCAGCGCCACTGCGTCGGCAGAGCTGTATGAATACGCGTATGAATCGGCAGATGATGCCAACACCGCCATGCTCGACGCCGGCATCCTGACGGCAGAGCAGGTGCCTGACGTCAATACGCCCGCAGGCACAGGCATCCACCTGACTGGCATCACGGCTGAACAGCTTTTGGCGGCTGGACTGAAGCGGCACGCAGTCTCAACGCTCTAAAGAGAACGACAATACGTGAAAGAGGCCCGGCTGCGCAGCCGGGCCTCTTTTTTAAGCCAGAACCTTTCCTAGAAAATTTGGAAGTTTACGGCGACATTCAATTCGACGGGGACGGCCTGCCCACCCTTGCGCGCCGGCTTGAACTTGTACTGCGCCACGGCTTCGCGGGCCTTTTCGTCCAACCCCATCCCGACGGGACGAATGACACGGACCTGGGTAGGCCGACCCGTTGCATCCACGATCAGGTGCACCAGCACCTCACCCTGGAACTTGGCCTTGCGAGCCTCTTCACTGAACTCAGGATCGACCTGGTAGATCAGTTGCGGTGCGGAAACATCGCCGCCGATGGAGTACACCCCACCACCAGTATTGCCACCAGAGCCATTGCCAAGACCGTTGCCGCGACCACTTCCCAAACCGCCGCCACTGCCGTTCCCAAGCGAGTTCACGCCAACATTGGGCGCGTTCGGAATCCCCAGGTTTGGCATGTTGTTGTTGGTCATGTGCAGGTTCGTCTGCACGTTGATCGCGGGATCGACTGTCAGCTTCGGCTCGATTTTGGGCGGATTGGAAGGCGGCACAATAGGCGTCGGCGAAAACTTTGGCAGGCGACCCTGCGTCACCGGGGCGATGTCATGCGCGCCACCGCCGCCGCCCATGGGCTTGGGCGAGGGCACCTTCAGGATCGGCTGGGGAGGTGGCGGCTGCTCAAAGGTAATCTCAGCAACCTTTGGCTTCGTCGCGTTCACAACCTTGATCACACGCGAGCTGATCCAGAAGATCAGCAGAATAATAAGCGCATGCACGCCCACGGCAACCGCAGTCGACTTCGGATCGCGCTTGACATCCATCCGGTTGACCACCGCGATGGGCTGCGATTCCAGCACCAGCGGCGGCAGCTTCTCTGGAAAGAAGGCGTCGCGGAAGTTCTCGACCAGCGAGGCGAAGGGGCCTTTGGACTGCAACTCCTCCGGCTGACCAAGCTGCGGACCCGCTGCCGTATCGTGCCAGCCGAAGTGTTCGGTCTCGCGCTCTTCGCCTACAGGCGTTTCTGTCGGATCTGTGAGTGTCGCCATCGCCTCAAATCTCTAATGCTTCCAGTACGCGTGGCACATGGAAACGGTTGTGCGGTTGGCGCGACGGCTCTGAGAATCATCGATCTGCCTGGATGCCAGGTCAGGGCTCAAAGCTCGGTGCGCGCGGGCTGCTGGCGTCCTGCGTTCCATTCTACAAAATTGTGCCGCGAACACACCTCGGCGCCATCCGCTGTGCTGCTGTATTGGACGCACCTCGGCGTCCGGAAGTCACAACCCGGTACACAGGTCTTTGAGCAATCCCCTCTACAATAAGAGTTTGGGACTACCTGCGGCGCATATCCGCGCGGATTGCGGTGGAACCGTATCGGTCATAACCACCTGAGGAATCAATGGACGAGCCAAAAAAGCCGCTGGGGATGAAAGACACGCTGAACCTGCCAAAAACCGCTTTCCCCATGAAGGCTGGTTTGCCCGCGAACGAGCCAGCCCGCCTGAAAGCGTGGCAGGAGATCGACCTGTACGGCCAGATTCGCGCGGCCCGCGCGGGTGCGCCAAAGTACATCCTGCACGACGGCCCGCCCTACGCGAATGGTGCCATCCACCTGGGCCATGCGCTGAACAAGTGCATTAAGGACTTCATCGTCAAGTCGAAGACCATGGCCGGTTTTGACGCGCCCTACGTCCCCGGCTGGGACTGCCACGGCCTGCCCATCGAAATCAAGGTGGACGAGCAGCTGGGCCGCAAGAAGCTTGAGATGGACGCCCTGACCGTCCGCCAGCAGTGCCGCGACTACGCGCAAAAGTACGTTGACCTGCAGAAATCCCAGTTCGTCCGCATGGGCGTGCTTGGCCGCTGGGACAGGCCATACCTCACCATGAGCTTCGACTACGAAGCCCGCATCCTCGAGACGTTCTACGCCTTCTTCGAGAAGGATTTCGTCTACAAGGGACTGCGCCCTGTCTACTGGTGCATGCACGACAAAACTGCGCTGGCCGAGGCGGAAGTCGAGTACGAGATGCACACCTCGCCCTCGGTCTACGTGCGCTACGCCCTGACCTCGGACGCTGCCAGCATCGACCCCGCGCTGGCCGGTTTGCCGGTCTTCGGCCTTATCTGGACGACGACTCCGTGGACCCTGCCCGCGTCGCTCGCCATCGCTTTTCATCCTGAGTTTGAATACGTCGCCGTCCGCATCCTGGACGAGAACGCAACGTACGGCCAGGGCAACGTCTACATTGTCGCGGCAGAGCTGCTGGCGTCGCTTGCGACCACCGCCGGTCTGCCTGCGGTTGAGGAACTTGCACGCTTCACTGGCGCAAAGCTTGAGCGTTCGACCTACCAGCACCCGTTCCTGCCACGCGAAATCCTGGGTGTCATCGCCGAATACGTGACCGCCGAACAAGGCACCGGCGGCGTACACACGGCGCCCGCGCACGGTCCGGACGACTTTGCCACCGGTCGTAAGTACGCCCTGAGCCAGGCCTGCGACGTAGACGACGCCGGACGCCTGCGCAACGGCCTGCCGGAGTACGACAACCTGAACGTCCACAAGGCCAACGCGCCCATCATCCAGCTGCTGAAAGACCGCGGCGCACTGATGGCACAGGGCGAAACACACCACAGCTACCCGCACTGCTGGCGCTGCCACAAACCCGTCATCTACCGCGCCACCGAGCAGTGGTTCATCGGCATGGAAACCGCGATGACCAACCCGGACGGCACCGCCACCACCTACCGGCAGCGCGCGCTTGACGAGATCAAGAAAGTCACGTGGGACCCGTCCTGGGGGCAGGAGCGCATTAGCAACATGATCGCCACCCGCCCCGACTGGTGCATCAGCCGCCAGCGGATCTGGGGCGTGCCCATCGCCGTCTTCCTGTGCAACAAGTGCCACACGCCGCTCATGGATGCCGCGATTAACCGCAGTATCGTCGAACGCTTCCGCGCCGAAAGCGCGGATGCCTGGTATCGACACTCCGCCGAAGACCTGCTGCCGCCTGAGACAGCCTGCAAGTCCTGCGGAGCGGTCGCCGACTTCCGCAAGGAGATGGACATCCTCGACGTCTGGTTTGAGTCGGGCGCAAGCTGGCACGCGGTGCTGGAGGCCGAGCCAGAACTGCGCCGCCCCATGGGCGAAACACCCGCCGACCTGTACACCGAGGGTGGCGACCAGCACCGCGGCTGGTTCCACAGCTCCCTGCTATCGTGCGTGGGCGTGCGCGACTACGCACCCTACAAGTACGTCGCCACCAGCGGTTGGACGCTTGACGAGCAACGTCGCGCGTTCTCCAAATCGCTCGGCAATGGCGTCGATCCGGTCAAGGTCATGGATGAACTAGGCGGCGACATTGTGCGGCTATGGGTCGCGTCGGTGGACTTCCGCGAGGACGTCATCGCCTCCGTGCCGCTGATGAAGCGCCTCGCCGAGGAGATCTACCGCAAGCTGCGCAACACCTTCCGCTTCCTGCTCGCAAACCTTGACGGCTTCGTCCCCGCGACTGACGAGCAGCCATGGGAAACCATGCAGCCGCTGGACCAGTACATGCTGGCCCGCACCGCCGAACTGGTCGACAAGGTCCGCAAGAGCTACGACGCGTTCGAGTTTCACCGCGTCTTCCACGCGCTGAACGAGTTCTGCAACTCTGAACTAAGCGCCTTCTACCTCGACGTGCTGAAGGACCGCCTCTACACACTGGCTCCGAAAGACCCGCGCCGCCTAAGTGCACAGACCGCGCTTTGGAAAATCGCGGAAGCACTCGTCCGGCTCATCGCACCCATCCTGTCGTTTACTGCGGATGAAGTCTGGGCTCACATGCCTTTGGTCGAAGGTCGCGAGGCCAGCGTACACATCGCGCACTTTCCTGAGCGCGCCGATTTAGTCCAGGGAGATGTCGCCCATCTCCTGCGACACTGGGCAGAACTTCTGCTGCCCCGCGAAGAGGTCCTAAAAACCTTGGAGGCTGCGCGAATCCGGAAGGAAATTGGCAAGGCCCTCGAAGCGAGGATCGTCCTTCACCTGCAGCATGTTCCTCAGACTCACGCTTTTGAGAAACACAGCCACGACCTGCCAGAGGTATTCGGTGTCTCCCAGGTCGCTCTAGAGACACTTACTCTTGACACGGCAATGCCTCTCTTCAGTGTGCAGTTTGCGCGGGCAGAGGGTCAGCGCTGCGATCGCTGCTGGCGATTTACCAATGATGTGGGTTCTAACGTGAGCTACGCCTCGGTGTGTGCCCGCTGCGCAGAGGCTCTCCAGCAGATCGACTTCACCACACCGATCGCAGAGGAGCAGCCCGCTTGAGCACTCCTCTGCACATAGAAGAAAGAGCATCACGCGACGCGCGCCCCTGGCTGCTGCTGATCGCAGTGCTCATCATCGCGCTTGACCGCGTGACTAAGATTCTTGTCGCCAAGAAGGTTGCGATGGGTTCAGCGATTGCGATCATCCCGGGCTTCTTTCGCATCACGCACGTGCTCAATACCGGCGCTGCCTTCTCAATGTTTTCGGACTCCGCTTCACCGCTGGCCGTGCGTATTGGACTGATTATCTTCTCGGTCGTCGCGACCCTGGTTGTGCTGTTCATGCTGTGGCGATACGGTCGCACCTGGTCGCTGGCTTCGATAGGTTTCGCACTCGTCCTGGGCGGAGCCATAGGGAACTTATACGACCGCATGGCGCTGCACTATGTCATCGACTTTCTCGAAGTCCGTATCGTCGGCTATCACTGGCCTGACTTCAACGTGGCCGACAGTGCCATCTCGATCGGTGCGGTGCTGTTGCTGGTCGAGATGATCTGGCCGCGGCACGCGGTCGTGAATACAGCGGAAGAGGTACGTGGTGCCTGACGTGGAACTTACCAAGCAAGGCTCGGTGCCCTCCTCGGAGTTGGCTGCAGCCGCGAGCAGACATGCAGATCCCTCCGCTTCGCTGCGGGATGACAAAGGGGAGAGGCTGCGCGACGACAAGGCTAAGCAGGGCGATAATTCCGCAGCACCAACTAAGTATGTCTCGCCGAACGAGAACATCATTATTCGCGGCGCGCGCACGCACAATCTGAAGAACATCGACATCGATATTCCGCACAACAAGATGACGGTGGTCAGCGGCGTATCCGGCTCCGGAAAGAGTTCGCTGGCGTTCGATACGGTCTATGCCGAAGGCCAGCGACGCTACGTGGAGTCACTCTCGGCTTATGCGCGACAGTTCCTCGAACGCATCGAAAAGCCTGATGTCGACCACATGGACGGTCTTGCGCCCGCCATCGCCATCAAGCAGAAAAACCAGACGCGCAACCCGCGCTCCACCGTCGCCACGGCCACGGAAATCTACGATTACATGCGCCTGCTGTACGCGCGCTGCGGCACGGTCACGTGCATTCATTGCGGCGGCATCGTCAAGCGCGACACCGTCGATGAAATCGCCGCCAGCATCATCGCCTTGGGTGAAGGCGTGCGGCTATTTGCGCTCTTTCCCATCGAGCGCCGTCCCATTGTCTTCGAGACCATGCAGGAATTCGCCCCCGCAGAGGAGCAGCCAAAGCCCGTACCCAAGGCAAAAAAACTAAGCAACAAGAAGCTCACAAAGCCTGCCGAAATCAAGGTTGCCGATCCGACCGACACCATGCGCGAACGTCTGGTCGAACTGCGTCGGCGTGGGTACAACCGGCTGTTTCAGAACGGCGAAATTGTTGAGTTCTCCACGCCCGAATCGCTGCTGCAACTGAACTTCGCGGAACCCATTTACGTGCTGGCGGATCGCCTAAGCGTCCGTACCGACGTCCGCGCGCGCATCGTCGATGCCATCGAAATCAGCTATCGCGAGAGCGGTGAAATCGTCTTCCTGACCGCACCGCGCGACGAGTCGGAACCGCAGCGCCTTCGCTTCTCCGCAGCCTTCGAATGCGTCAGCTGCCACCGTGCGTACCGCGACCCGGAGCCGCGCCTGTTCTCGTTCAACAACCCCTTCGGCGCTTGCCCGCGGTGCCAGGGCTTCGGCAACACCATCGACTTCGATCCGAACCTGATCATCCCGGACAAGGCGAAGTCGTTGGAAGACGGTGCTGTTCATCCCTGGACCACGACCAAGTACCGTCCGCACCACGGCGAAATGAAGCGGTTTGCGCAGGCCAACGGCGTGCCCATGCAGACGGCCTGGTACGACCTGACCACGGCGCAGCAAAACCTGATGTGGGACGGCGGCAAGGGCTTCAGTGGCATACGAGGCTTCTTCCGAGAGCTTGATACCAAGAAGTACAAGCTGCATGTGCGCGTGTTCCTCGCAAAGTACCGGGGCTACGCGCCCTGCCCCGAATGCCGCGGCCAGCGCCTGCGTGCCGAAGCCCGGGCCGTGCTGCTGAACGAACGCAACATCTGCGAAACCGCAGGCCTCACCATCACGGCGGCACGCATGTTTTTCGACGCGCTGCAACTGTCGCCGGCACAGACTGAAATCGCGGGAAAGATCCTTGAAGAAGTTCGCCAACGCATCGGCTTTCTCGAACAGGTCGGCCTCGAATACCTGACGCTCGACCGACTGTCTTCGACTTTAAGCGGCGGCGAATCGCAGCGCATCCAGTTGGCCACGTCGCTCGGTTCACGCCTTGTTGGCGCGCTGTACGTGCTGGACGAACCGTCCATCGGGCTGCATTCGCGCGACACCGCAAAGCTGGTCAACATCATGCATGAGCTACGCGATTTGGGGAACACCATCCTTGTTGTCGAGCATGATCCGGACGTGATTCTGGCGGCGGATCGGCTGATCGACCTTGGCCCTGGCGCGGGCGAACTCGGCGGCAAACTGCTGGCCAGCGGAACCGTTGCGGAGGTGTTGAAAGACCCGAACTCCATTACCGGGAAATACCTGTCCGGCCGTACGCGCATCCCCGTCCCGACCGATCGTCGCGAACCCACGCGCGAGATGCTGAAGCTGGCAGGGGCGCGGATCCACAACCTGCGCGGTGTCGACCTCGAAATACCCTTAGGCATGTTAACCGTCGTGACCGGGGTCTCAGGGTCAGGCAAATCCACCATCGTGCACCAGGTGCTGCACCGCGCGCTGCAACATGCGCTCGGTGTGGAAGGCGCGAGCAGCGACGTCACGCAACTGTACCGCGAACTGTCAGGCACCCACTTTCTACGGGAGGTGGTGCTGGTGGACCAGTCGCCCATCGGTCGCACACCCCGTTCCAATCCGGTCACCTACATCAAGGCCTTCGACGCCATTCGTGAGTTGTTTGCAGCACAGCCAGACGCACGCCGCAAGAACTACACGGCGGGCAGCTTCAGCTTCAATGTGCCCGGCGGCCGCTGCGACGTGTGCGAAGGCGACGGCACCGTGACCGTCGAGATGCAGTTCCTGGCCGACATTGAGTTGCCCTGCGAAGAATGCAATGCCACCCGCTACAAAGCGGGCATTCTCGAGGTGAAGTACAAGAATCGCAATATACACGACGTTCTAAACATGACCGTGAAGGACGCCGTAACGTACTTCGCCGGTAATCAGAAGATCGTGGACCGCCTGCAGGTGCTGGATGAGATCGGGCTTGGTTACGTGCGGCTTGGGCAGTCGGCAACGACGCTGTCCGGCGGCGAAGCGCAGCGCGTCAAGCTGGCCTCACATCTTGCAAACATTCGCTCAGGGGCAAGGGGCTCGACCACCAAGGCCGCCAGCCGCGTGCTTTACATTCTGGATGAACCAACCACCGGCCTTCACTTTGCCGATGTCGCAACGCTCCTGCAGGCCTTCCGCAAGCTGATCGAAGGCGGCGGCTCGCTGCTGGTCATCGAACACAACATGGACATCATCAAGTGCGCAGACTGGGTGATCGACATGGGCCCGGAGGGCGGATCCGGGGGCGGCCAGATTGTCGCTGTCGGCACGCCGGAAGAGATCGCTGCGGTGCCGCATTCGTACACCGGGCAGTGGCTGGCGCCGGTGCTGCAGGCGACTGCATCATGAAGTTGCTTGTGTCTGTGTTTCTTGTGTCTGCCATTGCAGGCGGGCAGATGCAGCTGCCGCCCGGCACCAGCTCGTCCGTTCCCGATACGCAAAGTACCGCAGCACCTTCTGCGCAGAGCGTGGCCCTGCAGCGGGCAGAGGACGCGATTGCTACCGAGAAGTACCAGGCGGCGGTCACACTGCTAACGCCGCTAGCGATTGCCGATCAGAAGGACGCGCGCGTCTTTTACGATCTGGGTTTTGCGCAGGATGCGCTGGGGCAGGATGAGGCGGCAACCGTCGCCTATCGCGCCGCGGTCACTCGCAATCCGTCCGATGTTACTGCCCGTGTTTCCCTGGGCCTGCTGCTGGCACGTACCGGCGATCGGGTCGCAGGTGAGGAGCAACTGGCAGCCGCGGTCAAGCTGCCTGCCACCACGCCAGAAATTACAGCCCGCGCGTACCGTGCACTGGCCCAGATGCACGTGGAAAGCAAACCCGCGCAGGCCGCGGACGAACTTGTGGCCGCACTGAAGCTGTCTTCGGAAACACCAGATGATGCCGCCCTGGCTGCGGCGATCGCTGACGGCCAGAAGGACGATGCTGCTGCCGAAACAGCCTACAAGCACGCACAGGCCATGGCCGCAACAGACCCGGAAGTGGCGCTTGGCTACGCCCGCCTGCTCTCGCGGAAGAAGAAGCACGCAGAAGCCGAGGCCGTGCTGGAACCGGCACGCAGGGCACATCCGGACAATCGCGCCCTCACTGCCGAGTACGCTTCGCAGGAGTTGCTGCTGAACCACACCACCGAAGTGTTGCCTTTACTGCTGCAGCTGCACAACGCGCAACCAGCGGATGAGGCCATGACTCGCCTGCTCGCCACGGCCTACATCGCGAATGGCGACGCCGGAAAAGCTGAGGTTCTGTATACGGCCCTTCTGAAAAGTCAGCCGAACGACGCGGGCCTGCAGGTGGAATGGGCCGACTGCCTGATTCGGCAGAAACGTTCCGCAGAGGCGGAGGTGATCTTGAAGAGCATCGTCTTCGGGAAGGGCAAAGACTTGCCGAAGGACTTACAGGCGAACGCTGCCGGGATGCTGGCCTTTGCAGCATCAACAAACCACGACCCGGAGACCGTACTGAGTTCACTTTCGGCACGGGAGACGTTGCTCTCGCCATCTGCGGCCTATACATTTCTGGCAGCAACGGCGCATGATACGTTACATCACACGAAGCAGGCTGCAGAACAGTATCGTCTGTTTCTGCAGCAGGCAGGTGGTTCGTTTCCCGATCAGGAATGGCAGGCAAAACAGCGACTGCAGATTCTTGACCGCAGCAAGTAACCCCTCCGTTCCAGCCCGAAGCTCGGGAGGTGTTGTATGCAGGTTGCAGCTTCTTTAGGTCGCGGTCTTCGCTCGATTCCCTACTCGGCTGTGGCATGCTGTGGTGCCCTTGCCTTTGGCTCACTCCTCCCTGTGAACGCCTGTGCGGCGGACAACCCCCTGCTGATCGACCCCTCGCTGATCGCTTCTCTGCGGATGCGAGCGCAACACGCAGCTCCGCGCGAGCAGGTGCAGATCTATGCGGATCTGGTTGACAAGATCAGCCTGCTGGTCAGCCGCGAAATTGCAGACGGCGATGACGAAAAAGCGCAATCGACCCTTCACCAGTTGGAGGACTGCGCCGCCATTCTGGAGACTGGCGTGCAGCGCGACAGCAAGGGTCTGAAGCGTACGGAAATGCTGCTTCACACCACGCATCGGCGCCTCTCTGACATGGTTAGGAACGCTTCCGGAGACTTGAAACCGATGGTTCAGAGCGCCGTGAACCGCCTGGACCGCGTGCAAACAGCGCTTTTAAGCGCTGTTTTCGAGCACTAACGTGTGTTTTCGGCAACCAATTCTGCTGTTGTGTGCTGGCTTGTCGCTGTGCGCCATGTCCCCGGCACAAAAACACTCCGCAGCGCTTTCTGAAGCCGAGGAGGAGCAGGTCCGCGACGCCGCCATCGAACCGGCGCGACGCGTCGCGGTCTACCAGGCCATTATCGAGACTCGGGTGAAGCGCATCCAGGACGTCCTGGCCACCCCCCGTGCGCAGGGCCGTCGCGAAGACATCCGCCAGAATATGGATGACATTGCGGGACTGTGTGACGAGCTGCAGGACAACCTGGAAGAGTACGACCACAGCCATCGCGACCTGCGCAAGCCGCTGCCAAAGTTGCTGGACGCCATGCAGCGGTGGGAGTCGGTGCTGAAGCAGCCACCCGAGAACGACACCTACAATCTGACCCGCAAGTTGGCGCTGGAAGCGGTCGCTGACATCCGGAAAGAAGCAGGCGAAATGCTGCCCGCCGAAGTTGCCTACTTCAAGGCACACCCTCCACAGAAGGAGCCCGACCCAAACAAGGTGGGCCCGGTGGAAGGCGCTGATCGGAAGAATCTGCGCTGATGCTTCGCCCTTTACAACCTCCCCTTTACACTGACTGAAGTGAGCGTACCGGAACTGCAGCAGATCTTCGAAGTCGCTTACCGCGATCTTCGGCCACGTGCGCCCATGCCCCTGCTGGACATTCGTTTTCGCCGTTTTGTGTCGCTGAACACGACCATCCGCCTACGCGAAGGCAAGCTGCATGTGAACCTGTCAGACCTGCTGCAGGGTGCGCCCGAATCGGTCCTGGAAGCCATCGCGCACATCCTTGTGGCGAAACTCTACCGCAAGCCCATTGTGCCGCTGCATGCGGATCGCTATCGGCGCTACACCTCTTCGGAAGCTGTTAGCCGTCAAGCGGAACAGGCCAGGCAGACGCGCGGACGCAAGCGGATTCTGACTGCGGTGGGTCACCACTATGATCTGGAAGAAGTCTTCGAAGCGGTGAATGTGCGGTTCTTCCACGGTCTGCTGGGGCGGCCTGTGCTGACGTGGAGCGCACATCGCGCACGCCGCCTGCTGGGCCACTACGACGCGGCTCATAACACCATTGTGGTCAGCCGGGTCTTTGATGGGCCAACTGTGCCACGCTATGCCGTGGAATACCTGATGTACCACGAGATGCTGCACCTGAAGCACCCTGTGCGCGTGCGTGCCGGTCGCCGATGCATCCACTCCCGCGAGTTTCAGGCGGATGAGCGGCTGTTTCCGGAGTTAGAACAGGCAAAAGAATTCCTGAAGCGGCTGTAGATGCCGGCGGCATATCCAGCTTTCCCGATTTTGTCATCCCGTAGCGCAGAGGAGAAATCCCGCATGGGTGACAAGGGCGCGATGCTGTCTGCTGTGTCGAAAGTGATGTAAGTGGAAGAAGATTAATGTGGCCTGGCCGATCTGGCTACCATCTGCAGGCTTCCATGCAGACTCCTCCGCTTCGCTGCGGGATGACAGACAGTGGTGGAAAGGTCAGGCCGTAAGTTCGTCTGGTCGAAGGTCTGCAGAGGGTGTACCCAGGCGTGAGACGACGATCAGTGCGGCACCGACCACCACCGTCGCCAGCGCAGCAACCTGCGCGTTCGACATGCCAAAGTAGAGCCGCTCGTTGCGCCGGACCATCTCCACGAGGAAGCGTCCGATGCCACTCAGCACAAGGTATTCGCCGGTGAGCTGACCCAGCGGCAGGCTGCGCTTGCCGCGCACCCACAGGTAAGCGCAGAGTGCGATGGCAAACAGCAATTCGTACACGGGCGTGGGCTGCACCAGCAGACCGGGCGGGTTTGGCTGCGGTGGGTCAAGTGCAATGTCCTTGATATGCACGCCCCACGGCAGCGTGGTGTTGATGCCATAATCGCCGTCGCCGGAAGTCAGGCAGCCGATGCGGCCCACGCCATAACCCAGCGCCGCGGCAGGTGCGGCAAGGTCAAGCATGCGCAGCGGCCGGATGCCGTTAGACCTTCCCTGCCACATCAGGGTTGCGATCCCGAACAGGAGACCCCCAAACCATGCAAAGCCTGCCTGGAACCAGTGGAAGAAGCGCGTCAGCATATCCAAAGGGTGCGAGAAGCCGGGCGTAGCAATCTCGCGCATGGCCATGCTCAGCTGCGCGGGGTTCTGCAGTTCATGCCAGACCTTGGCGCCCAGCACACCTGCGATCATGACCACCGAGACGACCACAATGGAATCTGCAGCAACACCCGCGCGCATAAACGATCGGTGCAGGATATAGGCAGCGCTGACCGCAGCCAGCCACATGAACATGCCAAAGGTGCCCAGCGTCAACGAGCCAACGTGCAGGTAAGGAAACATCCCTTTAACTATACCGAGTCGGTCGAAACCAGAACCCTCCGCACTGCGAGGCAAGGCGGTTTAGGCTATAGGTCATGCCGACACCGACCCTGCCATTTGTCCCTGCCTCCTCCTGCGAAGTGCTTTTTTCTGTGGAACAGATCCGCGAACGGGTAGAAGCTTTGGGCAGGCAGATCAGCATCGACTACAAGGGTCAGAGCGTTGTTCTGGTAGGTGTGTTGAAGGGTGCTGCGATTTTTTTAGCGGACCTGGCGCGTGCCACGGAAGTGGATAACACCTTCGACTTCGTCGCCGTGTCGAGCTATGGCAAGGAAAAAACCACATCCGGCGCGGTAAAGCTCATCAAGGATCTGGATACCCCCATTGAGGGCAAGCACGTCATCCTGGTGGAAGACATTCTGGACACGGGTCTGACGCTGAGCTACCTGCGCAAGCTGATGCTGCAGCACAAGCCGGCATCACTCAAAATTGCAACCTGTCTCGACAAGCCGGAGCGCCGCCTGGTTCCCATTGAAGCGGATTATGTCTGCTTCAAGATTCCGAATCGCTTTGTCATCGGCTACGGCATGGATTACGCGGAGAAATACCGCAATGTCGCTGACATCCGACTGTTTCCTGAAGATCAGGTGTAGAGCGCAACGCGGTTAGACACGCCGGTTCAAGACTACTCGTGATCGTCATGCAGCAGGACATAGCTGGCAAACTCCAGACGCAGGAGTTCTGACAACGGGATAAGAAGCACGGCTTCGTGAAAGAGGCGAACGCCGATGAAGTTTCCGGGGAACCAACTCCACTTCAACGATTGTGAGTTTCGGCATCATGTCTGCGGCTTCGCGTCTTTGAACGCCTTCCGCATCGCCTGCTCAAACCCGTCCTCGCCAGTCGCAACGCGGAACCTGGGTACGCCAAGATGCAGCAGCTGGTCCAGTGTTAAATGGATCGAGGTGCCATCCGTCAGGTTGATTAGAATCCCTTCGTTCTGAAGATGGTCCACTGACAAAATCCGGCTTTTGCCCACCATGGCTCGCCCCCTGCGCATAGCGTGCACAATGTCCTTCCTTATGTCTGCCCTATGCATAACAAACGACGATATTCCGGTACCAGTATTGACAACGACGGGTGCGCCCGCCGGATTATTCAGCGCTGTCAGTGGTTGAGCACCTGTCTTGTGCGCTTGGTAGAAGCTTCTGACGAGTAATTGAGAGAGTCAGCAATTTTGGAGATCTGGTACGGGAGGCTCATTCGAGTGGATAGACATTCCGCATCTGAGATGACAGGTGATGGCTACACCTTCGCCTCATATTCGCTTACACTGGATGTGCCATGACTTCGATGACCGTGCAGCAGAAGCTCGAGATTCTTGCCGATGCGGCGAAGTATGACGCGTCGTGTGCAAGTTCTGGCGCGAAGCGAAGCGGGAATGGCAAGGGGATCGGGCATTCCGATGGCAACGGTATCTGCCACTCGTACACGCCGGATGGGCGATGCATTTCCCTGCTCAAATTGTTGCTGACGAACTACTGCACGTACGACTGCGTGTTCTGCGTCAATCGCGTTTCGAGTGATATTCGTCGTGCGCGGTTTACGCCGGAAGAGATCGTCACACTGACGCTCGACTTCTATAAGCGCAATTACATCGAGGGGCTGTTCCTGTCGTCGGGCATTATTCAGTCGCCGGATTACACGATGGAGCAGCTGATCCAGGTGGCGAAGACGCTGCGTACCGTTCACAACTTCGGCGGGTACATCCACATCAAGGCGATTCCGGGCTGCGCGCAGCGACTGGTGGATGAGGCCGGACTATTTGCCGATCGTCTCTCTGCGAACATCGAACTGCCAACACAGCAGGACCTGGTTCAGCTTGCGCCCGAAAAGAAGACTTCGGTCATCGAGACCACGATGACGCAGATTCACGACCGCCGTCAGGAAGCTGAGGAAGATCGCGCGCGCTACCGTGGTGCGCCCAAGTTTGCGCCTGCCGGGCAAAGCACGCAGATGGTGGTGGGTGCGACGCCCTCGACCGATCGTGAGATCATTGCGCGAGCCAGCGGCCTGTATAGCAGCTTCCAATTGAAGCGGGTCTATTACACAGGCTTTTCCCCTTATCCAGAAGCGGACACGCGGCTGCCCCTGAAGGCCTCGCCGATGATCCGTGAGCATCGGTTGTACCAGGCTGACTGGCTGATGCGCCACTACGGTTTCGGCGCGGAGGAGATTACGACCGAGGCTGAGCCGGAGCTTGACCTGGCCGTGGATCCAAAACTGGCCTGGGCTCGTCGGCATCCAGAGTTCTTTCCGGTTGACGTGAATGCCGCGCCACGCGAGACGCTGCTGCGCATCCCGGGGCTGGGCTACCGTAATGTGGATCGCATCCTTGGGATCCGACGTTATCACCGGCTTGGACTTGAGGACCTGCGTAAGCTGCATGTGCGCCTGAAGGATGCTACGGCCTACATGATCGCCGCAGATCACCTGCCTGCGGCGATGACGCCAGATTTGTTTTCCGGTGATCGTTCCGGCGCGGGTACACCGACGCTAACCTCTACCCGCGAAGAGGTTGCCGTACTGCCGCCAAAGCAGATGGGCCTGTTTGAGGATGCAGCGCGCTCGGCGCTGTGGGGTGCATTGTGAGCGTGGAGGTGAGCCTACGCGTCCGTGTGGAACCGGCTTTTTCTTCGTGGCGGGAGCTGGCTCGTGCGGCACTGGCTCGTGGTTTGCAGCCGAATGCTATCGACTTTGAAGATGTTACTTCGTCCACGTCGTCCGACCTGTTCCGACCCGCGACCGATGACACGGCGGATCTACTTGCATCCCCTGCTGGTGGGAGTTCAAAGGCATATGTCCCCAAGGCTTTTCTGCAGAATGCCATGCTGACCGGATGCCATCGCGACCCGCATCGGTGGAACCTGCTGTACCGCCTCCTGTGGCGGCTGCAGGGCAACCGCGACCTGCTGAAGGTGGAAGTGGATAGCGACGTGAATGAAATGGTCCGCATGGAGCAGCAGGTGCGGCGCGACGAACACAAGATGCACGCCTTTGTCCGTTTTCGCCGGGTGGAAGAGGCTGATGGCGACGAGCACTTCATCGCCTGGTACCAGCCGCAGCATCGCATCCTGGAACTTGCCGCACCTTTCTTCGCGGAGCGGTTTGCGATCATGCGCTGGTCGATCCTGACGCCGGATGGTTCGGTGGCGTGGGACCCGGCAGACAAGCAGATGCGTTTTGGACCTGCCGTGCCTCGGGAGAGTGCTCCTGATGGCGACAAACTGGAAGAGCTCTGGAAGAGTTACTACGGCAGCATCTTTAACCCGGCCCGACTAAACCCCGGGACCATGCGCGGCCACATGCCGGTGCGCTACTGGGGCAATCTGCCGGAGGTGGACCTCTTGCCGAAGTTGCTGCAGGACGCTGCGTCGAGGGTACAAGGAATGGTCGATACGCAACACAGCAAGCCGAGCGCTGCACCGTTTGTGCCGGTGGTGCACACGCTTCAGACCATTGTGGAGGCCCTGCCCGCGTGCAAGGGCTGCGATTTGTACTGCCACGCCACGCAGGTGGTGCCAGGCCGCGGATCGCCGAATGCGCGGCTGGTGCTGGTGGGCGAACAGCCCGGCGACCAGGAAGACCAGCGGGGCATGCCGTTCATCGGACCCGCGGGCAACGTGTTGCGCAAGGCGCTGGCCGAGATCGGCATGCATGACAACGACATCTACATGACGAACGCCGTGAAGCACTTCAAGTTTGTGCAGCGCGGCAAACTGCGGCTGCACCAGAATCCGCGCATGAGCGAGATTACAGCGTGCAAGCCCTGGCTGCTGGCGGAACTGGATGCGCTGAAGCCAAAGCTGGTGCTGTGCCTGGGTGCATCTGCGGCAAAGTCGTTACTGGGTGGCACTTTCGCGTTAATGCGCGACCGCGGCAAGATGCTCTCAACGCCGTATGCCGACCACGTCATGGCGACCGTTCACCCCTCCGCTGTGTTGCGTGCACGTGATGACGCGTCACGCGACATGCTCTACCAGCACCTGCGCGACGACCTGCTGGCGGCGCAGCGGTTTACCATGCAGGCGGCATAAAGCTTTAACCTCAAGAGGTTCCGAGTCACCATGCAGAACGAACACGGCATTTCCGTAGAAGACTTTTACACGCAGGCCACTGGCAGCGCACGCGCCCTGGCGGCCACTCTGGACCATACTCTGCTAAAGCCTGAGGCCACGCGCGCGCAGGTGCTGCAGCTGTGTTCGGAGGCGGCGCAGTACGGCTTTGCCTGTGCCATGGTGAACCCGTCCTGGGTGTCTACCGCAGCCGCCGCGCTGGCCGGGACAGACGTGCCGGTGGGCGTTGTCATCGGCTTCCCGCTTGGGGCGTCGCTGGGCGAGTCGAAGGTGGATGAGGCCAAACGCGTCATCGCCCTGGGTGCGCATGACGTCGACATGGTGTTGAACATCGGTGCACTCAAAAGTGGCGAGTACGAGACGGTGGCTGCCGACATTCAAAACGTTGTGAGCGTTGCACACGGGCGCGGCGCCATCGTCAAGGTCATCCTCGAGAATGCCCTGCTGAACTTTGAGGAAAAGCTCCGCGCCAGCGAAATTGCGGTGAACGCGGGTGCAGACTTCATCAAGACCAGCACCGGCTTCTCGACCGGCGGCGCAACGGCGGACGACATCGCGCAGATGCGCAGTGTTGCGGGCAGTCGCTGCGGCGTCAAGGCGTCGGGCGGCATCCGGTCACTGGCTGACGCGCTGGCCATGCTGCGTGCGGGTGCGACGCGCATTGGTGCCAGCGCCAGCGTACGTATTGTGCAGGAGCTAAGCGGTGCAGCTGTGTCAAAGGCTGCCACGATCGGTTACTAGTAGGCATTCCCTGCTACCGCCCGTGCGGTCTGCAGCGTATCGTTCGATGCAAGGCAGGTTTTCAAACTCCAACGCTGATAAAGGGATGAACGCAGACCAGAGCCAGGATGCACAACCGCACCAGCCGCTCCAGGTGGCTTCGCAGGCCCGTGCCTCGGAGGTTTCCGAGGTGCGTTTGCGGTCCGCTGACGATACCGCGCTGCTATCCGAGGAGTTTGAGGGTGACTACCGTCCCGGCCTCGGCTCTGTAGACCCCGAATTGCGCGTCGAGATCCCGCAACACCAGCCGCTTCCGACTTCGGTAAACAGGCCGAGCAATATCCGCGTTTCGTCAGAGCATGTGGACTTTCTGCTGCGCCTGGCGGAAGCGCTGAACAACACGCTAGACCTGCAAACGCTGATGCTGCGCGTGGCAGAGCTGGTCCGCGCGGTGGTGGACTACCGCATCTTTGCGCTGCTGCTGATCAACGACCGTACCGGGGAGCTGTGGATGCGCTTCCAGATCGGCCACGCGCCAGAGGTTGAGCGCATGCGCATCAAGCTGGGCCGTGGCATCGTAGGCCAGGCAGCCAGTACGCGCACGTCCGTCCTGGTAGATGACGTGCGCCACATGCCTCAGTACATTAACGCGAACCCAGCCGTGCAGAGCGAGCTGGCCGTGCCGCTGATCGTGAAAAACCGCGTGATCGGCGTTCTGGACCTGGAAAGCGAGCAGCTCGCCGCCTTTACGCCCGACCAGCAGCGCCTGCTGGAACTGGTGGCGTCACGCATGTCCGTTGCGATTGAGAATGCTCGACTCTACACACGCGTTGCGCGGCAGGCACAGACGCTCGCTGTGCTCAGCGACATCTCCCGTGAACTAACCAGCATTCTTGACCTTGACGACCTGCTGCAACGCATCGGCACGCTGCTGAAGCGCGTGGTCGACTTTCAGCTGTTTACCATCCTGCTGTGGAGCGAAAGCCGCCAGCAGTTTGTGCATCGTTTCTCTACGCGCTTTGGCGAAAGGGTCACGCGAGAGCAGGCGGCAGTGTTGGGCGAAGGAATTATCGGAAACGCCGCGCAGCAGCGCCGACCGATCCTGGTGCCAGACGTCCGTCGTGACACGCGCTACATTGCGTACAGCAAC
>JBPBQP010000061.1:0-34082 GCA_050954745.1 Janthinobacterium lividum | reverse complement strand
AAAAGGAGCGGGCCTTGGCCCGCTCCTTTTTGCGTGTGCGCTGGGTTATACGATCCGAAAGGGTGCCCCGCCGCCCAGGCCAGCGGGTAGCAGCGGGTGCGCCGCCAATCCTGACGTTGGCGGCAGGTGGAAGGGCGGTAACTGCTCGAAGGCAGGTTTAGCCAGCAGGTATCCCTGTATCAGGTAAACGCCACAGTCCCGCACCGCCTGGTACTCCTCAACAGTTTCCACGCCCTCTGCGACCAGTTCTATGCCAAAATCGGCACACAGCTTGCAGAAGGCCCGCACCATGGCGTAGGCCTTCGGCCGCAGGTGCAGGTTGCGGATCAGTTCCATGTCCATCTTTAACACGTTGATGGGCAGGTCTGCCAGCAGGTTCAGGTTGGCGTATCCTGCGCCAAAGTCATCAATGGCAACCCGGAAGCCATGCCGGTGGTACTCCTTCGCGATAGCTGCAAGATGGTTTGGGTTATCCACCTTTTCGCCCTCGGTGAATTCGAAGATCATCCTTTCGGCGGGGAAGTGGCACTCTTCTGCGGTCTTCAGGGTCAGCTGGATGCAGGCTGCCGGGCTGTATACGGCGCCAGGTAGAAAGTTGATAGACAGCAGTGCGCCGGTGTCCTGCAGGCGCAGTTGGCTGGCTACCGAGATAGCCTTGACGCGGCAGCTCTGATCGAAGGCGTAGCGGTTTTGTTCCGTCACCTGCGATAGCACGCTATAGGCTGACTCACCGTGGACACCACGGATCAGCGCTTCGTACGCATACACGCGCCCGGTGGCCACATTTACGATGGGCTGGAACGCCATGCTGAACGGCATGGGCTGTTGGACACCGTCTTTGCAAGCGGAACAGTGTGTCGATAACATACCCCGTCTTATCGGCAGCGAACGTCCAGGTATGAGGCATTTGCGCGCACACGGCAATGAAGCTTGGCTGCACACCAGACAGCACGCCTGGAATTGTTCGTGGGGTAAGGTGCGATCGGTCAAGGTACTAAGTCATACCGCTATACGCCGAGTGGCGCGGCGACAAGTGACTGTGGTGCCGGGAGGGGGACTTGAACCCCCACGAAGTTGCCCTCGGCGGATTTTGAGTCCGCTGCGTCTGCCGATTCCGCCATCCCGGCTTATGGTTATGGCCGCAAGGCTGCGGCACCACCAACCTCTGTCAGTCTCGCATACTGCGCGCCACCGTAACAAGGCGACGCCCGTTCAGGCTCACAGCCATCGCTTCGCGCGAAAGTACAGTAGCGGTCCAGCTGCGGAACACAGCATCAACCCCATCGCCCAAAGGTAGCCGTAGTGCCAGTGCAGTTCCGGCATACGCTCAAAGTTCATGCCGTAGATGGAGCCAATCAGCGTAGGCGGCAGAAAGACAACAGCCGCGATGCTGAGCGTCTTCATGATGGCGTTTTGTTGAATGGAGATCAGTCCGATGTTGGAATCGAGCAGGAACTGGATCTGGGTCTGCAAAAAGTTATCGTGCTCCAGCAGCGACTGCACGTCACGACCCAGGGTCTTTAGACGGACTCGCAAGTCTGGTTCGTCCTGAACGTGCATCTGCAGGAAGGGCACGGAGCGACCTACGCTGTGCAGGCTTTGGCGAACACGCGAAGCAAGTTCGCCACTGTTGCCAATGCGCTTTAAGACGCCACCCAGGTCAGCCGCTGCGATCGTCTTCATGGCGGCAGCGTTCTGCGAAAAGATTTCGAAGGAAATGGGTTCCAGCCTGTCACCGATCTCTTCCATGATGTCGGCATCGCGGTCTACGATGGTTTCCAGCAGGCAAAGCAGGGCAGAGGTGGCGGTGCTGAAGATGCTGTCGGGCTTCTGTGTGCGCGCGGTGAATTGCTGGAACGACCGCGGGTCCGCGTAGCGAAGCGTGACAAGCTGCCTTTGCGCCAGGATCAAGGTGACGCTCACCAGCCTGGGCTGGTCCTCATCGGACCGATCGACTACGCGCACGGTGACAAAGCTGGCACCTCTTTCGGCGTACAGCGCACTGCTGCTTTCCACCTCACGCATTTCGTCGCGGGTGGGTATGCCGATCTTCAGGGCTGCCTCGACACGGCCTTCCTCTTCGCGCGATGGCTCGTACAGGTCAATCCAGAGCGCCTCCTGCAAATTGCCCTCGCCACCCGGACGAAGATGGCCTTCCTGTGAGTAATAGGTTGTAAGCACCTTGCTCCTTTGGTGAAGTTCTGCGTGCGTTCCAATCCTGACCTGCACACGCACCGCGATGCAGGTGGAAGTGACTTGGCGCAAAGTCATTGTGAGACTAGCATTTGGTCGCGTGGCGCAGCTTACGGTGCAGAAGCCATTGTTGAACGCTCAATGTGCGCGGTAAGTGAACCGGTTCCGCCAGCAGAGTTTGACGCGATCTGCGGAGCCGATTATTCTAGAGAAGTTGTATCGGAAGTGCCCCCGCACCTGCCATGCATCGCGTCCCTGTCGTCCAGTGGCCCAGGACCCCGCCCTTTCACGGCGGTAACACGGGTTCGAATCCCGTCGGGGACGCCATCTCCTTTTACATACCAATGACAAGTTGAGTTGGATAGTGCAGTGCCCACGCGACTGCAGGCCTTATTGCCATCGCTTGTCCATGCGGTTCCCGGACTTGATGCAGAGGCGTTTCGCGTTGGACGATGGGCAGACTCATCGAGCCTGCAGGGCCCCGACTGCAGCAAAGTGGCGGCCCGTCGCATCGAAACGGATAATGACTGTTTTACAGAGAGTCTCCAGAGCATCCTTGTTTACGCTGTTTTCGGCCTGCGTCGCCCTGTTGGTACCCGAGATAAGTGCCCAGGCTGGTGGATCTACAGCCGGCAGTGCTGCACCTCAGCTTGATTTGGGTGCTCGCAGACAAGTGAAGGGCGTAGATCAGGACGCGCCCACGCAGGGTCGTCCACAGCACAACCAGGCCTCGGCCCCAACCAACGGCACGGTTGGTGCGCAGCCAGTGACCTCGACAGGCCGCAAACGGATCGGCCTGGCCCTTGGCGGAGGCGGTGCGCTGGCGCTCAGCGAGATTGGCGTCCTTCGCTGGATGGAAGACAACCATGTGCCGATCGACGTGATCGCGGGTACAAGCATGGGGTCGCTGGTAGGCGCGCTGTACGCGACCGGTCACACACCCAAACAGATGGCGGAATTGACCAGCGACAAAGTCTTCTCGCAAGTTTTTCGCGTCTCAGACGATTTTCGAAAGCAGAACTTTCGGCGCCGCGAAGATGGTCGATTTCTTCCGGGCGGTTTCACGGTCGGCCTGCGGCACGGTGTGTCCCTGCGCAACGGCGTCCTGCTTGACTACGGTTTGAATCAGTTTCTGAATGCACAATTTTTGCCGTATGGTGCTGCCGCAGATTTTGACAACATGCCGCTGCCCTACCGCTGCGTTGCAACCGACATCCTGGTGGGGCGTGAGGCCGTGTTCAAGCGGGGGCCGCTGGCTGAGGCTGTGCGCGCATCGCTCTCCATCCCCGGCGTCTTTCCACCGCTGGAAGATGGTGGTCACATTTACGTGGATGGCGCGCTGACAGAAAACCTGCCGACTGACCTGGTTAAAAGCGAGCTGCTTGCAGACGTGGTGCTGGCCGTTTCGCTTCCGCTGACCCCACCTGACGCGGGCGATACCAGTTCTGTCTTGGGCGTGCTGCAGCGCAGTTTTTCCGTCGCCTCGTGGAGTAACGAGGTCCGGTCCCGCGCGCTGGCTGACGTTCTGATCGAGCCCATTGCTCCTGCTGGCGTGGGCGCTGCGGATTATGCAAAGTCAGAACAACTGGCCGATGCAGGCTACCAGGCAGCGCAGCGGGTTGCGCCGCAACTGTTGCCGTATCGTGTCAGCGACACGGAGTGGGCGCAGTATCAGCAGCGGCGTCAGAATCGCGAGCCGCAGCCACCCCGTAATTTCGCGACGATCAACGTAATCGCACCGTCCGCGACAAGCGCCATCGGCGTGCGTGATACCGTCATCGACCTGCCCGGCAAGAAGGTAGACGCAGCCCGCGTTGATGCCAAGCTCGACGAGATTCGCAGCGACGGTCGCTTTGACACGTATTACTTCCTCTCAAAGCCGGGCCAGGTTGTCGACCTGACGGTGACCGGCCCAGCCAACGTGGGGCGGCAAGTCAACGGCAAGGAACTCATGCATCCGGAAGAAAAGCGCGGGCCGGGGGATGACTTGCATGTGCCAGCGCTGCAGCAGGACTCTGCAGGTAGCTCTGCACCGCGTGTCGATGCTTCCGGTGCTGTGCTGCCCAATGCGACACAGGTGAACAACACCATCCCGGTGGGAGATCGCGGAGACAAGCGCGGGAAGAAGCCGCAGTTTGAAACGATCGCGCCCAGCAGCACGGGCACATTCGCCACCGCACAGGCCAGCCTGCCGACGGGGCAGCAGGCCGCGGACCAGGATGTGGACCTTAACCTGGTCGTTCGCAACCGGCCGGGCGGACCTCCGTACCTGCTGCTGGGTGGCAACGTCATTGCGCAGACGGGCGGCACGGCCCGCGCCACGATTGACGGTGTTTTGACAGCGCAGGATCTGGGGGGCTACGGGTCAGAACTGCGTGCGCGCTTCCGCTTCGGATTTCTCACGGAGTTCACCCCGGAATACTACCGGCGTCTGCACGACAGCAGATTCTTTGTCGCGCCGCGGCTCAACTTCTATCGCACACCGGTGTATATCTACGCAGATCAGACCAGGACTGCAGAGCGCCTGTCGCTCACTGCTGGGGGTGGGGTCGATGTTGGCTATGCGCCGTCGACCTTTAGCGAATGGCGCGCGGGCTGGCAGCGGAACTACCAGCAGTGGCACACCGTGACAGGTACAGACGGCCTGCCGGACTTCAACGGCGGTGCCCAACTGGCGCGTGTGCAGTTCCGCTACAACGGGCAGGACCGCGCTATGGTGCCGCGCCACGGCCTGCGTGCCGAAGTGTCCGCCGGCTACCAGTTCCATGCCGTGCGAAGCGAAAACGCGCCCAGGGTCGAGGCTTCCGGCACGTACTTCCGCGACATCGGCCATGGAAACACGCTGTCGTTCAGCGTGGAAGGTGGGACCCTGTTTCACCGCGCCGTTGCGGATCCGTTCCGTTTCACCCTGGGCGGGCCGCTTCGCCTGACCGCCTCATCCTTTGAAGAATATCGAGGAACGGATTACGCCTTTGTGCGACCGGCGTATTTCCGGCGCATTGCCAACCTGCCAACACCGCTTGGCCAGAGTATCTACGTCGTCGGAACGTATGAGTTTGGACACATTGAGACTCAGGCAGGCAGTGTGAACCGGCAGGATGCGTTTTTCGGCCTGGCGGCAGAAACACCCTTTGGCGCACTTACCTTTGGGCCCGCCTTTGGTGATCATGACCATCGAAAACTGGTCTTTACGCTTGGCCGTTTCTTCTAACGGAATGGGTAGGTCTGCCAGCCCATCCAATGTTCTATAGAAGACCCCTTATAAATAGGATTCAATCTACCAACCAGCGAACGGGGCACCATCGAAGTCGATGGTGCCCCGTTTGTGTGTCCGAGCAATCATTTACTTATCGATCGTGTTCATGCCACCTTCGTTATAGCGGTCGCCAGCAACTGCATCCTGCGGTACGGCAGCTTCCAGATCCTCAACTTCCGCAGGTGTCAGCTTGATGTCAACCGCTGCTGCATTCTCTTCCAGGTAAGTGCGGCGCTTGGTGCCGGGAATGGGTGCCATGTCGTCGCCCTTGCTGAAGATCCATGCAAGCGCAAGTTGACCGGGCTTCACGCCGCGACGTTCCGCAATATCGCTGATGCGGTTGACGATCACCTGGTTTTTGTCGAGGTTGTCACCTGCGAAGCGTGGATAACGAACCTTGCGAAAGTCCTTGTCGTCGAGTGCTGTGTCCTTGTTAATGGTACCGGTCAGGAAGCCACGCCCCAATGGGCTGTAAGGCACAAAACCAATGCCGAGTTCGCGCAGCGTTGGTAGAATCTCATCTTCCACGTGGCGTTCCCAAAGAGAGTACTCCGTCTGCAGCGCCGTAATGGGATGCACCTTGTGCGCGCGGCGAATGGTTGCGGCAGAAGCCTCTGAAAGGCCAAGGTACTTAACCTTACCTTCTTTTACTAATTCAGCCATCGCACCCACGGTGTCTTCAATAGGCGTGTCTGCATCAACACGATGCTGGTAATACAGGTCAATGTAATCCAGGCCAAGGCGTTTCAGCGACGCTTCGCACGCCTGCTTGACGTACTCCGGCTTGCCGCTGACGCCCCAGTAGCTCGGATTATTCCGGTCACGCAGATTGGCAAACTTGGTCGCGAGAAAGACTTCATCACGGCGCGGCTGAATGGTCTTTCCGACCAGTTCTTCATTGTCACCGAAGCCGTAAACGTCGGCGGTATCGAGGAATGTAATGCCGAGATCCAGCGCGCGAAGGATCGTAGCCGCCGATTCTTCATCGTTCCGTGCGCCGTAAAACTCACTCATGCCCATGCAGCCCAGCCCCTCGCGGGAGACCACTGCACCTTCTTTGCCCAGCTTGATCGTGTCCATTGCCATGGATAGTTGGATGGTTCGGGCCGCGTGCGAGACTCGCCACGATGAGACATTGTGAAGCACTTGCTCACATGGAGACATCTCTTGCATTGTGTGGGCAAAGCGTAAAACGGTGAACGGTTTCCTGCTCGTGCTGATGGGCGGGCTGACTTCCCTGTGGTCAGGCAACGCAGCCAGCCAGACAGGCCTGCTGCAGAAGTCATTCTGGAGCGAATCCGCAGGGGCAGACCTGCACACGCCACGCACCACCAGCATCGCGATCAGCAGCCGCCGTGTCGATGACGCCGTAAGCCCCGTACGCGCTAGTCAGTTAGTGGCGAAGATGACCAAGGCCATGCGCAAGACCACGCTGCAGCCCGTCAGTGACGCGACTACGGCGCAACTGAGCCTCGACATGATCATCGAGTCGCATGAGCAGCGTTCGCAAAACGGCACCTACATCTTCCTGCTGCTGCGCGACCGGGCCAGCCAGCATCTGCTGTACTGCGGCTATCAGCGCGTCGGCCACTTCTACGACTCGGCTGCGCTTGATCTGCTGAATGATCTGTCCCGGCGCATAAAAGCTCCGGGTATCCAGAATACGGGTGACATTGAAAGCTGCGCGGCCGAAGCAAAGCGCCCCGTCGATCTCTAGCACGGGCCGTCCCCACTAGAATCAAGAAATGGGCCGCATCCGCGTATTGTCCGACCAGGTTGCGAATCAGATTGCCGCAGGCGAGGTGGTCGAGCGACCCGCGTCCGTCGTCAAGGAACTGCTTGAGAACGCCGTCGATGCCGGAGCCACGCGCATCCGTGTCGAGGTGGAAGGCGGCGGCCGCAAGCTGATCCGCATCGTCGACAATGGCAGCGGCATGGTGCGCGACGACGCCATGCTGGCCTTTGAGCGGCACGCCACCAGCAAGCTGCGCTCCGCCGACGATCTGCTGCACATTGCCACGCTTGGCTTCCGCGGCGAGGCGTTGCCGTCCATCGCATCGGTTGCGCGCGTGGAGCTCGATACCCGTTCGGAAGAAGACGCCGTAGGCACCCGCATCGAAATTCATGGCGGCAAGATGACCCGGGTGGAAGATACGGGCGCGCCGGTGGGCACCACCATTGCTATCCGCGACCTGTTCTTCAACGTGCCCGCCCGTCGCAAATTCCTCAAGTCAGAACCGACGGAGCTGTCGCACATCGCCGCGCTGGTAACGCATTACGCGCTGGCCCATCCGGGGAAGCATTTCGAACTGCATTCGGCCACGCAGGCCCTGCTGGTAGCACCTGCTGTGCGTGACAGCAGCGAGCGCGTCTTTCAAATTCTGGGTGGCGACGTGTCACGCGACATGCTGCCCTGTGCTGCAGAACTGGACTTCGCTCGCGCGGGTCTGCCGGAGCCGCCGCCATGGCGTCGCGAGGCCGACTACGAGGCGCCTGAGCCGGGTTTTTTGCGGGTCAGCGGCTTCGTCTCCAAACCGGAGCTGCAGAAGCTCAATCGCGGCTCAATCTACGTCTTTGTGAACGGCAGGCAGGTGCGTGACCGACTGATTCTGCATGCACTGTCCGAGGCGTACCGCAACATCATTCCGCCGACGTCGTTCCCCGTGGTGCTGCTGTTTCTGGAGATGCCTGCCGCCGAAGTCGATGTGAACGTACACCCCGCGAAGACAGAGGTGCGCTTTCGCCAGTCGAGCTTTGTGCATGACTTCGTGCGCGACACGGTGCGCAATACCGTCCTGAAGGCAAAGCCCGCGGCGAATTTTCTGCAGGCCATCTCCGCACCCATCTCGCCACGCGCAGGCGACAACCTGCTGAATGGCGGCGAAGGTTTCGACCTGGATCCCGTGCTGCGTGGACCCGGCCCGGGCAGCGATGCCCCGTGGAGCGAGCACCAGATTCATGAGGCCTTGTCTGCCGAGGAACGGCAACACCTGCAGCGCGATAGCGATCCCGTCGAAGCGGACGACACTGCTGCCTTCAGCCTGACAACGCGTGCCCTGCCGCCCGTACCCGGCCGTCTTGCATTTTCAGAAGCAGACCAAGACACACGCAGCAAAACTGCGCATGTATGGGGTACCCAGGAGGGTGCCGAACCGGACAGATCGGGTAAGGCGGTTGCCCCGTCTCTGGGCGGCTCCATCTCTCATGAGCGGGATCACGATCCACACGCAACAACACACTTACCCGTCGGCACCAGCACGCAGGCACCGGCAGCGGAACGCATCGAAGACACCGCCAACCTCGCCGGTCTGGGCGGTTTGCGGCCCCTCGGGCAGGTGCAGAACTCCTTCATCCTCGCCGTCAATGAAGAGGGCCTTTGGATCATCGACCAGCACGTGGCGCACGAACGCATCCTGTTTGAAAAGGTGCTGCGCGAGCGGCAGGTGGAGCGCGTGCAGCGCCAGCGCCTGCTGATGCCGCTGCTGATCGATCTGGTACCCGCACAAATGGCGAACTTTGCCCGGATGGCCGACGAACTGGAGCGGAACGGGTTCGAGGCCGAGCCCTTCGGCCCGCGCACGTTGGCCGTAAAGGCCGCGCCGGTGGGCCTTGAGGGCAGGGAACTGGAACTGGCCCTGGCGGAGTTGCTGCAGGTGGATGACGATGCCGCACAGGCCGACAACATGGAGGTGCGCCGTCGCCGCATCGCCGCCAGTATCGCCTGCCATGCAGCCGTGAAGATCAACATGCCGCTTGAAACCAGCAAAATGCAGTGGTTGCTGGACGAACTTGGGAAAACGGAGAATCCCATGGCGTGTCCGCACGGCAGGCCCATCGCTTTGCGGTATTCTCATAAGGAGATCCAGCGGGCGTTCCAGCGTATTTAGCACTACCGCGCGACGCATACCAACTGCCTTCTTCTACGAACCGCACTGCGGTTCCTCTAGACGCGAAACGTATGACGAACTCCGATCGTGGAGCACGTATCGCACCAGAGCAGCTCCGCCACCTGGCCGAGACTACTCTCCGTACCTCCCAATACCAACGCAGGCAGCAGCGCGGGTCGTCTCCGCGCCGGGCTCTCTGCGTACACAAGGCGCATCGAAAAACCGACGCCGAAAGAAGGCATTCCGCATGGCATCCACTGAGACCATCTCCCCCAACCAATTAAAACTGGCCCGCACCGCACTGTGGCATCAGGACGGCGACGCGCTCCGCACCATGGAAGACGCACGCACCTGGCTTGAAGCCGCCGGCCTTGTACCCTACTATCCGCACGCGCAGTTTGCTGCCGCGCCGCAGCCCAGCTTCGCAGAAGCCATCCTGGGACGCCCCGAGACCGGTTGGGTTCCCGGCGCACCGAAGGCTGTTGCCGCCGTCGATCAGGACGACTCTGACGGCGAGTACGACGAAGAGGAAGACGGCGACGAAGACGAGTTTGACGGCGACGAAGAAGGCGACGAGGACTCTGAAGAGGGCGGAGAGTCGGACGACGAAGACTTCGACGACGATGAAGACGAAGACCAGAATGACGCCGACGACGAAGAGCATGAAGACTCCGAGGACGAGGACGACGAAGAAGAGGGCAAGCAGGACGACGAGCCGGAAGCCTCTGATCCTGAAGTCATGCTGTCGAACGACGATGAATTTGCAGAGGACGAGGGCGATGACATCGCCGAAGTGGACCGCATCGACGCAGCCGCCGACGACCCGCAGCCCACAGACGTAGCAGAGGGCAGCACTTCAAGCTCTGGCGCGGAAGAAGAAGCACCTGCCGCAGAGCCTGCTCCAGAACCCATCAACGGCTTTACGCCGGAAGAAAAAGAGACGGTAAGCCGCCAGCTGGCGCGCATGATTGCAGAAGGTTCCGCGGTACCGCTGAACCTGCTCGGTTCCACCACGGGTGAGCCGGACTTTGTCTGCTCAGCGCAGGCATTTTCGTTTGTGTACACGTTGCGTGGCGACAAGGGTTGGAAGACGGAGCCGTCGCAGACTGGCTCGATGCGGGTTTCCCCGCTTGCCGTGAAGACGCACGCCATCCTGAAGGAGAAGGGGCCCATGGCTCCGCACGAACTTTCGATCGAACTTGGTCAGGGCATTGTGGATTCTGCCGTACTGCGCGCGTTGAGCGAACTTTGGGCTATCCAGCGCGTCATTCCCGTTCCTGATGCGGACGGCGCACCGGCCAAGTGGGAGCTATTGACCGGCCGCTTTGTACGCCATCTCAAGGCGGGTGCAAACGCAGGCCAGCCGACAGCGCTGTCTGCATTGCTTTCGCTGTACCTGTCGAAGGCTGTTGCTGCCAGCAGCGACGAGATGGAGATTTTCATGTCGCCACTGGCAGCGCGTTCGCGCGTTCGCGAAGTGGTCGGCGGCCTGGCTGCGTCGCGTCAGCTTGACTCTGTCGTGCTCGAAGGCAAGACCCTCCTGTTCATGCCGGGCGCACTCGACGAACTGCCCAAGGATTCTGCCGCTGCAGAGGAAGCGCCGGTACTACGTTCGCGCTATGCCGACGATGACCGTCGCGCCATGATCGAAGAGCGCGCGGCCAAGTTTGCTGCCTCGGGTGGCGGAGAGCGCCAGAGCAGCTTCCCCGTTCGCAGGCCCGCAGGCGCACGCGCCGAAGGCGAGCGCGGCGGCCGTCCTGGTGGCCCACGCACGGGTGGTTTCGGTGGTCCGCGGCCCGGTGGCGCGCGTCCTTCCAGCCCTCGTCCCGGCGGTTTCGGTGCGCCCCGCCCCGGTGGATTTGGTGGGGATCGCTCCGCCGGTGGACCTCCTCGCCGCGAGGGTGGCTTCGGTCCGCCGCGTCGTACGGGCAGCTTTGGCGGCCCGCGTGAGGGTGGCTTTGCTGGTCGTCCGGATGATCGTGAGCGTCGTCCGTTTGTGCGTCGTGAGGAAGGTGCTTCCGAGCGTCCGCGCAACGAATTTGCACGTCCATGGGAGAACGACGGTGGTGAGCAGAAGACGTTCACGCCGCGTGAAGGCGCACCGGAGCGTCGTCCCTTTACACCGCGCGAAGGCGGCGAACGCCGTCCATTTGCACCGCGTGGGGATCGTCCGTTTACCCCCCGCGGCGACCGTCCTTTCACGCCCCGTGGAGATGGCGAACGTCGTCCGTTTACACCGCGAGAGGGCGGAGATCGCAAACCATTCGCACCGCGTGGGGATCGTCCGTTTACCCCTCGTGAGGGCGGTGAGCGCAGGCCGTTCACGCCCCGCGAAGGCGGTGACAGTCGTCCATTTGCACCGCGTGGGGATCGTCCGTTTACGCCCCGTGGCGATGGTGAACGGCGTCCATTCACACCCCGTGAAGGTGGAGATCGCAAACCATTTGCGCCTCGTGGCGACCGTCCGTTCACACCTCGCGAAGGTGGCGACAGCCGTCCGTTCACACCCCGCGGCGATCGTCCCTTTACGCCTCGTGGTGACGGCGATCGTCGTCCCTTCACGCCGCGTGAAGGTGGTGGCGACCGCAAGCCATTTGCACCGCGTGGCGATCGTCCCTTTACCCCACGCAGCGACCGTCCGTTCACACCCCGCGAAGGCGGTGAGCGCCGTCCGTTTACGCCGCGTGGCGACGGTGAGCGCCGCCCGTTTACCCCGCGCGAGGGTGGTGGCGAGCGTCGTCCGTTTACCCCGCGTGGCGACCGTCCGTTCACGCCTCGGCCGGATGGAGAACGTCGTCCGTTCACGCCACGTGAGGGTGGTGGCGAACGCCGCCCTTTCACTCCTCGGCCCGATGGTGAACGCCGTCCTTTCACTCCACGTGAGGGTGGTGGTGAACGCCGCCCTTTCACTCCTCGGCCCGATGGTGAACGCCGCCCTTTCACTCCACGTGAGGGTGGTGGTGAGCGCCGTCCGTTCACCCCTCGTGAGGGTGGTGCACGGCCTGGTGGACCGGGTGGTGCGAAGTTTGGTGGCTCCGGGTTTGGACGCGATCGCGGAGGCGCTCCTGGCGGTTTCGGTCGCCCCGGGTTCTCACCGGCGCGGCGTGGTCCCGGTTCCGGGCCAGGTCGTGGCGGAGCTCCGAAGCGTCGCTCTGAATAGTCAAAAAGGCAGCCGAAAGGCTGCCTTTTTATGCTGAACTGTACCCTCTAGAGCAGAAAGATCGAGCCACAATGCCCACATCTCAGAGCAAGTCCAGCGGCTTCATTGTCGCCATTGACGGTCCTGCCGGTGCCGGAAAAAGCACCGTAGCTGCACACCTGGCATCGCGTTTCGGCCTGTTGAACCTTGAAACGGGAGCCATGTACCGGGCGCTCGCGCTCAAGGTGCTGGCTGTCGGGATCTCTGTCGAAGATGGTCCGGCAGTGCTGAAACTGACGGAGTCGACCACGATCACCTTCCGGCCAAGCGGACCGGGCAATTGCGTGTTGCTGGACGGAACCGATGTGACCGGCGACATTCGCACGCCCGAAGTTACAGCCGCGGCATCGCGCATATCCGTCCACGGGCCGGTGCGTGACTGGATGGTGTCAGCTCAGCGCGCACTTGGCCGTGACTCGCCGCGTGGCCTGGTCATGGAGGGCCGCGATATCGGGACGGTGGTCTTTCCAGAAGCAGACGTCAAACTGTTTCTAGACGCATCGCTCGAGTCGCGGGGCGATCGCCGTTTCGCACAGGGCACCAGCGAGTCGAAGAGCGCTCTGCTGAACGAGATGCGAGACCGTGACAACCGCGACCGATCCCGCGAGCAAAGCCCTTTGGTGCCCGCCGCCGACGCCATTTTGCTGGACACAACGACCTTAACGCTTGAACAAGTTATTGCTTCTGTCGAAAGCATTGTTCAGGAGACACTCAGTAGCCGCCAATCTTCGACATAACCTAAGTAGCAGCTCGGAATAGTATCCGCCATGCGATGCGTTTTGTTAGTCTATGCGCAATCGCTCGAGACATATTTGGTAGCTGCTGCCCTCACGGGCGGCCTTGCCTTTTTGTATTCAGCGGCAGATGCAATAGAGAAGAGGGGCTGTGTTATGGAGCAGGGGACAGTGAAGTGGTTCAACGACGCAAAAGGATTTGGGTTCGTCAGCCGTGAAAATGGCGAGGATGTCTTCGTACATTACTCCGCGATCAACTCGAACGGCTTTAAGAGCCTCCAGGAAGGCCAGGCAGTGCAGTTCAACGTTATCAAGGGACCCAAGGGCTGGCAGGCTTCTGACGTGCAGCCTCTGTAAGTTTATTGTCCATGGTAAGAAAGAAAAAGGGCAGCCCGGTTTGGGCTGCCCTTTTCGCTGCAAGTAGAAATGTACTAGCTGATGTTACCGTTCATGCCATTCGGGAAGAAACTGTTGGTGTTGTAGCCGGATGTGCTGCCATACACAATGTTCAGCACCTGCTGGTAGCTCCGCTTGAAGCCAATGAAGTTGCTATAGAACGGACTCGTGGTGCGGCCCTGATCCATGATGCGCGATGCCGTACCTGTGGTGCCGTTCGTAGGTACAGAGTAGGTTGCAAGGCCAAAGTCATCCTGGCCAGACAGGCCAACCGTGTCGGTGGCGGCGGGTGCCTGGCCGACCGTGCCGTCCAGCGTTGCGCGCAGGTTTGAGATGCCGGTGGTCAGGTTGACGGCCTGCCCTTTCAGCGCCTGATCTGCAGAACCGAATGTGATCAAGCCAGCGTCAAAGAGTGCCAGCGTGGTCCGGACCAGACCCGCGTGGTAAGCCTCAACCGCATGAATGCCTGCGGCGGGTGTTAGAACGTCCAGACCGCCATTCGCACCCTTGTTGGTAATACCGAGTGCGCCGCCGTGGTAGGCAGTGACACCGACATCTTCAAAGATGTAAGAGCCGAGCAGGAAGTTAAGGTCTGTCGTGAAGGGGTCGAAGCCGGGGACGCCAAGCAGGGTGCCTAGGTTCAGAAAACTTGTCTGCAGGTTGATGTTCGGTCGGGCGACTGCTGTACCGCCATTCCCGCCGATTGCGCTCAACAGAAAGTTAACGTGCTTACGCTCTTCCAGCGCTGTTTCAATGGCGTAGGCAGCGACGGCTGGGTTTGTAAAGGTGACTTTCGCACCCGCACGGAAGGTAACCGTGCCGCTGCCTGCAGGAGGCTTGGTCGCGCTACCCAGCTTCGAATTATCAGCGGTCACACCCTCAACAGCGATGGTGTAGAAATTCGCTTCAAGATATTCCAGGTTCAGCGCAAAGTTGAGGATGTCAAAGTCGTTTGGCTTTGCAGTGACGGCAGCGGCCGCCTCCTGCGTGGTACCAAAGACTGCGGTCGCTGCCAGCGCGGTTGCACCCACCAGAAGGGAGCGGCGGCTGGCAATGATTGCATCGAGTTTCTGTGTTTCAAGAGTTGCCATGTAAATCTCCGTGTGCGCTGCGGCACGATCTTAGGTGGTGGGTGCCTTGATGTTGCCGTTGAGCCCGCCCGGGAAGAAGCCGCCCGATGCCGTGTACGTGCCGGGCATTGTGCCGTAGGCAATGTGGAGGACTTGGTCGGTCGTACGTGCATACGCAATCGCATTGGTCGTATCTGCAGTCACAACGGTCGAGCCTGTGGTGGCACCGCCCGCCGTCAGCAACGTGACATGGTTGTTCGGATCCAGCTTGTTGAACAACTGCAGAATGCTGTTGTATGCATTCAGGTTTGCGGTGGAGCCTGAGGAGATGGAGTTACCCGCCAGGATCGTACGGATGGCTCCGGCATGGTATGACTCAGCAGCCTGAATACCAGCCGCGGCGTCCAGAACAGCGGTTGCACTAATCAGCTTGGCCGCGCCCGTGTAGGCACTGACGCCAACCTCTTCAAAGGCCAATGCGCCAACAAGGTAGTTGTAATCGCTCGCGAACGGGTCAAAGCTGGTCAAGCCAGCCTGGAAGGCGACGTTGTTGAATGCATCGGTGTAGTTGAGCGCCGGAGCAGCAATCGGTGTTCCGCCCAGGGCTGTGATGGTGGCCCTAATGGCGCGGACGTGCTGAAGCTCGGTCTGGGCGATCTCGAATGCGAACTGTTGAAAGAACGTGTTGCTGAAGCTGACCTTGCCAGACTTGATGGTGACGCTGGCGCCGCCGCCGTCTGCTGCCGGGATGCCCGAGCCTGTGACTGCACGCAGGTAGAACTCTGTCTCCAAATATTCCAAGTTCAAAGCGAAGTTCAGGATGTCGATGTCAGACACTGGAACAGCAGCCGGAGCGGTGGGCAGGGTGGAAGTAACGGGGGTGGAGTCGCCGCAACCGATGAGTGTTGCTGCGGATGCGACGCCTGCGCTGGCCAGGAAACCTCGCCGCGAAAGGCTATTTGTTGCAATCTTTTTCAGTGTCTCGTCCACTGGTTTCTCCCTTGAAGCGATGCCGGTACAGCTATAGAACGTCAGACGTTGAGGTTTGGATGGCCTGCCTTCAGCCACAAACTGTCAGAGAGGAATTACCTGCCGCAGGTTGTCACGTGCGGACATCATCTCGCGTCAATCTGGACCGAAGCGGGACTGCACGGTAAAGCAGCCTAGTTTGAACCGTTGCATGCGAACTGCGTGTAGATGAAAGTCTGGGCGGACGATCCGCTGGTGATGCCGAACGACACAAAGTTGTTGCTGCCCAGCGTGCCTGGCCCGGTGCAGGTAGTGGCGGAGTTTGCTCGAACGGTGCAGGTGCCTGCGGCAGTCACGGTCATGTTGCCGGGCGTGCCCGTGTGTATTTCAAATCGGGCATCCGCAGCGCCGGAGTTGTAGATCAGCACGGCCGAAAGCTGGCAGGTGGCTGGCAGGTAGCCGAGCACGGTAAAAGCGTCGCTTGCCGCGCTGCCGTTGGCAAGCGGGCTATACACCTGCATGCCCGCGTTGGCAACGGCCACCGTATGCACCGTACTAAAGACGCTGCTGCCGCCTGTGCCGCCGCCGCTCCCCGCCGCACCCTGTGGAATGGTGAAGTCCAGCTGCACGTTGGTCGCGGAGCCCACGTTCTGCACCACGGCCTGCGTGCCTGCGGCACCGGTATGGGTGGCAGCAATGGCAATGGTGGGAGCGGTTCCCGCAGGCCCGGTGGGGCCGGTCGGCCCCGCGGTCCCAGTGGAACCCTGCGACGCAAGCAGGGCCCAGGCAGAGGCGCTGCCTGCCGCGCCCGTGGGCAGGACGCCTGCGTTGCTGGTCAGAGCGATGTAGGACGATCCGTTGAAGACAACCGCATCCGTGGCGCTGTACGACGCGCCACCATTCCAGGTGCCGCGATAGTTCAGGCCTGCCGGACCCACAGCGCCGGTGTCACCGCGCGGCAGGGTGAAGTTCAGCACAGCGGCATTTTGTGTGCCGCTGTTGGTGATGGCCGCCGCGCCCCCGGTGGTGACGCTGCCGATGCTGACGGTGGCCGCGCCGGGATCTCCTTTGGAGACGAGAATCTGCCAGTCGCCCGTGTTGTTCTGCACGGAGGTGGCCGGGTCGGCGGTGTTGTTGGCGTGCTGTGACACGTAGGAAGAGCCGGAGCGCAGGACAACGTCGTTTTGGGCGTAACCGGTACCGCTGCTCCAGGAGCCACGGTAGACCAGGCCGGGCGTGCCTGCCGCGCCAGTCGCGCCCTGCGGAAGGACGAAGTTGAAGGTCGCAGCGGTGGCGGAGCCGCTGTTCTGGATGATGACGGCAGATCCCGGAACACCGGTCGTGACACTTCCGACGGCGATGGTGGCCGCCGCGCCGTTGCTGCCGGCGGCTCCGGTTGCGCCGTTCTGGCCGTTAGCCCCGGCCAGCCCCGCTGCAGCCAGCAGCGACCACTGCGGCCCGCTGCCGGGCACCACCCCGGTGTTAACGGTGGTCTGCGAAACGTAGCTGGCACCGTTGTAGGCGACCGCGTCTCCGGTGGTGTAGCCGGTGCTGGGGTCATAGGTGCCTCGCCAGACCAGGCCTGCGGGCCCCTGCAAACCTTGCGGGCCGGTTGCTCCGGGGTTGCCGGTGGTGCCAGTCGCGCCCTGCGGTCCCTGTGCGCCGGTCGTACCGGTGCTGCCCTGCTGGGCCAGCAACGACCAAGCCGGTGAGATACCGGGGGGATTGCCGTTGACCGCCGCCGTCGCGATGTAAGCCGAGCCGTTATAGAAGACGGCGTCGTCGGTGGCGTAGGTCGTTGTGCCAGACCACGGTCCCTTGAAAGTGACGGGCTGGCCCTGTGGACCGACGGGGCCGATGGCACCCTGCTGGCCGATGGGGCCGGTTGGACCTGCGACTCCCGCAGCACCCTGTGCTCCCGTTGCGCCGGCCTGGCCCTGTGCGGCGATGATCTGCCACCACGCCGGTGCGCTTCCTGGGGTGTTGCCGTGGTTGGTGTCTGCAAGTGAGATCCAGGTCGATCCGGCAAACGTGACTGCGTCGTGCAGGGCGTAGTTCTGGGTGCTGACGTAGACACCCTGGTAGAGGATGCCGGGCGTGCCCGCCGGTCCGACGGGTCCTGTGCTGCCCGTCGTGCCCTGTTGGCCCTGCAGGCCGGTGTCACCCTTGACGCCCTGCAAGCCCTGTGGGCCGGTCAGACCCTGCGGGCCGGTGCCGCCCTGCGCAGCCAGCAGCGTCCAGTCATTCGGCGAGGCCTCAGGCGAGTTGCCGTGGTTGGTGTTGTGCAGCGAGAGCCAGCTCTGGTTCTGCCACGTTACGGCGTCGTTCGTGGCGTAGTTGGTGGTGGACACGTACGCGCCCTGCCACGTGAGGCCGACGGGACCGGCGATGCCCTGTGCGCCGACCGGGCCGGTATTGCCCTGGATACCCTGCAACCCATCGCGGCCCGGCGCTCCTTGCGGTCCTGCCGATCCCATGGGACCGACGATGCCGCGTTCGCCGGGCGAGCCCACCTGCCCGGCTGGCCCCTGCGGACCGACGACGCCCTGAATGCCCTGCGCGCCGGTGTCGCCGGTGAGGCCACGGGTAGTCAGCGTGCCCCAGTCGTTGGGCGATGCGTCGGGCGTGTTGCCATGGTTGGTATCGTGCAGCGAAGCCCACGATCCGCCCTGCCACAGCACCACGTCACCCGCGGCGTAGTTGTTGGCGGAGGCGTAAGTGCCCTGGTAGACGAAGCCCGGCCGGCCGGTCGCGCCGACGGCTCCGCGGTCCCCGGTCGGCCCGGTCAGGCCCATGTAGCCGCGTTCACCCTGCGGTCCGGTTGCGCCGGTGTCACCCTTCAGGCCGGTTGCACCGGGCAGGCCGACGGCAGCCGGGACGAGTGCGGCCCAGTCCGCGAGTGACTCGCTTGGCGTGTTGCCATGGTTCGTGTCGTGCAGTGAGACCCATGCTGCGTTCTGCCAGGTTACGACGTGGTTGGCCGCGTAGTTGGTCGTGGGGGCATACGCGCCGTCGAACAACAGGCCATTGATGACGGTGGTGATGCTGGCCGGGTTGGTCGATGCCGGTACCAGCACTGCCCAGTCACTGGCGGACTGGTCGGGGGTGTTGCCATGGTTGGCGTCGTGCAACGAAACCCATGCCGCGCTTTGCCAGGTAATTACCTGGTTGGTCGTGTAATTGGTGGCAGGGGCGTACACGCCCGCGTAGGCGAGCGCGCTGGCGGGAATGCCGGTGCCGCCACCTGGGCCTGTGGAAGTAATCGCCGCCGGTACCAGCACGCTCCAGTCCGCAGGTGACGCACCGGGCACCTGGTTCAGGTTGCTGTCGTGCAGCGACACCCAGGCAGCGTTCGCGTAGGTGACGACATTATTCTTCGCATAGCTGACGCCCGTGCTGAACACGCCTTCAAACTGCACGCCGCCGCCGGTGCCGGGATCACCCTTGTCGCCCTTGGGTCCGATCGCGCCCTGCACGCCCGCGTTGCCGCTTGCACCCTGTGGTCCTGCCAAGCCGCGAGGGCCGGTCGCGCCGGTGTCACCCTTGGTCCCCTGCGGACCGGCTGGCCCGGTCGGCCCTGCCTCGCCGGTCGACAGGGCAATGTCGAGCTGCGCGGCGTGCGCGGTGACGTCGTTTTCCTTGCTGTCGAGAACTACGTCGGCCGTCGACGCGGTAAGAGCCAGGCCGAAGTTCTTTGTGGGAGCGGTGATCCACGCCTGCACCAGCGCGGTCACATCTACGGTCACGAACTGGTTTTCGTCGGTAACCGGGAAGACCTCAAGCGCATTGCCGATGGGCGGCACGGTCTGCAGAGTGACCGCACCTTCGTTCCAGGCTGCGCTGACACCGGAGACGGTCAACACGCCCGGGGTGTTAACGCGGTTGACGAACACCCGCAGCGTCGCGCGGTTGACGTCTGCGGCGCGTGCCCCGGCTGGCAGCGTCGACAGGTCAAAGCGCAGCAGCGCCGTGCTGGTGCTGCTGACGTAGAGATTGCTCAGGCTGCCGTAGTTGGTGGCGGGGTGAGTGCTGGTGACAGCGGTATCAGCTGCCAGTGTGCCGGTCTGTGCGGCGGCCGATGGCATGGTGAAGTGGCTGCCCACAAGCACAAGCAGTCCTGCAGCCACGCAGAGGCGTGTTGCGCGTCGACGGCTCGGCAGCAGCGGGGCGTGCGGCATGGCAGTTTCAATTTCTGCAATGCAGACCTGCGGGCAGGAATCGCGCAGCCATGGTTATCCGGCGGACGCTGTCCCATTCTGGCCCTGTTGGGAAACTAGATTGTATTTGGTTGGTATCACTGCAGCCAACCCCTGCCGACCCTGCGCAACGGACCGTTGACAGGGTGAAAGCCCTCGGCGCGATACACTTCGGTCCTGTGCCGGTGGTGATGCTCCGGCGCCCGAAGGATGACAAACCCATGAGCAACAGCCCCCAAGCCGGCAAGCTGCCGGATCCGCACAGCCTGACCGATCTTTCGCGCCTGGTCGCCGCGTACTACACGCTGCACCCCGATGTGGACAACCCGGCGGAGCGCGTCAGCTTTGGTACCAGCGGCCATCGCGGCTCGTCGCTGCAGTCCGCGTTCAATGAGGACCACATCCTCGCCATTACCCAGGCCATCTGCGAGTATCGTTCGCTCCACGGCATCAGCGGACCGCTGTTCCTGGCGATGGACACCCACGCCCTCTCCGAGCCCGCCTTTCGCACGGCCCTGGAAGTGCTGGCTGCGAATGGCGTTGCCACGCGCGTCGACAGCGGCACCGTCGAGACAGGCAACGAGCACGGCTACACACCGACACCTGCGCTGTCGCATGCCATCCTGGTCTACAACGGGGGCCGCAAGGAAGGGTTGGCGGACGGCATCGTTATTACGCCATCGCACAATCCGCCGGAGGATGGCGGCTTCAAGTACAACCCACCCAACGGCGGCCCCGCCGATACAGACGTCACCAGGTGGGTGCAGGATCGAGCGAACGACCTGCTGAAGGCTGGGCTGGCCGGCATCAAGCGCATGCCTTACGAGCGCGCGCTGAAAGCCGATACGACGCAGAAACACGACTTTCTGACGGAGTACGTCAATGGCCTGAGTGACGTAGTCGACATGCAGGCCATCGCGGGCAGCGGCCTGAAGCTGGCGATCGACCCCCTGGGCGGTGCGGGCGTTTATTACTGGCAGCGCATCGCGGACCAGTACAAGCTGCCGCTCGAGGTGCTGTCTACGGTCGTCGACGGAACTTTCCGCTTCATGCACCGCGACTGGGACGGCAAGATCCGCATGGACTGCTCGTCGCCGTTTGCCATGGCGGGCATGATCGAGAACAAGGATCGCTTCGATGTGAGCTGGGCCTGCGACACCGACCACGACCGCCACGGTGTTGTGGCGAAGTCCGTCGGTCTGTTGAACCCAAATCATTATCTGTCCGTGGCCATTGAGTACCTGTTCGCCAATCGTCCGGGGTGGAAGGCAGATGCGGCCATCGGCAAGACGCTGGTCTCGTCCTCAATGATCGACCGCGTCGGTGCTGGGATCGGCCGCAAGGTGGTTGAGGTGCCGGTTGGTTTCAAGTGGTTTGTCACCGGCCTGAGCGATGGTTCGCTCGGCTTTGGTGGGGAGGAATCTGCGGGCGCGTCCTTTCTGCGGATGGACGGCGGCGCCTGGTCGACCGACAAAGATGGCCCTATCATGGGCCTGCTGGCGGCGGAGATGACCGCGCGGACTGGCAAGGATCCCGGCGAGTTGTACCAGTCGCTGACCGAGCGCTATGGCAAGCCTGTCTACCAGCGCGTGGACGCGCCTGCCACGCGCGAGCAGAAGGCAAAGCTGGCAAAGCTTTCCGCCGAGCAGGTCACGACGACGGAGCTTGCAGGCGAGCCGATCACGCAGGTGCTGACGAACGCTCCCGGCAACGGCGCGGCCATTGGCGGCCTGAAGGTCGCGACGGCAAACGGCTGGTTCGCCGCACGCCCGTCTGGCACCGAAGACGTCTACAAGATCTACGCGGAGAGCTTTCAGGACGAAGCGCACCTGAAGCAGATTCAGGACGAGGCCAGGGAATTGGTCAATGCGGCACTGAACGGGTAGACACTGCGCCTGTGTCATGCGGCGGAGGGGCGTCGACCCTTTGGTGTACCTTCGCCGCGCCCGCGCATCTATTACCCGACAGGATGGAAGCCACCGATGGTAGAGGAACTGTATTTCGAAGACTTCAAGCTGGGGCAGAAGTTTGCCTCCGATGAATCCGTAAAGATCAGCGCGCAGGAGATTACGGAGTTCGCGGAGAAGTACGATCCGCAGCCCTTTCACCTGGATGAGAATGCCGGCAAAAGCTCATTCTTCAAGGGGCTGGCTGCGTCTGGATGGCTGACTGCGGCCATCGTGATGCGGCTGCGCGTAAGCACCATCAAGGTTCATGGCGGCATGATCGGCGCAGGCGTCGAGGAAATCCGGTGGACCGAGCCCGTGCGTCCCGGTGACTCGCTGCGGACGGAGACGGAAGTGGTCGGGCTGCGGCGATCGCAGAAGCGGCCGGAACTGGGCCTGGTAACCATTTACACGCAGACCTATAACCAGAATGATGTCGTGGTGATGAAGAGCACCGTGAAGTTTCTGGCACCCCTGCGAGCATCAGTGGCCTGAAGGCAGGAACCAGGGTAGTTACTGCCTCGTAATCCACGTGTCAGATCAGTAAACTGGAACCATGATGCGGATGACGGTTCTCGCCTCGGGTTCCAAGGGCAACAGCGCCGTCATAGCTTCGTCCAAAACGCGGATCCTGGTGGATGCGGGCCTGTCGTGCCGTGAATTGATGCGGCGGATGGCCGCTGCCGGGGAAGACTCGGACAGCCTGGACGCCATCCTGATTACCCATGAACATGCGGATCATGTCAGCGGCCTGCCCGTGCTGGCGCGTCGACTCGGCATTCCCGTCTACTTTACGGAAGCAACCCACCGAGCCTGGGTGCGGCAGATGACGCCCCGCACCAATGTGAGCTACAAGCAGTGGCTGGAAGGCGTTCGTCGCGAGAAGCAGGAGCGGCTTGAGGCACAGGCGCTCGCCCACCAGATTGCGACCGGTCCGCGCGACGCGGGAGACGATCCGGACAGCAACTACTTCGCCTTAGACATTGATGTAGACGCCAGCGCCGCACCTGTGCAAGAGCCGAAGATCGATCCCGCGGAGACGCTGTTGGCCGCCGCAACCGAGGACCTGTGCGAAGACACCGAGCCGGGTACCCGGCAAAGCGTGCGCGAGAACCCCTCCTTTTTGCCAGCGGTGGAATATTTCCGTGCGGGAAGTCATCTTTCCATCGGCGACATCGACATTCTGCCGTTCACCATTCCGCATGACGCTGCGGATCCCTGTGGCTTCGTCTTCAGTGCGGAGGGCCTGCGCTTTGGCTACGCGACCGACCTTGGATATGTCCCGGAGAACGTAAAGCTGGCCCTGAAGAACTGCGACGTGCTGCTGATTGAGTCCAATCACGACCTGGAGATGCTGCGCGACGGCCCTTATCCCTGGAGCGTGAAGCAGCGGGTGTTATCGAGGGTGGGACATCTTTCCAACGCCGCAGCGGCGGAGTTTCTGACGCGCGATTATGACGGCGGTGCCCGCTACGTGGTGCTGGCGCACCTGTCCGAGAGCAATAATGTGCCGGAATTGGCGCGTCTTGCGGCGGAGCAGGCTCTTGGCGACCGCCTCAGCCTGCTGGGCAATCGCGTCATTCTGGCGCCCCAGGACGCGCCGATGGACAGCCTTTGCTTGTAGCGGAATGGGAATCGAAGCAGGTCCTCTGCATCGGGAGTGGATTCGAAACATCAGAAACCTCTAAGATGGAAGTGAATCCATGATGAATCCAAACGAAACCCAGCACGATGCACCCGGCACGTACCTGCGCGACCTGCATGCGCACGGCTTTTCGGCTGCGCTGTTGGGAAGCGACTCCGGCTGTACCGACCAGGTGGTCGGCGATATTCTCTCCAGTTGGCGCTATGACCTGACGGCCGTCTCGCCGGAAGTGCGTGGGGCTTACCTGGAGCACTTTGCGGAGTGCCGCCACTGCCGCGCGCGTCGCCGCCTGCATCGCAGCATCGATCTTCTGCTGCTGTCTGTCTTTACCGCCTCGGCGTTTATCTTTCTGATAGCTACCATGATCCTGCACCGCGGCCCCTGGGCGCAGGTTACGTTTGCCGAGCTGCACATGCGCCACGTTTCGCTGGCGCTGACCCTGCAATCGATTGCGGTCGGTGGTCTGCTGTTTTCCGTGCTCATGTGGGTGTTGGTCGCCATTGCGACGCCAGCCCCGGGGCTGATCTCGCACACGATGCAGCAGCGCAGGCTGCAGGCGCGTGAGCGGACCACGTAGTGTGGCATCCTTAAGGCCCTGATGCTCCCTGCCGGTTCGGTCCCCCCAACCTCATTTGACCCTGAGAGCCACCTTTCAGCCGACGGCTACACGGCCCCCGCGATCGATGCCGCTAAGCAGCAGCAGGCAGCCCTTGAGAGCGTCACGGTGGCCGAGCGCCCGGCAGGCCGGCGTACTCGCACCTTCGCACAGGCCCCTGCGACGTACCTGCTGCTGGGCATCAACATCGCCGTGTACCTGTGGATGTTGCACAAGGGTGTCGATCGCCTGACGCCGTCGCCGGAAGACCTGATCCGGTTCGGTGCCAACAACGCCGAGGCCGTGCTGCTGGGGCACCAGTGGTGGCGAGTCGTGACAGCGATGTTCGTCCACGTGGGCCTGGTTCACCTGGCCACCAACATGTGGTGCCTGTGGAACCTGGGCCTGATCGGCGAACCGCTGCTGGGCCTGTTCGGCATGTGCTCCGTATACCTGTTGACCGGGGTGGCGGGGAACCTGCTCTCTATCGCGGCGAATGTCATTCAGCGCCAATATGGCGAAGTGGGCGCGGGTGCTTCGGGCGCCGTCTTCGGCCTGGCCGGTATCCTGATTGTGCTGTTCTCCAACAAGCGGCTGGCGCAGCCACGGCCAGGCTTTGTGGGCATCCCCTTGCGAGAACTCCATGCAATTCGCCGGTCGGTCATCTCGTTTGCGGCGCTAAACCTGCTGATTGGGGCTGGCACCATGGTGCGGCCGCTGATGCAGGGCATTGGGCTGGGTGAGTTGCGAATTGACAACATGGCCCATCTGGGCGGCTTTAGCAGCGGCCTGCTGCTGGGTATTCCTCTGCTGGCGCGCATGACTACGGGCCGGGTGCGGTACCTGCAGCGGCAAAGGCTTACGTTTGGCGCTGCCGCGCTGGTGCTTGCCTTGTTTGCGGTATTTGTACGGGCGCTGCGTTAACAGCAGGACCTAACTTACCGAAGTCTGTGCGAACTTCTTTACCATGGCCAGCAGCAGCTTGCGGTCGATCTCTGACAGGTTGGCGCTGTAGCGCTGCACTTCCGATAGGAAGCGGACTTCATCCGCTGACAGGGCTAGTGCGGCTATGTCGCGTTGGGCCGGTTCGTCGGAGAAGAACTGACCCATGGGAACTTCGAGCGCGCCTGCGATCTTCTTCAGCGTCTCCAGCGAGGGAACGGTGTGGCCGTTTTCCACGCGTGACAGGTAGCAGCGCAGAAGGCCGGTACGTTTTTCAATGTCGCCCTGGGACATGCCTTTTTGCAGCCGGTAACCGCGAATGGTCGAGCCGATGTTCATCGCCGCTGGTCCTGTTGCTCGTACCGGTGGGACCACCGGTACCATGATGTGCATGTCAGCCATTCCTCACACGCTAACCAGCGACGAAATGGCTGACAAGTGGAAAGTGCATTTCTCTGCGGTTCCGCGAACCTTTGCGGATGCGTCATACGGCGGAAGGGGTCTCAACTCCTCTGTAGTGGCGCAGCATCAAGGCAGTGCAGGCAGGTCGCACCGCAGAAACTGCAGGCCCGCCACCGGATTGTCATTGTGCCGCTCCACCTCGACAAAACCGAGGGAACGGTAGAGCGCGCCCGCTTCCGGCATAGCCGCTGGCAAAGTGTCGAGTAGCAAGGCTGGCGCATTCCGAGCTCTGCTCCACGTCATCGCCGCGAACACCAGGGTCCGGCCAAGGCTGTGGCCGCGCAGGTGCGTTTCGACCCACAGCCGCTTCATCTCGCATTGCCCGTCTATGCGGGCGTTTACGGCGACGCAGCCTGCCGGTTCGCCCGCCACAAAGGCCAACAGCAAAACGCCATGGGGTTCAGCCCATGTCCGTGCCAAGTTGGCACGCTCACCGTCATAGCCATGGATTTCGATCGGCGGGCCACCTGTCGGAATGGCCGCCAGGTAGTCGGCATAGCGTCGTAGCAGGAGCAGCGCAGCGGCCTGGTCCGCAGGCCATGAGGCAGGTCGAACCAGGATCTCCGGTCTGGTCTGCGTCTCGCGATCCACCTGCTACCCCATGTACATGCCACCATTCACATCCAGCGTGTGCCCGGTGATGTAGCCAGCCTCTTCGCCCGCCAGGAAACGCACGGCCGCGGCAATGTCGTCGACCGTGCCCGCGCGGGCCAGTGGAACGATGCCCAGCATGGCCGATTTCTGTTCGTCGTTTAGAACCCCGGTCATGTCCGTTTCAATAAAGCCCGGTGCGACCGCATTGACGGTGATGTTGCGGCTGGCAAATTCACGCGCCAGTGACTTGGTCAGGCCGATGAGCCCGGCCTTGGACGCGGCATAGTTCGCTTGCCCCGCCTGGCCCGTTTCCCCGACGACCGACGTGATGTTAATGACACGCCCCCAGCGCGCCTTCATCATGGGCTGCAGAAGTGCCTGCGCCAGTAGGAATGCCCCCTTGAGGTTGGTGGTCAGCACGTCATCCCAGTCGGCGGACTTCATGCGCAGCACCAGACCGTCGCGCGTCACACCGGCATTGTTCACCAGGATGTGGACTGCACCCAACTTGCTGACGATCTCTTTCGCGGTGGTCTTGATGGAATCTTCGCTGCTGACATCAAGGGGGAAGATCTCCGCCTTACCCCCAGCGGCTTCGATCGCAGCTTTCACCTCGGCCAGCTTCGTCTCGTTGCGTGCCGCCAGCGCCACTGTTGCGCCTGCTTCCGCCAGCGCCAGTGCGATGGCGCAACCAATGCCCTGCGATGCTCCTGTGACGAGTGCGACTCGACCCTGTAAACCTGCTGCCATGCCTCTTGTTCCAACTTTCTGGAAGCATTATACGAACCCGCAGGGCCACGGGAAGGAGCGTTAGACGGCGCCGGGCACTTCGCCGTCCAGACCGGGGACGTGTGCGGACTTCTTCTCCTGCAGGCGGCGCAGTACGAGCGGCGGCACCAGTTCACTAATGTCGCCATTCAGTTGGTAAACGCCCTTGATCAGCCGCGAGGAGACGTAGGTGTATTTCTCCGCAGGCATCATGAAGACGGTTTCGAGCGCGCTGTCGAGCTTGCGATTCATCATCGCCATTTGGAACTCGTACTCGTAGTCAGAAATCGCGCGGATGCCGCGCAGTACCGCGCCTGCACCCTGCTGCCGCGCAAAGTCGACCAGCAGACCGTCGAAGGTCTCCACGGACACATTGCCGAAAGGCTGAACGGCCTCGGTCAACATGTCCACGCGCTCGCCCGTGGTGAACAGCGGCGTGCCCTTGCTGGAGTTGCGCAGCACCGCGACGACGAGATGATCGAAGATCTTCGCACCTCGGCTGACCAGGTCAAGGTGGCCGTTGGTGGGTGGGTCAAAGGTGCCGGGATAGATGGCTCGAACGGTCTGCATACGTTACCGAGAGCATACCGCGTGGCGCGACGGAGAAACGCTTCGTTACGAGAGAGATTGTGTTCCGGGAGTATACCGTTGCGTCGTGCTGGACTTACCGGAAGGAGGCCTAGAGGCATTGCAGCAAGATGGCGCTTCCGGGGACGAACGTAGCGTGCACACTCTACAACAGGAGAAGACCTTTGTTAAAGATCGCCGTTATGGAAAAGCTTGTACTGGCGTTGGTCGTAAGCGCTGCTGTTGCGGCTGCCAGCGCGCAAAACAGCCCACCCCCGCAGCCAAGATCTGTGCCTGCGCGCACTCTTCCAGTGCCTTCGGATGTGAGTGCGGGGATGCAGCAGATCATCGGCGCGCCGCTGAATCCGGCCTGGAACGTGCTTTGGGGCACCGGAGAGGAGTGGAGGACGGCGGCGAATCGGCAGGCTGCCGTTACAGAGGCCGCGCTTCCCGCTCTGCGGGAACGGCTGCACGTCACCATGACTTCCGCCGTGATAAATGGCGTGAGGGTGCATATCCTGAAACCGGATGTCATTCCTCTGCAGCATCGGGACAAGATCCTCGTGCAGGTGCATGGCGGATGTTACGTGCTTTCTCCCGGCGTCTCGGGAACGCAAGAGGCGGTGATGATGGCCGGACTCGGTCACTATGAGGTGATCGCCGTCGATTACCGGATGCCACCGGAAGCCTACTTTCCGGCTGCGCTGGATGACTCCATGACGGTGTACCAGGAGGTGCTGAAGAAGACGAAAGCGAAGAATGTGGGCGTCTTGGGCACCTCCGCGGGAGGCGCTCTGGTTTTAGAGATGATGCTGCGCGCGAAAGCACAGGGCATCGCGATGCCCGGAGCTATTGCGCCCAGTACCCCCATGTCCGATGTGACAAAGGTGGGCGACAGTTTCTATACCAACGAGATGGTGGACAACGTGCTGGTTTCACGCGACGGATTCTGCGATGCAGCCACCAAGGTATACGCACACGGACACGATTTGTCCGATCCGCTACTCTCTCCCGTGTACGGTGACATGAAAGGTTTTCCGCCAACGATTCTGACGACCGGCACGCGGGATTTGTTACTGAGCAACACGGTACGCGTGCACCGCAAACTGCGCGAAGCGGGCGTGGAGGCGGAGTTGGAAGTGTACGAAGGGCAATCCCATGCGCAGTTTGGCCGTGATGACCGCCTTCCCGAAACAAAAGAGGCATACGGGGAGATCGCGAACTTCTTCCAGCAGCACCTTGGGAAGTAACACGGCTCAGATGGTCGAAAAGCATTGTCGTCGCGGTTTCGGTTTGTCGCAAGCAGGCGCGACGCAGAAGCCAAACATAGAAGGGCCGCTTTCGCGGCCCTTCCTGTTCGTGGCAAAAGCAAATTCGTTACCTACGTCCGGGTTTTGCTTCCTGCGGGGGCTTGATGGCGTCTAGAGCGCGCTCTTCCCCGTCGATCGGTGCGGGCGGCGGTGGAGGTGTCAGGGAGCTGGCTCCAATCTGCAGTTTGTTGCGCAGCTCGGCGTTCATCTTCTCGTAGATAGGCGGATTGGCCTTCAGGAAGTTGCGGACGTTTTCGCGGCCCTGGCCGATGCGTTCGCCGCTGTAGCTGTACCAGGCGCCGCTTTTTTCCACGATGTTATGAAGTACTGCCAAGTCCAGCACATCGCCTTCACGCGAAATGCCTTCGCCGTACAGGATGTCGAACTCGGCCTCGCGGAAGGGTGCGGCGACCTTGTTCTTGACGATTTTGGTCTTGGTGCGCGAGCCGACGACGACATCACCTTCCTTGACGGCGCCGATACGGCGAATGTCAATGCGGACAGACGAGTAGAACTTCAGTGCACGGCCTCCCGTGGTGGTTTCCGGGCTGCCAAACATGACACCGATCTTTTCGCGGATCTGGTTGATGAAGATCAGGCTGGTGCGGCTCTTCGCGACGGTACCTGTCAGCTTGCGGAGTGCCTGGGACATGAGGCGTGCGTGCAGGCCGACGTGAGAGTCGCCCATTTCACCATCGAGTTCGGCCTTCGGAACCAGCGCCGCCACGGAGTCGACCACAAGAACGTCGATAGCGCCGGAACGAACGAGTGCTTCGGTGATTTCAAGGGCCTGCTCACCGTAATCAGGCTGCGAGATCAGCAGGTTGTCGGTGTCGACACCCAGCTTGCGTGCATACACAGGGTCCAACGCGTGCTCTGCGTCGACAAACGCCGCCAAGCCGCCGTTACGCTGCGCTTCCGCGATGATCTGCAGGGTAATGGTGGTCTTACCCGACGATTCCGGTCCATAAATTTCGATCACACGACCGCGGGGAACACCGCCCACGCCAAGGGCCAGGTCAAAGGAGATCGATCCTGTCGAGATGACCGAGATCGGCACAATAGCATCCTTCGCACCGAGCCGCATGATGGAGCCCTTGCCGAACTGCTTTTCAATGCCGGCGAGGGCAAGTTCTACAGCTTTATTGCGTGTTTCATCGGCCACAAGAGATCTCCTTAGTGCTTGTTCTGATGCTAGCACCGAGTTCTGGCTGCAGCAAAGAAAAAGCGAAGAGCGCCTGTTAGCCTTTCCTTTTAGCTCGCCCGTCGTGGTGTGGCTGCTGTGCCGTTCGGGAGCAGCGCCGCGGCCAGCACCGTGGCTGCCGTGGGGCACAGCAGGAGCAGGAAGGGCACAAAGATGCGCACCTCCGTCACGCTGCCAACAGTGAACCAGAGCGGCAGGTAGAGGGCAGCCGCTACGATCGGCAGAATCTGTAAAGGCGCAAGGCGCACTTTGAGCGCGAACGCTGCCATGACCATGCAAAGAAGCGGCAGCATCACCAGGCACAGGACCGTAAAAAAGTGCGGCCGCAGATTGATGCCAGCCATGACCGTCACCGTGCCTGGCGGGTAGGTCATGTGCGGAAAGCGCACCAGTTGCAAGTACGCCTGCACGCCCAGTGCAATGCACGCGATACCCAGACCCAGCGCGGCCGTAACGGCGCGGGGAGCGATGCTTCGCATGGAGGTGCCAGCCAGGCTTAGCAGGAAAACGGCCACGCCGAAGATGCAGGCTACGTCGGATCGAACGAGAGCCTGGAAAAGCGTTAGCGCGAGCAGCACCATGGCCCAGGCCCGGTTCGTTCCGACGGCCTTCAGCAGCAGCGTAGCAAGCACAAGGTACAGCGCAGAAGGCAGCGTCTCAGGGCGCTGATACGGCACGACCCAGGCGAGTGGAAATTGCACACTGGCCAGGTAGAAAGCAACGCGGGTGGCTCGCTCTGCCCGAAGAGCTGGGTTGAAGTTTAGCCCGCTCACCGTCAGTAAGTAGCCACAGAAAACCGTTGCATATCCAAAGCAGAAATCAAGCAGCGAGTACGCTGTGGCGGGATGATGGCCTGGCAGCGACTGTGTCAGCCAGCGCACAAGCGTTGGTATCAGGACGCGGTAGACGTCTGGTGCGTAGCGCTTGGAATCGGAGGCACGCTGCGACAGGGCAACGCCGAGGGCAAAATCCCACGCCTGATGCACAAAGTGCGTCAGAAGAAGCATGGCGCAAAGAAGAAAGAGGGCGACCAGCAGGTGTTCCCGCCGTCCGAGGGCCAGGGCGCTGTTATCTTCTTCGGCCGTGTCTTCGGCGCGAATCTGGATGGACGCCTTCATCGTTGCAGCAGATCGACCGGCTCGTGGGGATCGCGGATGCGCACGTGCTTTGCCAGCAACGGATAAGTGTGAGCAACGGCCTGGTACATCTGCCAGGCAACGTTGCGGTAGCTCCAATGGCCTGCGGGGGTAGAGCGCAGCTCGCTGATGTAGACGGCCTGTGCGAAGTCCATGGTGAACAGCGACCGGCAGCGCGTGGCCAGCGGCAGGGCGTAATCTGCTGCGCTGCCGCCCTGTCTTGTGGGGGCGGCATGCGGTGGCAGGGTTGCATCCAGCGGCGTACCCCAGGCCATGGTCAGGCCGTTTGCGCCGAACTCTGGAACGGGCACTGCAGCGGCAGAGTGCGCGGCAAACTTGGGCACGGCGGACGTGGCTGGTTCGGAAGGTGTGTCCGTGCCGGTTAACCGCTGGTGGAAGGCAAAGGCGCGCTCCATCAGCTGTGTATAGCGCGCGTGAACAGGCGAGCCGGAAACCTGCGGCTGGCCCGGAAAGTCCGGCATTTCGTAGCCGTGGGCGGTGGTGTAGCCCTGCAGCAACTGGGTGCAGCGGCGGTGGCGGTGCATGTCGCGGAAGCCGCCAATGTCCATCAGGATGTCGAAGCGCAGACCGCTGGCGGCGGCAAAGGCGCGGGGCAGTTCGTCGTGGCGTCCGCGATGCTGCGTGCCCAGCTGGATGATCTCGTCGATGCGGCTCTGGGGTAACGTGGCAACCGCTTCGCGCAACTGCCGGTAGCGATAGTGCGTGTGCGGGTAGAGCAGGGAAGCGGCAAGATCGATTTCGAGCGACAGCGATTCGCCCGCGGGCGGCAGCACCAGGTCGACGTGCGGCGCGTCCGCAGGCATGGGCTGGATGGCGACATCGCTCATCAATTCGAACGCGGCCTGTCGCAAAACCAGCCTGCTTTCGCGCTCGAATTCACTGGGTGCTGTGTATTTGACCAGCGTCGGACTGGTGTGGACGTCGCGCAGCAGCAGATCGCCCGCGCGTGCGGCCAGGTCAGCATCCATGATGCGGATCTCGTCCAGCAGCTCCGCGCCCGCGGCATGCTGCACGTTCCACGCAGGACCTGCGGCGGCGGTGCGCAGCTTTTCACCCAGATCGCGGATCTCGCTGTATTCGCTGCCCAGCAAACGTGCGATCTGGCCTTCGAGTGTGCGTGCATTGGTGATCTGGCCCAGCGAGGTGTTGGTCGCCAACGGCAGCAGGTAGCGCGCCATGTCGTACGCGCGTGCGCGGAGGGTACGGGTGTAGGCGGGCTCGTCCATGCCTTCGGGGCGCGGCGTGTGGGCCTTCAGCTCCAGCAGCATACCCTCGCCCACCTCGGTATAGCCGTCGAACAGCGCGTCGATGGTGCCGGTGTACTCGGCGGTCTGTTCGGGCGTGTGGAAGTGCGGCGTGTAGTAGCCGGACTTGCGGAAATTCTGGTATCGCGTCGAACGCTCCTGACCGTCCCAGCGCGGCTCATCGACCAGTACGATGGCGGCCAGCAGCGACAGCCGCTCGACCGCGAAGGCAACGTGCGCCAGGTCGGCGATGGAGCGGTGCCCGTACTGGAAGTAGAAGGTGTTCAGGAATTGTTCGGCGCGCTGCGCGCTGATTTCACGGAGCGATTCACGCAGGGTCAGCGCCGAGCGGGAATATTTGGCCATGGCGTAAGCCAGCACCTCAGGGTCGGCGCCGTGAATGGCGTAAACGTCGGTGCCGTCTGGCGGCGTGGGTGTGGTGGTCGATTGCATGTACCCAGCAGGATATCGTGCGCGGTTCTTCCAGCGTGTCGGAATGCGACGTCCGTGCGGGTCTTTTGTCCGCATCTGACAAAGCGTGCCGGAAGACAACAGCCCGTTTCTTGATGTGGCGCATCGGCCCTGGCCGCACCCCGCCGTGCCGTGGCGGCTGCGCCAACGCTGGTCACGGCTGCTGTTTGCGCACTGGCCAGTGCCCGCGGCGGAGGTGCAATCGCGCCTGCCGGCGGGTCTGCGTGTGGATACCTTCGATGGCTGGGCCTGGCTGGGCGTGGTGCCCTTCGCCATGGAGCGCGTGCGCTTTCGCACGATGGGCGACCACAGCTTCAGCGTGCCGTCGGGTACGTCGTTTCCGGAGCTGAATCTGCGGACGTACGTAACGGGTCCGGACGGACGTGCGGGCGTCTATTTTTACTCGCTGGATGCGGGCAGTTTGCTGGCGGTCGTCGGTGCGCGCGTTGCGTTTGGGCTGCCTTACTACTGGGCGAAGATGGCGGAGACCCGTGGGCAGGGAAGCATCCGTTACACCTCAAAACGGCTGTTGACGGGCAAGGATGTGCAGTTTGCAGGCAGCTACCGTTCGCTCGGCATCCCGAGCCCGGGAGACGATCTTCGTCACTTTCTGACCGAGCGCTACGCCTTGTTCACGCGTCGCTTTGGAGCTGTACAAATAGGCGAGATTCACCACCGGCCGTGGCACATGGAGCAGGCAGAAGCCGAGTTCGAACGCAACGATCTGCCCGGCAGCTTTGGCTTCACCCTGCCTCGACGCGAGCCCCTGTTGCACTACTCCGAAGCGATTGAGATGGAAGCCTGGCTGCCGCGCCGCGTGCGTTGAACGTGCTACCGCTGGCTGGTTGAGATTTACCGCTACACTGCTAGCAATCTCCTGGAGCTTTCTCCCTATGCGCTTTCTGCCACTTGCCGCATCCGTTCTACTTGCTGTGCCTGCGTTGTCCGCACAGATGAACCTTGTCATTCCGCCTGCAGCGCAGCAGGAAGCAAAGAGCATTGACGCGGAGCGCCTGCGCCAGCATGACAAGACCCTGGCAAGCGACGCCTTCGAAGGCCGCGCACCCGGGCAGCCCGGCGGCGAAAAAGCTGCGCAGTACATTGCGGACGCCTTCAAGGCTGCTGGCCTGGAGCCGGCGGGTGATAACGGTTCCTACTTTCAAGACGTTCCCATGGTGGGTGTGAAAACGGACGCCATGGCGACCAGATTTTCGTTGGTACCGACGACCGGCTCCGCGATGAACCTGACCTTCGGAACCGATTCCGTTGTGAATAAC
>JBPBQP010000060.1:0-37297 GCA_050954745.1 Janthinobacterium lividum | reverse complement strand
CAGGCCGTCGTCAACTGCGCACCGCCGATGTTGCTGGTCATGATGAGCACGGTGTTCTTAAAGCTAACGGTGCGGCCCTTGGAGTCGGTCAGACGACCGTCATCCAGCACCTGCAGCAGCACGTTGAACACATCTGGGTGAGCCTTCTCGATTTCGTCGAACAGGATCACCGCGTATGGCCTGCGACGCACCGCTTCGGTCAACTGGCCGCCTTCATCAAAGCCAATGTAGCCCGGGGGCGCGCCGATCAGCCGCGCCACCGCGTGCTTTTCCATGTACTCCGACATGTCGATGCGGACCATGGCGTTCTCGTCATCGAACAGGAATTCTGCCAGCGCGCGCGCTGTCTCCGTCTTGCCGACACCGGTCGGGCCCAGGAAGATAAAGCTGCCGATGGGCCGCTTCGGATCGCTGAGGCCCGCACGGCTGCGACGGATAGCGTTGGACACGGCCACCAGCGCCTCATCCTGCCCAACCACGCGGTCCTGCAGCCGCTTCTCCATCTGCACCAGCTTCTGCACCTCGCCCTCGAGCATCTTGCTGACGGGAATGCCGGTCCAGCGCGAGACGATTTCAGCGATGTCCTCCTCGTCGACCTCTTCTTTCAGCATGCGATTGCTCTGGCCGTTCTTCATGCTGTCCTGCTCAGCTTCCAGCGTGCGCAGCTCCGCCTCAGCCTTCGGCAGATCGCCATAGCTAATCGCCGCGGCGCGCTCCAGGTTGCCGCGCCGCGTCTGGTCTTCCGCCTCAAAGCGCAGGCTTTCTACCTGCTTCTTCAGCTCGGTAATGCGACCGATGGCGTCACGCTCATGCTGCCACTTGGCGCGCAGGCCGCTGCTCTGCTCCTGCAGTTCGGCCAGTTCGCGCTCGACCGCCTCGCGGCGATCAACGGAGTTGGCATCGGTCTCCCGCGTGAGCGCAGTCTTCTCAATCTGCAGGGAGGTCACACGACGGTCAATCGCGTCGATCTCCTCTGGCACGGACCCGATCTGAATGGCCAGCGACGCTGCTGCCTCATCCATTAGATCGATCGCCTTGTCGGGCAGAAAACGGTCGGAGATGTAGCGGTGCGACAGCTCTGCCGCTGCGATGATGGCCGCGTCCTTGATGCGGACGTTGTGGTGCGCCTCATACTTTTCCTTCAGGCCGCGCAGAATGGAGATGGTGTCTTCGACGTTCGGCTCGCCGACGTAGACCTGCTGAAAACGCCGCTCCAGCGCAGCATCCTTCTCGATGTATTTGCGGAACTCGTTCAGCGTGGTGGCGCCGATGGCACGTAGTTGGCCGCGCGCCAGCGCCGGCTTCAGCATGTTGCTGGCGTCGATGGCGCCCTCTGCCGCGCCCGCGCCCACCAGCGTATGCAACTCGTCGATGAACAGGATGATTTCGCCGTGCGAGTCTTCGATTTCCTTGAGGATGGCCTTCAGCCGCTCCTCAAACTCGCCGCGAAACTTCGCACCCGCAAGCATGCTGGCCAGGTCGAGCGAGACCAGCCGCTTCTCGCGCAGGCTCTCCGGCACATCGCCGCGGACGATGCGGATGGCCAGACCTTCGACAATGGCCGTTTTGCCCACGCCCGGTTCGCCAATCAGAACGGGATTGTTCTTGGTGCGGCGGCTCAGCACCTGCACCACGCGGCGAATCTCCTCATCGCGCCCAATCACTGGGTCCAAGCGGCCTTCGCGCGCCTGCCTCGTCACGTCTTTCGCGTATTTTTCCAAGGCCTGAAACTTGCCCTCAGGGTTCTGGTCGGTCACGCGCTGCGTTCCGCGAACGCCGGTGAGCGCCTTTAGAATGGCCTCGTGCGTGGCTCCCAGCGCAGCAAGTGCCAGCTGCGTGGGTTCATTACGGCCCTGCGCCAGCGCCAGCAGCAGGTGCTCGGTGGAGACGTATTCATCCTTGAAGTTGTCAGCCTCTTTGAAGGCCTGTTCCAGCACACGATTCAGTGCCGCGCCCGCATTGGGCTGCTGCTGGGCGCCCTGGATCTTCGGCAGCTTGGCAATGGCTCCGTTCACCGTCGACAGCAACTGCTGCGCGGGCACGCCGGACTTCTCCAGCACGGGCAACACAATGCCCTCACGGTCTTCCAGCAGCGCCGCCAGCAGGTGCAGCGGCATGACCTCTGGATTGCCATGCTCCGTCGCCATGGTGGCTGCGGCCTGCACCGCCTCCTGCGACTTCACGGTCATCTTGTCCCACTTGATTGCCATATTTCTCTCCTGATTCGCGGCAGGACCGCCGTCTCTTCAGGCATCCTGCTTGTCCCTATTTGTAGAAAGGGCTGCCGATGATCGGCAGCCCTTCCGGCGGTCCGCGCAGGTCAAGGCCTGCGGATCGCTGATGCTGTTGTCTTACGCGGCTTTCTGCTCTGCAGGGGCCTTGCCTTCCATCTGCTTCGGCTGGATAGACGCACCGGACACGTTTACCCGGATCTGCTTGGGCTGTGCCGCCGCCTTCTTTGGCAGTTCGACCGTCAGCAATCCATGCTCCGAATGCGCGGAGACCTGCTCCGTATCGACCGTCTGCGGCAGCGTGAAGCTGCGCACAAAGGATCCAAAGCGGCGCTCAATGCGGCGGAAGTTCTCTTCCTTCTGCTCGTTTGAGACGCTGCGCTCGCCCTTCACGGTCAGGGTGTAATTCTCAACACGCACATCCACATCCTCAGGCTTGATGCCGGGGACCTCAAAGGTCAACTGCAGCTTCTGCGCGTCTTCGTAGATATCGACTGCGGGCACAAATGCACCAGAGCTCAGGGCTTCCGAGTCGGTCGATTGCGGCCGGTTGTAGTCGGAAAAGATCGAGTTGAGGCGGTTCTGTAGAACGGCAACGTCATGGAGGGGGCTGAAACGAGTGATGGTCATGGTTGATCTCCTTCAGAAGGTTTGGCGTTGTACCTACCGGGTTTCCTCCCGGCTTATTACATCTGATGGAGAGAGTAGCACAAAGGTTGCAGGTTATGTGAGTGAGTTTTACTCACATATATGCGAGCAGAGTCTACTGTCATCCTCAGCACCTCCGCTTGCTGCAGCGACCCGGCAGGCGTAGTTCACTATGGCTGCTGGTGCCGGTACAGCCGGCTCCGTCACAGCGAAAGCCTACATCTCTATGCGCGTACAAGCGGTGTCGGAATCCTTCGCTGTGCCCTGGATGACAGCTGGGTGGCGGCAGGCGGTAGCTAGTGCGGCTGGTTCTTCTCCATCGAGATACGGCGGATCAGGTCCACCTCGGCCTGCCGGTAAGGCCGCCCATCCTCGTAGAACACGTCGTGGAACCACACCGGCGGTTCGCGGTCGGTGTAAGGCACCTTCCAGCTGTCCCACGGCAGGTTGGTCTGCGACAGGCCCTTGACCAGGCCCCAGTTGATGGCGCCGACGTTGTGCCGCGCCGCAATCGGCAGGCTGCCGTCAAAGGTGGAACCCGCGCCGCGCGCCATGTACTCCGTACACAGGATGGGACGGTGCAGTGTCTCCAGCTGCACGATGCGCTCCTCGAACTTCTCCGGCCAGGAGTAGTCGTGAAAGGTAATGACGTCGCTCTCCGTCAGCTGCGTGCGTTCCGTCCGGCTCCATGTGGACTGCTGGTCCCAGTGGTCGTGCTGCCACACGCCGGACGATAACGGCTGCACTGGCCCTACCGATCGCGCCCAGGCGAACACCTTCGGCAGCATCGGCTCCATCAACGCGACCTTCTGCGGGAACTTGACGGCGTAGCTACCGCCGCCGACGTTGTCCGCCTCGTTCCACAGGTCCCACAGCAGGATGCGGTTGTCACTGGCAAAGGCTCCGATCACGCCCTTCACGTAGGCCTCAAATCGCGCCTGCTGTGACGGGTCAGCCAGCGCCACGCCGGGGCTTTGGACCCATCCGCTGTTGTGCACGCCGGGAATGGGCGGGTGCTGCGATCCCAGCTTCGGCTGCGGATCCCAGCAGGAATCGAACAGCACCAGCACCGGCTTGATGCCGTGCTTCGCCGCGATGCCGAGGAAGTTGTCTATGCGTTTGGTAAACCCGGCGGCATCCTGCTGCCACAGCAGGTCGTGCAGAAAGACGCGCATCGTCGTCATGCCCGCAGCCTGCGCCCAACCCAGCTCCCGGTCGATCTCTGCCGGGTTATACGTGGTTGCCTGAAACATTTCCAGCTGGTTGATCGCGTCCTGCGGCAGGAAGTTTCCGCCAATGGCATACGGCTGCTTCGCCCAGTATGCCTTCGCCTCCGCCTCTGTCCAGCGGGCGCGCGGAGCATTTGTAGCGCGGGAAAGCCCCGGCACGCAGAGGAAAACAAGAAGACAGAACAGGAGTGCAGAGGCTCGGAAACGCATGCTTGCCACTCTACGACAGTGGCACCACACAACGTTGCGAGCCTCCGCGACGATGGTTCCTATTCCTGGGTTATTGATGAGTTTTGACAGCAGCGATCATTCCAAAGCTGAACGCTTCGGTGTGACCACTCTCAGCTCAAACGTTCGTTCAGCGTGACGGGTAACTTGCACTGCACCAGGGATCAGGGCCCAAACTGTAGCACTAAGTGCTATACTTCTAACCATGGCACCGGCACTCTCCAGAACGCTGTCGGTGTACAAAGGCAAGGCGTTCATGCGCTTCGCCAAGAAAGCTCGTATTGCCGACTACGATCTCTGGCAGGCAGCACAACGGGCGAATGATGGTCTGGTGGATGCCGATCTCGGTGGAGGGGTGATCAAGCAGCGTATCGCCCGGGCAGGGGAAGGCAAGTCTGGAGGGTCGCGGTCGATCATTCTCTTCAAACTGAACAATCGAGCTGTCTACGTGTACGGGTTCGAAAAAAAGGATGCAGCCAATATTGACCGCCGAGAAGTTGAAGCGTTTCGAGAGCTTGCGGAGGTGATCCTCGGCTACTCGGATGTTGAGATCGAACAACGAGTGAGTGATGGAGCCCTCTTCAAGGTGGAAGAGCCGGGAGAAAACAATGCCTAGGAAACATCGGAGTAACGCTTTAGCTGCCATTCACGAAACGGCAGCCGACCTGCACCGCGTCGGCGGGATCAATCAAAAGACAATGCGCAAATTCGACGCGCTGTGTCTCACACCCATCCAGGAGATGACGCCTAAGAAGATTCGCGCTCTGCGCACTCGTGAGAATGCCAGCCAGACAGTCTTTGCTGCCTATCTGAACGTAACCCCCAGCCTGGTCAGCAAATGGGAGCGAGGGGAAAAGCACCCCCAGGGAGCGTCTCTCAAGCTGCTCTCCCTTGTAGACAAGAAGGGCCTGGAAGTCGTGGCCTAGTTCTGAGTACAGCGCAAATCAATTGCTTTAGAGGGTGCCAGAACTAACGAGCGGATGGTGGAACACAGAACTTTAGCCGCCGCCGAAAGTTCATTGAGCAGACAGCGTTTGCTCGAGAAACTCAACGATTTGGCGTTCGCCTTTGCGACTGAGACGAAGTCCGAACGATACCAGAAGCCATCCAAATCCCAACATCCCGTTCGGTATCAATAAAAGCATGTATGCATCAGCGCTTATTGGTCTTACGACAGTAAAGACAGTTTGCGCGAAATTAGCGGCGGCGAACACGTCGAGCAGGGCGATGAACCCGAACCAAAAGATCATGAAAGCAGACGAGAAAAGACTCATTCTGAAGCGAGCATCGATTCGTGTTTTTTCAGACTCGGGCGAAACCTTCGCAACGAGATATCGCGCAAAGCTGTTGCGGTAACGAATCCTCTTCCGAAGACGAAACCCGCTTTGGAGGGTCTTGCTTAAGAAGGCACTATCACCCCTAAAGCCGGAACGTGAAAAGGGGGTCATCCTCTCTTCATCGGTCGTGCGCGCCAGAGTCTCAATAGCGTCTGAATCTCCATGGATGAATAGAACACAACATCCTTGTGCCACATCTGTCAGGCCTGTAGCGCGTCAACTTTCAGTGCATTTGCTTGGGAAGATTGCTCTTATCTGGGTTCCCATGAGTGGAAGTGAAAGTGGAACAGTGATTACGCACACGAGTTGCCATGCACTGCACCCGCGGTCTTTGTAGGCCGACCCTGTTACCCCTTAATAACCGCCTTTACGATGGGTGGCGAGACGATGGAGTTCTTCACCACATCATTCGAAGCCATGTCATCCAGCAGCAGGTGCACGATCTGCTCGTCGATGGTGGCAGCGTTTTTGATCTGCACGGGGAACAGCACGGCGTACTGCAGGCCGGTGTCGATGAGTTGCAGGCGTGGCTCAATCTTTGGCGTGTCGAGGGCTGTTTCCATCCAGTCCTGCACCTGGCTATGCTGCTGTTCTATCTGTTCGCGGTAGCCGTCGTACACGCTGGTCACTGCCTTCAGGATGGCGTCAGTGGAAGCGTGGTAATCGGTGTCGGGCTTCAGCTTCACGGTCAGTTCGTGCCAGGCGTACTCCGTCCCGGGCATCTGCTTGTACAGCGGCGTGCCCGCCTGGAACAGGATGGAGTTTGCGAAGACCGCAACCCGGCCGGTGGGGTGCAGTTCGGTGCCGGTACCGGTCAGCTCCATCATGTAGAAGCGGACCAGGCCCACATCCACCACGTCTCCCGTGACCCCGGCCACCGTAATGCGGTCGCCCACGCGCACGCCGTAGCGACCCACGATGAAGAAGTAAGCCGCAACAGACAGCAGGATGGTCTGCAGACCGACCGCGATGCCTGCCGTGATGAACCCGGCGAAGGTGGCCAGCGAATTGAACTGCGTCACAAAGCCAAAGATGAGCACAATGCCACTAAGAAAGCCCGTGACCAGCCGGCGAACGACCATTAACTGCCGGCGGCGGCGCAGGTCGTGGACGTACTTGACCGTCAACTTTTGCCACACCTGGCTGACGGTGAGCAGCACGCCGAGCGCCAGCGCAATCAGGAAGACGCGCAGCAGCAGGTGGCGTAGAACGGTGCTGTACTCGGCGTCGACGGCAATGCGCCAGTTCAGCAGGTTGGCCCGGCTGCTGTCGAGCGTGACAATCTCCTGTGACAGGGGCAGCATGGCCGTGGACAACACCCGGAAGGTCGCCGCCAGCGTGTCGTAGTGCTTGCGTGTGTCGGCCAGAATGTCGGCGCTGGTTGCCTTGGGGTCAGGTGCGCTCTGCATGGCAGCGTCGCCCTGGCGAATGGTCGACCGCAACAGCTTGACCATGGGTGAGCGCATGTCGTCGGCCTGCTGGCGAAGCAGATCGGTCTCGTGGATGCGCGCATCAATATCGTGGCGCGTGGACAGCAGCTGAAACAGCACCACGGCCTGGGTGGAAACACCGGAATCCAGCGCGGCGCTCAGGCTGTCGAGCACGGGTGCAGCGACCGGCTTTTCGGTCGTTGTGCCCAGCTCCGGAGCGGTGCGTAACAGCCGCTCGATCTCGCCAGCCAGGCCGGTCTGGTTTTGCGCATCGCTCAGGCTGGTCAGTTTGCCCAGCGCATCGACGATGGCTTTTTGCAGCTCCACCTGGCCCTCAACCTGCTCGTCCAGTTGACGCAGTGCGGGCAGGTCTTTCGCCTTGGCCGTCAAAACCTGCTTGTCCAGGGCGGCGTCCTGCGCCAGCAGATCATTCAGCTTTGCCTGCACGTTGGCGCGTGCAGTGGCCATGCGTTGCGCTTCGGTCTGCGCAGGGCTGGCGTCGTCGTCGTCCCTGGGTACGGAGGTGTTGGTTGCGGGTGCCGCTGCGGTTGCAGGTGCGGTCGTAGCTGAAGGTGTAGCTGTTGCTGCGGGAACGGTGGCGGGCGCTGCAGCACCGGTGGCGCTCAGCTTCAGCAGCAGGGCCGCCAGGTTCTTGCTGGACTGGAAGGCATACTGCGCGGCCTGCGTCGCTTGCATGGACGCCTGCTGGCTGTACAGCACGTCACTGGGCTCGCCCACCTTTTGTGCTGAAGTCAATTCGCCGCGGTAGTAGCGCAGCACCGCGTTCAGGTGTGACAGAATCGCCTTGCCACGCTGCGTGACATCGATTCCAGCGTTGTCCAATTTGGGTAATGCCGCGATCTGTTGCGTCAGCGATCTGCTTGCGGACTCCTTGGGCGTAGCCACCGGGGCGGTGGCTGGCTGGGCGGCAACGACCGGGGTGGCCTGCGTTGCTTTGGTGGCAATGACTGGAACGGTTGCTACCGTCGCATCCTGCAGGGCTGCGGGCGCGCTCTTTGCGGCTGACTCTGCGGGCAGATCCTGCGCCTTTACATTGCACGTCGCCCACGCGCCACCCAGTAGAACCCCAAGAGCAACGGTGCGTATTTGCGGACGGACGGCGGCAAGTGTGAAACGACCCATAGTTCCATTATCGGACAGCGGGGCGGACGGATGATGCCAGATGCCACGCGCCGCGGACCAGCAGAGCCACTCGCCTGCGCGGGACCGGCTATCCTGAAAGCATGTTGGGTAAGTGGTACGCGGATTGGATGATCCGCTGGGAAACGGCGTTGACGACGCGCGACACCAATCGCGTGGTGCGCCCGCTGGAGTGGGGCTTTGACTGGCTGGCCGACTTCAGCCCGCTGGCCGCCGCCTCGCGCGAAGACAGTCCGGACGCGCTGGACCGCATGATCCGCATCAACGACGAAATCGTGGCACGCGGCACTGAGTTTTACGGCTACACCACGCCCACCGACTTCCGGCTGGAGGAGCGGCACGCCGAGCTGTTCCCCACCAATGTGCGGCCAGAAACGCTTCGCCAGGCCGAGCAGGTGCGCTCCGACGCCCACAGCGGCAAGTCTGCTCCCGCGCAGTTCCTGCGATTTACCTCTCCCGTCCACTCGAGGTACCCCGAAAACGACGCCGTAAACGCACGCTGGTACCCCGAACCGACCCACACGACACCCGGCCGCAGGAAGCAGGCCATCATCGTTCTGCCGCAGTGGAATGCCGACGCCTTCAGCCACAACGCGCTGTGCAGCATCTTCAACCGGTTCGGCATCGCGGGCCTGCGGCTCTCGAAGCCCTACCATGACATTCGTCGACCCGCCGAACTGGAACGCAGCGACTACGCCGTCAGCAGCAATGTGGGCCGCACCATTGCCGCCTGCAGGCAGGCCGTCGTCGACATCCGCGCCTGCATCGACTGGCTTGAAACGCAGGGGTACGAGCAGTTTGGCGTGCTGGGAACGTCGCTGGGCTCGTGCTACGCCTTTATGGCGGCGGCCTTCGACCCGCGCATCCAGGTATGCGCTTTTAACCACGCCAGCACGCAGTTCGGCGACGTCGTGTGGACCGGCCAGAGCACCCGCCACGTGCGCGCCGCGTTTGAGCAAAATGGCCTGTCGCAGGCCGACGTGCAGGCCATGTTTACCAGCATCAGCCCGATTACCGTCATGGATCGCTTCGCCGCCGAACGCACGCGGCAGTCACTGGTAGTGCACGCCACCTGGGACTTGACGTTTCTACGCGAATTCTCGCTGGACGTGCTCGCAAACTTCCGCAGCCGCGGCGTCAATTACGTCAGCCGCGTGCTGCCCTGCGGCCACTACACCACGGGCGAAACGCCGTACAAGTACATCGATGGGTGGTACATGGGATCGTTCATTCACAAGGCCTACAAGCAGATGCGGGAGCGTGCCGGGTGAAACCAATCGCGAGCACCCTACGCACGTGTGCTCCTCTCCTTTCGATTCGTCATCCTGAGCGAAGCACGAAGTGCGAAGTCGAAGGACCTTATGTTCCCCGGAGTGGCAAGGCGGCACAAAGGAAACCAGGTCCTTCGACTTCGCTGCGCTCCGCTCAGGATGACGGCTTGCAGCAAGAGAAGCCAAAGTTGTCGTTTTCGATCACATGTCTGCTGGCGCTGGTCAGTCTCGCCACGTTGACGGGCTGCCGCTCAACCCAGCCATCCAAGCCACTCGCCCAACTGACCGCAGACGAGCAAGCTGGCCACGCCGCCTACACCGCCCGCTGCGAAACCTGCCACTACGATCGCGAAACTGGGTCGCTGCATGGCCCGTCGCTACTGGGTGTTTACCAGAAGCCTTACCTGCCCAGTGGGGCACCGGCGAACGACGAACGCATCCGTGCCACCATCCTGCACGGGCGGGGAAACATGCCTGCTTTGGGCGGTGTGGTGGGCGATGACGAAGTCACCACCATCCTGACTTACCTGAAGACGCTGTAGGTCTCTGCAGTACAGGTGACTTGTCTTGCCTCGGGCTGAGGCATGAAAAGTTATAAGGTGTCAGGTCGACGCATTGCAGGCGATGTTGGCAGGTCTCGTAGAATCGAAACTGATGTCACCCTCCGATCAGCCCGCCTCGAAACGCATCAAGTTGTCACCCGGCTCGGTTCCAACCCCCTGGCCGGAATCAAAGGGTCCGCGCATGCTGCCCGGCATGGCTATGATCGCCATCTTCATGATGTTCATTGCCGTAGCCAACTCCGTCAACGTGATCCTGCACCGGGGCACCACCCGTACCAGCGCAGTCTACTCCGTCCTGATTGTTTCGACCCTGATCGTGGTCGGTGTCGTTGGGTTTCTGCGCCTGCGTCGCTGGGGGTGGGCGCTTCTGCTGGGTGGCTGCTTCTTTTATTCCTTGGGGAATGTGGTGCTGTTCTTCCAGACGCGTCAGGCCGGGTACCTGCTGCCCGCAGCCTTTGCGATGGTGTTCTTCCTGTACCTGGTGCGGACTGAGATCCGTGAGCGGGTCCAATAGGCTGCTGCAGCCTATGTTCATCGGCCGCCCATGCGAAGCAACCGCGGAAAGCGGTACCATGGGTTCGGTATGGCATTGAACGCGCACAGCACTCCGATGAATTTCAGTAAGCCTTTTGCTCGCTCCTCTCAGATGGTGTGTCTGGCTGCGCTGCTATGCCTTTCCGGAACCGGCTGCCAGCAGCAACACGGTGCCGACGTGGTAGCCAGCGTAAACGGCAAAGCAATTAACCGGGGCGACCTGGATCGTGGCTTCACCGATCAGCAGCGCAACAAGCAGGACCCGCAGCCCGAGACCGAAGAACAGGCCAAGAGTGACCGCCTGACTATTCTGCGGTCGCTGATCGACAGCGAAATCATCCAGCAGCGAGCCGCCAAGATGAACCTGACAGCGACCAACGAAGAAGTCGACGCGAAGCTGACCGAGATGAAGTCCCGCTACACCGAAGAACAGTTTGCCGAGGTGTTGAAGGAGAGCGGTCGGTCCCTTGACGAGGTGCGTCGCGACCTGCGTCGGCAGATCACGCTGGACAAGCTGCTGAACAAGGAAATTAACAGCAAGATCAACGTGACTGACGCGGAAGTGAACAGCTTCTTCAACGCACACAAGGCTGACTTCAACCTCATCGAAGACAAAATCCACCTGGCCCAGATCGTCGTGACCAGCCAGCCCGCGCAGCAGACAGGCACGGCCAACCTGCAGGGTAGCAAGGCCACAACGGATGCCGACGCTCGCAAGAAGATCGCGACATTGAAAGCTCAGCTGGATAGCGGCGCAGATTTCGCCTCGGTGGCCGCAAACTACTCGGAAGACCCGCAGACCGCACCAAACGGAGGCGACATGGGATTCGTGGCCGCTTCGCAGTTGCGGCAGACCGGGCCGATCTTTGAAGCGGTTGGGAAGCTGAAAGCTGGCGAAAATACGCCCATCATGCCGATTGTCCCGCCCGGCGCGAAGCAGCCGGTTGGCTATTCGATTATTCGGCTGATCTCTAAAGAGAACGCCGGTCAACGTGACTTGAGCAATCCAGCCGTGCAGCAAAGCATTCGCGACCAGCTCCGGAATACTCGCGAACAGCTCTTAAAGAACGCCTATGTAGAGATGCTGCGCGACCAGGCAAAGGTCGAAAACTACTACGCAGAAGACATCTTTAAGGCGGGTTCTGCCCACTAGCACTGGCGACCACTACAGTACCCCTGCCTTGCTGCACATACGACAAAGGCCCTCCATTCTGGAGGGCCTTTGGTGCAGTTGGGATCGCCTGCAAGGAACCTGCTACTGCATGGTGACTCCGCCGCGCAGCTTCTCTTCCTTCTTCTTCTCTTCTGCCTGACGTGCACCCAGCACGGCCTGGCTGGCCTTCTCTGCCTGCGCCACATCCTCAGTCACCGCAGCGGGGTTACCGCAGTCGACATCGGCCTTGCGGCGGTAGATAAGGTTCAGGTACGAATACGCGTCGGCGTAGTCTGTATTGATCGTGGTTGCCTGCTTCAAGTGATCCAGACCGTCGGCAACCAGGGCACCATTTTGATCCTTCAGCTTCGCGCAGGTGGCCTTGCTCATCTTGATATTGCCTTTGCCATCATCCGTCAGACCGTCCGTGGCAAGTGCCTTGCGCGCGTTGTCATACGACTCTACCCAATCCACAAAACCGATGGTGTAGTGAGCTTCGGCATCCTTGGGATCCACTTGAATCACCTGTAGCTCATAGTTCTTGGCTTCAGGGTACTTCTTAATGTTCCGGTAGATGGACGCAAGCTGCTGAAGCGAAACTTTATCGCCGGGCTTCTTGTCCAGGTAGTCCTTAAAGCCGGTAATGGCTTTGTTCGCGTAGGCCATGTTTTCTGGCGTGTCGAGGTTCGGGACGACCTGGTAGGAGTACGCAGTCGCCAGGTACAGCTTGGCGTCCATGTAGTTCGGATCGTACTGAATGGACTTCTGGAAGGCGTTGATGGCCTGCTCATACTGCGCATTCTTGAACGCCGCGACGCCCTTGGTGAGCTGATCGCGAGCCTTGAGCTGGTTGCAGCCCGTCAGCATACCAAGCGACAGCAAGAGTGCGGCCGTGGCGGAAACGCGTGCGTTTACTTTCATTGAGCGAAGATCTCCTTCAAATGCCGCATACGAGCAAAGGTGTCGGTGAAACGCAGAAAGCGGTGCCTTCGCGTGGACATGATTGTACCCGCAGACGAACACAGGTTACCAGCTTTGAGTGTAGGAAAGACAGCCTTCGCTAAGGCTGACTGTTAATTCCTGACAGCTTCAACAGCGGCTACCGGAGCGATGCAAGCGAGAGAAGCGGACCGAAATGCAATTGTTCCAGCACAAAGCTACGCCAGTAAAAGTGTGTACTTAGAGCTATATCAGGTAAACGTAAAAAGGGCGATGAAAGTCTCATCGCCCTTGCTACATAAGGATAATTACTTACCGGCTTCAACCGATGGCGTGATGATGCCGATATTGTCGACGCCGGCTGCATGGCCGTCGTTGATCACTGGCAAAATCTGGCCGAAGTCAAGATCCTTGTCACCCTTCACGAACATCACCTTGTCGTTCCGAGTCGCGAAGATGTCGGTTAGCTTCTCTGTGAGTTGCGACAGATTGACCACATCTTCGTTGATCTTGTATGACGGACCGGCTGCGCCATTCGGCTGTACCTGAACCACAATGGTCCGTGCATCCGGTTCCTTCTGGGCATCCTGCTTTTTAGGTGGCTGAGGCACAAGCGTGTCCAGACCGCGAACCGTGTTTGGCTGAATGACCATGAAGATGATCAGCAGCACCAGAAGAACGTCGATGAGCGGGGTCACATTGATATCTGACCGTGCACCGCCACCGCCTCCGCCTCCCATACCCATGGTGAATCTCCTTCGGCCGTTTCCAGCCACTACCGTTAGATGAAACTGTTTAGATCAGGGGCTTTTCTGCGAGCATACCCAGCTGGCTTACGCCTGCGGTGCGAATGCCGTCGATTGCAGCCATAACCTTACCGTAGTTGGCGCGCTGGTCGCCGCGAAAATAGATGCGCTTGTCCGTTTTGTTCTCGAGCTTCGCAGTGATCTTTGCTCCAAGATCATCGCTGCTGGAGACCTGGTCACCGCCAAGGAACGTCTTGCCATCGCGGGTAACCGCAACCACAATCGAATCTTCCTTATTGGCGTCTTCCATGATGACGGCCGCGGTAGAGGGCGGCAGTTCAACGTTGACCTTGTTGTTGAGCATGGGTGTGACGACCATGAAGATGATCAGAAGTACAAGCATCACGTCCACCATGGGCGTCACGTTGATATCCGAGTTGACCTTCTTGCCTTCGTCGCGCTTTGCCTGTGCCATAAAAGCGACTCCGTCTCTTCTTTATAAATCTGTCTTGCCGATGGAGCCCGGGTGGCTCCTGCCGCAACCTGCGACAGGAGCTTTCACCCGATTCTTACCTAAGATTAGCGCTGCGACTGCTTGATGAAGTAGTCGACCAGCTCGGAAGAGCTGTTATCCATCTCGACGTCGAAGGACTCAACCTTGTTCGTGAAGTAGTTGAAGCACATAACGGCGGGGATAGCCACAAGCAAACCGAATGCAGTCGTGACCAGGGCTTCCGAGATACCGCCGGCAACTGCGCCGATACCAGAGGTCTTCTGGGTTGCGATCTGCTGGAAGGCGTGGAGAATACCAATAACCGTGCCGAACAGGCCGATAAAGGGCGCCGTGGAACCGATGGTTGCGAGCGAACCCAGGCCGCGCTTCAGCTTGGCGTGGACGATTGCTTCCGAACGCTCCAGTGCGCGCTTCGACGACTCAATCTGCTCGTCAGAGATGGCGCCACCTGAACCGTAGGAGCGGAACTCCTGCAGGCCGGCGGTCACAACTTCAGCGAGGTGCGACTTCTTGGAACGATCTGCAACCTTGATTGCCTCATCGAGACGACCGTCCTTCAGAGCACCGGCAACCTTGGGCGCGAACTCACGCGACTGCTTACGAGCAGCCGAGAAGTACAGGGCGCGGTCAATCATAACGGCGAGCGACCAGATCGACATGATGAAGAGGATACCGACGACCACAAGGTCGATCCAACCCATGTTCTTGAGCATGCCAAGAACGGAAAAGCCGGAGGAGGCTGCGCCGCCCTCTTCTTGAAAGAACACGCCGAGAGTGGCAGGTACGTGGGCGAAGCTAGCAACTGCGTGAGCGAGAATCACGAGAATCAGTCCTCCTGGGGTAAATGTGCAAACCGTGCACGATGAAAGTGTGGGGTGAGACCCGGTTTTATCCAGGCCCCACGAGATCGATAGCGAATCCTTCAGCCGCAGCGCGACCGGTAAGAGACTTAGCCGCCGAAGGAGAAATTCACGGTGATGGTGGTATCGACTTCCGTCGGCTCACCGTTCAAAAGATAAGGCTTATACTTCCAGCTCTGCACAGCCGAAACTGCGTTTGCACGCAGCATCTCAGGTCCGGAGACGACGGTTAGTTGCTGTACAGCGCCAGTCTTCGAGATAATTGCATGCAAAATAACCGCGCCCGAAACGTGTGCAGCCTTTGCAATGGGCGGATAAACAGGAGTGGTTTTCACCAGAACCTGGCCGGCCATGACACCGCTCGAAATCTTCGCGGGACCGGTTGGCTTGGGCTTTTCAACCTTGACCGCCACAGGCGTGGGAGCTGCACCGAGACCGAGACCGCCCATAATGCCACCGGCAGCGCCGCCTGCAGCACCCATACCGGCACCCGCAACACCGGCAACCTGCGCGGGTGGTGGTGGGTCTTCGTGGGTCATGTCGATCTTCTTAGGGATCTTGGTCGGAGCCGTCATGGGATCAAACGCGGCGACCTGCTTGACCACAACCTGCTTCACAGCCGGTGGCGGTGGCGGCGGAGGAGGCGGGGGTGGCGGCGGTGCGGTCAGCATCGACGTCATCATCGTCTTTGGCAGCGCCTCAGGGTAAAGGAGGGGAATAAGAATCATGACGGCGACAATGGCCAGGTTGAATGCGGCAGTTGCCCACATCCATTGACTGGACTTCGACTTGAGCTTGCCGGATGACTCTACCAACGAATCTTCAAACATTTGGAACCCCTATTCTGCGAGAGGTAAAGCTGGAACTGTAGACACCGGGCATCGCGTTTTTGTTCCCGATGCGTGCAAGAAACTTTTTGAAGACCGCGCACCTCGCGAATGTTCTGCGGAAAGCCTCACTGTCGACGAGATGCAGATAGTACCGCGCGGTTCAAACGTCTGGCAAGTGCGAGGACGTGCACAGCTAGCAGCAGCCGCAGGTATGCCCCTGACGCGCACGTCGCGCCTCGATGATGAGGACGGGCACGGCCACCATGGCGGCTACCGAATCGATCCACGGCAGGTGCACGATCGTGTGCAGCAACTGCCCGCCCAGCGTAATGGCGGCAAGGTACGCACAGGTGGCTGATTGAACTGAGTCTGCGCGCAGTGCGCGGTTGTTGAGAGAGTCTGCCACGTCGCGTTTGCGGCGCGCCAGCACCGGCATCAGCAGCAGCGCACACACGGTGATGGCGATGCCCAGGCGGCTGGTGTCCGCTTCGTTGTGCAGGTATACACCCAGGATTGCAATGCCCGCGACGGCAGCAGCCAGCACGTACAGCAGCAGCCCGCAGACACGTGCCGCGCGCGCCTGCGACAGTCGAGAGCCAGGTAGAAACTGCAGCAACACCACCGCTGCCGAGAGTATCTCGACGAAGCTGTCAGAACCAAATGCCAGCAATGACACGCTACGTGCACGATAGGCCGCGGTCAGTGCGGTGGAGCACTCCACCAACATCCAGAACAGGGTTGCCCCTTGCAACAAGACGACCTCTCGCGAGGTCGTCTTCTGCGTTGCGATTTGTACGGCAGCCTGCATGCGCTCGATGCTACGACGAGCCTGCGCGTTGGTCCACCGGACCTAGACGGTGGCTTTACGTCCCGGTATCAACTGCGTCGTCTTACCCTTGCTCGCACGCCAGTCCTGGTAGGCAACCAGCATGGGTGCGGCGACCGCGATGGAGGAGTAAGTACCAATCAGGATGCCAACCACCAGCGCGAAGGAGAAGCCATGCAGCACTTCGCCACCGAACAGGTAGAGCGCTAACACGGTTAGAAACGTAAGGCCTGAGGCAATCACCGTTCGTGACAGCGTCTGGTTAATGCTCTTGTTCACGATCTCTGCGAGTGTCGCACGCCGCATCAACTGAAGGTTTTCACGCACACGGTCAAAGACGACGATGGTGTCATTCATGGAGTAGCCGACCAGCGTCAGGATGGCAGCGACAACAGTCAGCGTGATCTCCTGGTTGGTCAGGGAGAAGAAGCCGATGGTAATGAGCGTGTCGTGGAAGACCGCGATGACCGCAGCTGCACCATAGATAAATTCAAAGCGGAACCACAGGTACACCAGCATGCCCAGCAGCGACCACAGCACGGCGTAACCGGCCTGGCGCGTCAACTGTTTGCCCGCCGTAGGACCGACTGTGTAGGCGTCCTGAATCTTGAATGCGGAGTCATGATAGTTCGCATTCAGCGCATTGATTACGGTCTGACGACCATTGTCTGCACTGGCGTCGGAGCTTTTGGGAACGGTGATGACTTCTTCATTGCCGTTGCCGCCACCCAGCCGCTGGATGCTGGCATCGCGAATGCCAGCCTGGTCCATGACGCGGCGCAACAGGTCTTCATTGGGCTGCCGGTCAAAGGAAACACGCACCTGCGTACCGCCCTTGAAGTCGATGCCCACCGGCACGTGGTGCCAGAACAGCATGCTGAAAATGCCGGCGACGGAGAAGATGAGCGAGAAGCCGAGGAAGTACCACTTCTTGCTAAGCCAATCGATATTGATGTTGCGAAATAGTTCCACGCTTGTGACTCCAATGGTGCAAAGCTAACGGTTCACAAAGTGAACTAGATCGAAAGTGCCTCGCCGCGCGTTTTGCGCTGCAGCACGGAGTCGAAGATCACGCGCGAGACGAACACGGCCGTAAACAGGTTTGCAAGCAGACCAAAGGTCAGCGTGACGGCAAAGCCTCGCACTGGTCCCGTACCCACAAAGAACAGGATGATGGCCGAGACGATGGTCGTAACGTGCGTGTCCAGCAATGTAATCCAGGCGTGCGCAAAGCCGTTCTGCACTGCGGCAGCAGGCGGTTTGCCCATGTGCAGTTCTTCACGGATACGCTCAAAGATGAGCACGTTGGAGTCGACGCCCATACCGATGGTCAGGATGACGCCCGCGATGCCGGGAAGCGTCAGCGTTTGGCCGGTAAAGCCCATAAAGCCGAGCAGAATGACAAGGTTCAGGAACAGCGCCAGGTCTGCATTGATGCCTGCACCGCGGTAGTAGACCAGCATGAAGACCATGACGGCCAACATGCCAGCGACAGCGGCTACAACGCCCTGACGAATGCTGGTTGCACCCAGCGAAGGTCCGACGGAATGCTCTTCCAGGTAGGTGATGGAAGCGGGCAGCGAACCCGTGCGCAGCATCAGGGATAGGTCGCTGGCGGTCTGCTTGTTGAAGCCACCGCCGCTGATCTGTCCCTGGTCGCGGATGGCACCGTTGATCGTCGCGACTTCCTTCACCTTGTTGTCCAGCACAATGGCCATCGACTTGCCGATGCTGCTGCTGGTGTAGTCGTAGAAGCGGTCGCCCGCGCCGGTGGTCAGGTTGAAGGAGACGTCAGGCCGGCCGGCCTCATCCTGCCCGGGGCGCGCGTCGCGGAAGTCTGGCCCCTGCACGATAGCAATGCGCTTCAAGGCCCAGAACGACTGGTCGCCAACGGCATTGCCGCCCTGCACCAGGATGGAGTCTGGCTGCTGCTGCAGCTGCGCATCCTGCTCACTGGTGTACGGTCCGCCGAGGACTTCGTGAATCTCAAGCCGTGCGGTCGACTGGATGACGTTGTGCACCTGGTCGGTGTTGGAGACGCCGGGTAGCTCGACCAGGATCTGGTCTTCGCCAAGGCCGTACTTTTGGATGACCGGTTCGGCCACGCCCAGTGAGTCGACACGGCTGCGGATGGTCTCGATGGACGTATCCAGCGTGCGTTCGCGCAGGTCTTTGATCTCCGCCAGCTTCATCGACAGCTTGAAGCCGTCGCCCGTGGAGCTGACGTCGTAGGGCTTGAAGTCGTTGCCGTCAAAGACGTCGCTGACGCCCTTGCGATCGCTGGCGGATACGCCGGTGATGATCAGCATCGGCTGTGCGGCGTCCGGCTTGGCGACGCGAATGCCAGGTGCAATCTTCGTCAGGGCCGTCTGCAGGCGCTGCAGGTCCGTGTCGCTGGTCGCTGCCACGGCCTCGGTCGTGTGTACCTGCAGCACCAGGTGGGTACCGCCGCGCAGGTCGAGACCCAGGTGGATGCGGTCTGTCAGCGTCTGCTTCAGGCTGCCGTGCGGAATGCCGAAGATGCCGTACAGAAAGATGAGAAGCAGCGCGAGGATCGCGAGGATGCGGGTGTTGATGTTCTTCTGCATGGTTGTGTCAGGGCAGCGTAGACCGGGTCATCCTCCCGTGCACAGAGGTGCCGCGCACGAGTGAGTGGGTGCAGGGCTACTTCTCTACCTCATCCTCCGTGGTTACGGATGCAATGGCGCTCTTCAGAAACTCGAGCTTGATGTTGTCGGGGGCGACGCGCATGGTGACCACGTCGTCGCGCAGGCTAAGGATGGTGCCTCGCAGGCCGCCGGTGGTGGTGACGCGGTCACCCGATTTCAGCCCTGCCAGCATTTCGTTCCACTTCTTCTGCTTGCGCTGGTTGGGGATCGCTGTCATCAGTACCATGCCGATCAGCAGCACGGGCAGCAGCAGACTCAGGCCGCCAAAACCACCGACAGACTGCAACAGAAAATAGATACCGAGTGTTCCTTGCAAGAAGAGCTTCCTTAGCCGGTCCTGGAGCGTGGAAATCGCTGCGCGGACGTTCGAATCTTCACACCTGAGATTCCGCAATCACACGGTCTGCACTCCGCAATGCCCGAAAAGCAGACGGATGGATCGCAGCGGGGAATGGCGATGGTGTCAGCTCTCTATCTGACGGGAATCCGGTGCAGGTGTCAAGATTCGAAGCACCTGCCTAAGCACCAGCAGGTACGCCGGCCCGTAAGGCTTAGCGTACCTGCAGGTTGAACTGAGCTTCCCGTCTACCGGCGACCGCCACCCTCGTGGCCGCCACCGCCGCCATGCCCGCCACCCTGGAAGCCGCCGCGCGCTTCCGGGTTGTGCTCCCCGAAGGCCTGGTGGCCAGGATTGCCGACATGGCCCTGGAAGTCGCGCGCCTCGTTGCCCTGGAAGTGGTTAAACGGCTGCGCACCACGCTCAGGAAAAGGGCCGCGGTAACCGCGCCGGGGGTCGAATCGGTTATCGACATGGCCATAGAACCCGCGCGGACCATGGAACCAGGGGCCGGCACCAATGAACAGGCCGCCGTCGAACCAGTCCGGGCCGTAGTAGCCGTAGGGTGAGCAGGCGTAAGGAGCGTAATCGTAGTACCCGTAAGGGCAAACAGGCGCAACGCCAATGCCGACGGAAATCTGTGCCGGCGCCAACGACCCCGCGCCGAGCAGCGTTGCAGACAGTACCAGGGACTTCAAAAGGGTCATGATTTCTCCTCTACCGGCTGTGTAGGACGGCGTTGGTAAAGACGAGTTGCACCGAGGTAAATGGGTGGCACATCCTGTCGGGCCAGATGTTCCAGAACCGGAATCGTGACATGGCAGCTTGCTCAGCGGTCGCTCGCCGCGGCATTGCTTCTACCGGCAGTTAGGCAAACAAAAGACCCGGCAGCAAGCCGGGTCTTTTTTCATCCTTCGAAGCCTACTTTTTGATCACCTTGCTAAGCCGGTAGGTCAGCTCAAAGTAGCCGTAGTTGGAATCACGATCGTAGGGGTAGATGGCCCCGACGGCGGTCTTGCCAAAGGCATGCGCGTAGTACGCCGCCAGCGAAACCTGTTTGTTAAAGGCGTAGTCGGCGCTTATGTCATACAGGCTGGTAAAGCTGCCGTGATTGTTGCCGGGCCGGCCAACGTAGCCAAAGGCCTTGTTGTCGTACGCACCGCCGCCCTGGTACCAGAAGTCGGTGGGTGCGGTCAGTTGCAGCCAATGCATGTCCGTGCGAATTTCCAGCTTGTTCGTTGGCTTGTCGATGAACTGCACGAACTCATCCCGCGAGTTCATGCTGTTGAAGAAGGGAAAGCGGGCGTAGACGCGCGGCGTGGGCAGTATCTGGAAGAACGTGTTGTGCTGGTTGTCTGTGTTGTTGTTGTCGCCGGTGGTGCGCAGCATACCTGCCCGCAGCCATGGCTTGCCCGTCACCGTCTCCAGGCGATACCCACCCTCGACGGCTACGCCCGCGGAGTGCTGGTTCAGCAGCCCCCAGTTGCCAAACTGTCCCGCTCCCCAGACCATGATGTCGAACGTGTTCCTGCCGACGGGGATGGCCGTGATCAGGTCGCCGCCATAGGTGCCAATGCGGATGTTTTTGTGGTCCAGCGCACGTGCCGCTGCCGTTCTGTTGTCGGTCTTGGTCAGGCCGGTACGGCCGTCGTGGTAACCAATGCCGAAGCCGCGCAGCAGGATACGGCCCTGTGCCAGCGAACGGGTGTAAGCCAGGTATTGCACGTCGACGTTCATCTCCTCGTTGGCATTCATCTTGAAGACGCCCTGGTCGGCCCGCGCACCCATGGCGGTCAGGTCCCAGTTTTTGCCAGTGAGCTTCAGATCGATGCCGTCCAGCGAGCGCTGACCGTTCGAGAAGCCAAAGTTGCCGATCAGCCGCTGGCCGACCCGGTTGGTCTGTACCCACAGCATGGTCGGATTCTTTGGCGTCGTCTCCTGCCCGTCGAAGAATTCGAACCGCCCAACGCGCAGGACGTTCTGGTCGTGGTGGAAGTGGTAGCGCAGAAAGCCTGTCTTGAACGAGACCGCAGCCGGGTAGTTGTTCGAGCTGTTTGCCGCATAGTAGGTACCGCCCAGGCCAAGCTGGCCCTGCGCCGCAATCGGCGAGACGGCATCCGTGGGTAGCGCCAGTTCTGCGCTGTTGCTCATTTCCAACTGGTAGTCAAAGCGCTTGATGCGTTGCGCAATGGCGATCCTTAGAAGCGAGTCCTGGTGACCGTAGGTTTCAGGATTTGGCACTGCGCTGAACCACTGCGTGGCATTGGTGCGCTCCCGCAGGTACACGGTGACCAATGGTTTGGTGACCGCAACCGTTGCTGGTGCCGTGGGCGGCGCAGGGACAGTCATCTGACCGGGGGACACAAGGGGTGCGCAAACAGCAGAACCAACAAGGAACCCGATAACAAACTTAGTCTTCAAAACAGTTCTCCGAAGGGACAGGGTAAAGGGCGACCATGGCGCACCACTTGCACTCAGGAGCGCGCGCCGTTGGCCAGCACACAGATGCGGTCAGACATACGACAGGAGAGGCGCGACGGCAGGAAGCTCGGACGGGGAGCACATCCTTGGTGGGCGCATACCAGAAGCTTGAAGGCTACCGGGCAAAATGCTGGTGAATGAAAACGAAGCTAACAGTAGAGCAGGATGAATGCAACGTTAAGCCAGGCATCGGCCCGCGCGCGATTGGCCGCATGTTGCCATGCGCGCCCGATAGAATGGCTGCGCTGCCACAATGGCCCGGAGAAGTGCTTCTTATGAATGTTCGCCAGTATGTACTGCCTGCCGCATCTGCTTTGCTGTTCGTCGCGACCCTTTGTGGCCAGTCGCCAGAGCGCCCGCCAACCACACCGCTGGTTGCGCACGATCCGTACTTTAGCGTGTGGTCCACCACGGACAAGCTGACGGACAGCCCTACCAAGCACTGGACCGGCCACAACCAGCCGCTGAACAGCATGGTGCGCATCGACGGCAAGGCCTACCGTGTCATGGGCAGCGATCCGCGCAATACACCCGCCATGGAGCAGACCGGCAGCGAACTGACGCCGACCCACACCCGCTACCACTTCGCCGCAGCCGGTGTTGCCATAGACCTGGTCTTCTTCACGCCGGCCTTTCTCGACAACATGGACCTGCTGTCGCGACCGGTGACGTACCTGTCGTGGACCGCGCATGCGACCGATGGCGGCCAGCACCAGGTCTCAGTCTTTCTGAATGCAAACGGCGAAATGGCCACCAGCTATAGCGGCCAACCCGTCGCGTTTAGCCGCCAGCAGACTGGTGGAGCAACCGTGCTGTCGGTCGGAACCAAGAGCCAGGACGTGCTGAACCGTTCTGGCGATGACCTGAAGATCGACTGGGGCTACTTCCACATCGCCGTGCCGCAGAACGAGGCCGCCAGCAGCGTCTTCAGCAACCGCACCGCGCAAACCTTTGCCGCGGACGGCGCGCTGCCCTTCACCGACGACATCGACGGCCCTGCCGCCGGACAGAAGGGCGTGCAGGAGATGGCGGTCGCCCTGCCCTTTGGCGCGGTGGGCGCACAGCCCGTGTCAAAGTTCGTCATGCTGAGCTACACCGAAGGCTTTGCCATGGAGTACCTGGACCGGCGCGTTCGGCCCTATTGGCAGCGTGACGGCAAGACCGTCAGCGCTATGCTGACCGAAGCGCAGAACGAATACGCCCAGCTGGACGCGCGTGGCGACGCCTTCGACAAACAATTGACCGCAGACCTGACCAAAACAGCGGGCGAGCACTACGCCTGGCTATGCACGCTGGCCTATCGCGAGTCCATTGCCGCCCACAAGCTGGTAGCCGATGTCGACGGCCAGCCCATGCTGTTTGCCAAGGAGAACTTCTCCAACGGCGACACGGCGACAGTCGATGTGCTGTACCCCTCTGCGCCCATCTTCCTCTTCTTCAATCCGCAGTTGTTGCACGCGCAGGTGCTGCCGGTGCTGGCGTACGCGTCGCTGCCTAACCGCTGGCGCTTCCCCTTTGCACCGCATGATCTGGGCCGCTACCCGTTGGCCAATGGGCAGGATTATGGCGGTGGCGAGAAGACCGAAGAAGACCAGATGCCCGTGGAAGAGAGCGGCAACATGCTCATCCTGGTGGATGCGCTGGCGCGGCTTGAGAAGAACAATGCAGGCATCGAACTGGCGCAGAAGTACTGGCCCGAGCTGACGAAGTGGGCCAACTTTCTGCACGAGCATGGCCTGGATCCGGAGAACCAGCTGACCACCGACGACTTTGCCGGCCACGTGACCCACAACGCAAACCTGGCGCTGAAAGCCATCGACGCCATGGAGGCCTACGCTGACCTGGCTCGCCTGCTGCACCATGATGCCGAGGCAAAGAAGTTCAGCGCCGACGCCCATAGCTACGCGAAAAAGTGGATGGAGATGGACCGCGAAGGCGACCACTACAAGCTGGCCTATGACAGCCCCAACACCTGGAGCCAGAAGTACAACCTGGTCTGGGATAAAGTGCTGGATTACAACCTGTTCCCCAAGTCCGTTCGCGATTCCGAAATCGCCTTCTACAAAACCAAATTGAACGTCTACGGCCTGCCGCTGGATAGCCGCAAGGGCTACACCAAGCTGGATTGGGAGTTGTGGACTGCCACTCTCGCCGACAACAAGGCCGACTTCGACACGCTGGTCGATCCCCTCTACAAGTGGGCCAATGAGACCACAAGCCGCGTGCCCATGACGGACTGGTACGACACAAAGACGGGCAAACAGGAAAGCTTCCAGGCGCGCAGCGTGGTGGGTGGCCTGTTCATTAAGGCGCTTGCAGACAAGCCGCTTGCCGAACGCTATCGCAAGCAGGCAAAGTAAAGCCCTGACGCGGTGAAGGGGATTCCCTTCACCGCTCCGCTCCCGCCACCACGCCAAGTACCACTGAGGAGATTTGTGGCTGACGCCCGTACCGTCTCACCGCTGCAAACCCCTGCCCTGCGCGGTCGCTGGCTGCGCATTTTGCCGCTGGTGTTTGTTACCTACAGCCTGGCCTACGTCGACCGTGCAAACTACGGCTTTGGCGCGGCGGCCGGCCTGGCGCAGACGCTGCACATTACAGAGTCGCAGTCGGCGCTGCTGGCGGCGCTTTTCTTCCTGGGCTACTTTCTTTTCCAGATTCCTGGCGCGGCCTACGCACGCAAGCGTAGCGCACGGAAACTGATCTGCGTTGCGCTGATCAGCTGGGGCGTGCTGGCCATGCTGACCGGCGTAGTGAAAACCTTCTGGGGACTGGCGCTGGTCCGGTTGACGCTGGGTGCGTCGGAAAGCTTCATCCTGCCCGGCATGCTGCTGCTGCTGTCGCAATGGTTCACGCGGGAAGAACGGTCACGCGCCAACACGTTTCTGATTCTTGGCAACCCGGTCACGGTGCTTTGGATGTCTGCCGTCACCGGCTACATGATGCACGCTTTCGGCTGGCAGAAGACGTTCATCATCGAGGGCATTCCCTCCATCCTCTGGGGCTTTATCTGGTTCCTTCTGATTCGCGACCGTCCGGAACAGGCCACGTGGCTGGACACGGACAGCAGGCTGCAATTGGAAGCGGAACTCCATGCGGAACAGAAGCTGATTCCGGCGGTCGGGTCCGTCAGCCAGGCTTTTCGATCGCCAATCGCCATCGCGCTTTCCGCACAGTACTTCCTGTGGTCCATCGGCGTGTATGGCTTTGTGCTGTGGCTTCCCACCATTGTGCAGAAGGGTGCCGCGCGAGGCATCGCTGTGACCGGCTTGCTCAGCGCTCTGCCCTATGCGGCGGCTATCGTGCTGATGCTGTCTGTCTCTTACTTCTCGGACCGTCGCGTGGCGCGCAAGGGATTCATCTGGCCGCTGCTGCTGGTCGCCGGCATTGCCCTGCTGGGTTCTTACCTGACGTCAGCAAGCAGCTTTCCGCTCGCGTTTGGCTTCCTGATCCTGGCAGGCGGTCTCATGTACGCGCCCTATGGACCTTTCTTTGCGCTGATCGCAGAGTCTTTCCCCAAGAACGTCGCGGGCGAGGTGACGGCGCTGGTCAACGGCTGCGGCGCGCTTGGATCTTTCGCGGGCAGCTACGCCGTGGGCCTCTTGCAGGCGCGCACGGGCAATCCCCGCGCAGGCTTTCTGCTCATGTCCGTGTCTCTGCTGGGTGCGGCTTTGATCGTCTTTCTGCTGCCCAAGCCTGCCGCCGATAAGGCCTGATTCCCAACCAGCGCCTAAGGCTGTGGATCGATCAGCTTCATGCCGCTGGCTTCGTCGGCGCGCTTGGTAAGCGGCGCAGTATTCGCTGTGAGGAAGACCTCAAGCGTGGGGTTCACGTTCAGTTCGAAGACATGCCCGCCGACCGTTTGACCGTCGTGCCTGCCCACCACAACGTGCATGTGTACGACAGGCTTGTTCTGGAACGAGGCGACGTCGCCGGTCAGCGAAAGCACTTCAACCTGCTCCTGCACCGGTATGGCGTGGTAAATCTTCTGCGGGAGATCGAGCCAGGCCAACGTGGCCGAAGCAACCGCACCAATGCCCGTGAAATGCGCATCACCAAGGTGGTGCGCGATGGCAAAGTCTGTAAGCCCGCTTAAAGCTTCATCGCCCTTGTAGAACGTGATGGCATAGACCTTCTCGTCCGAAGCGTCCTTAACCAGCTTCCACTTCATCCCAGGAGCCTTGCCGGTGGGCACAGGCCTTGCAGGCGAGATGGTTAAGGCTTCCTGCGCAGAGACTGTGCAAGTAAGGCAGAGCAAAAGCGAGGCAAAGAAAAGCTTCATACCGCCATTGTCTCGCGGCACTGGCGGCAAGACGAAGCGGATGTATCCGAGCTACGCACACCGAGGACTTGCCCGGCACGCGGTAAGCACGCTAGCGATCAACGCAACCCTGCAACATGGCCGAAACCATGTCGCAGGGCGTCGCTTCAGATCGTCTCGGTTAGAAGCTCACCTTGAAAGCGAACTGCATGTTGCGCGGCTCACCTACGCCGATACCAGGCGCCGACGACGAATTACGCGTTGCGGACAGTAGGCCGAAGCTGGAGCTGTTTATGGAACCGCTCGGGTTGGCGAAGTTCGCCTGGTTCCAGATATTGAACACCTCCGCACGAAGCTCGGTGTTCACATGCTCTGAGATTGGCGTCATCTTCACAAAGGAAAGATCAACGTCACCGAAGCCAGGCCCCGTCACAGAGTTGCGACGCTCATTGCCGTAGGTGCCGGATGGCGCTGCGACCCAAGCGGCCTTGTTGAGGTAGGAGTAAGTGCGTGACGTGGCGGTCGCGTTGGTCATACGCGGCACATATGCAGCCACGCCCACCAGGCGGTTTGGTCGGTCACGGCTCGCTTCCCCCGATCCGCTGGTGTTGGTGCCGGCCAGGATGTTGATGGGCGTGCCACCCGCAAAGGTGTACAGAGCGTTCATCTCATAGCCCTGTGTCAGGCGCGTCGCATGGCTGGTGAAGTGGGGAACGTTGTAGTGGGCGTTGCCGGTGAAGTTGTTGCGAACATCGTAGCTGGAGAGGCCGTAGTCGCCGCGCAGGTTGCGGCTATCCTGAGGCGTCGTGGTGCTTGACGCATCATCCATGGCCTTGGACCACGTGTAATACGTCTTCATGGAAAGGCCGTGCCAGCTTGCCTGCACCAGGCTGACCTGCAGCGAACTGTAGTTGGACGTGGCACCGCTGTTGACCTGGTTTACCGCGGTCAGGTAGGGGTACTGCGCTGCCAACGGGCGAACACGATTGGCCACTACCGGCGTCACGGCGATCTGGTTCAGGTCAGAGACCCAGCCCAGGCGGCGGCCAAGGCTGCCCACATAAGCGACAGTTAATGACGTATTTTTGGTGAGCTGCTGCTCAATGTTCACGTTGAAGTTCTGCAGGTAGGCAGCGCGGTAGTTCGGATTGATGGCGAGGATGCCCAACGACGTGGTGGGCTGGCCGTTCGCACCAAACTGCACACCTGTCGGAAAGGTCGTCTGGCCCAGAGTGAAGTTTGCGCCGCCGTTCACCGTAACGGCAGCGTTGGCATCGCCCGGTGTGCCGAAGATGCCGGCGCTGGCACCATTGCCAATGCTGTTGTACACAAATTGACCGACCGTGGGCTGATCGAAGAACCAGCCATATGCGCCACGGATTACGGTAGTCGGCTGGCTGAATGGCGTAAAGGCAAAGCCAAAGCGCGGTGCGACATTGCCGAGGTTGCGAGCATACAGCGGCGACTTGAAGTAGCCCGCCTGCGGCGTAAAGTTATAGATGGAGTTACGGTCATCCGCAGGGACGCCTGGGTAGCTCCAACGTACGCCGTAATTCAGCGTCAGCCGGTTGGTCACCTTGTAATCGTCAGCCGCGAACAGGTCGAAAGTGTTGATGATGTACACGCGCTGAGGATTGTTTCGCAGGATGGTGGAACCCGAAGCGTTGGCGCGCGTCGTGCCGGCCACAAAGTCAGCCACCTGGATACCCGTGGAGCACTTATTAGCGCCATTATTGGTGAAGTCGAGCCCGGCGGCAGAGCACTCTGCCTGTGTGGCAGGCGCCGCACCGTTGTTGGTGTAGCGTGTGCCGTCGAAGTTGAACGTGCCGCGGCCATTCACAAAGTAGGCGACATTCAGGTTTGCATGACGGTACTCGCCACCAATCTTGACCTCATGCCGCCCAACCGAGTAGTGCAGCGTGTCGTCGATGTGACCCGTCACATCCTGACGGCCAAGCGGTGGCGTGGCACCGGTGTAATCAAACGATCCGACATAGAACTGTGGCGCGCCCAGACCGAGTTGACCTGTCAGGCCCAGCGGCAGGCCATTGGCCTGCACGTTGAAGCTCTGGTTGCGATCGTTGAACACCTGCAGAAACGAGGATGCCGCCGCCGTGAACTGGTTGGTAAGCCTGCCGGTGAAGGAGCTGATCTGCGAAATCTGAAAGTTGTGGATGTGCATGGGCGCGGTCTCAAAGTAGTCCGCGAAGTGCGATCCGACGTCAGCCGACTGCGTACCCGTGGTCCCCAGGTAATGCGCAGAGACACTGTATTTGTCGTTGAACTTATGGTCGAGCTTAATCATGCCGTTGTAGCTGTTGTAGGTGTTTACGCCGTTGGACTGGTACTGATTGGTATAACCAGGCGCAGTGCGGCTCGCTGCCGGAAACAGCAGGTTATACATGTTCAGCGAAACCTGATTCTGCCCGATTCCGCGGCTTGCAAGCAGGCTTTTACCGGCAGCAATCCAGGTGTCGTTCACCACCGTGTCAGAAAAGCTGTTGTTGGCCTGAGCGATCTGAATTTCCCCCGCCAGGAAGAAGAAGGTTTTGTTCTTAAAAATGGGACCGCCTACCGTGAACCCGCCCTGGTGGTTACGAATCTCAGGGACGCGGCTGCCCGCGGCTACCGACGGGCTGAGCCACGCGAACAGCTCGTTGCGGTCAAAGTAGAAGACGTCCCCGTGCAGCTTGTTGGTGCCGGTGCGCAGCACCATGTTGCTGTTGGCACCACCGTTTCGTCCCTGGTCTGCCTCACCCGCCGCCTGCATTGAGAACTGGTCGATTGCCTCGATGGGAATGAGGCCGCCCGGGATACCGGCGATGCCGCCCTGGTTTGACGCCACCGCGTTCGACCATGGGTCGTTGTTGTCAGCGCCATCAATCTGGTAATTGACGCCTGCGGTACGTGTACCGTTGATCGAACCGTAGCTGTACGGGCTTACCCCCGGCGCCAGGTGCACCATCTGCTGAAAGTTACGTCCATTCAGCGGAATCTGCTGCACGGATGCCTGATCGACCACGGAGACCAGCTGGCTGCTGGTGGTGTCAAGCGACACACCCGCCGCCTGCACATTGACGACCGTGGATTCAGATCCGACGGAGAGTTCGATCTTCTGGTCGCGAATCTTGGTGACCTCGATCGCGATGTTGTCCAGCGACTGCGCCGCGAAGCCTGGAGCGCTGACCAAAAGCTTGTACGTGCCTACCGGCAACTCAGGAAAGCTAAACGCACCAATGCCATTCGACTTTGCATTGAGGGTCTCGTTCGTTGCTGGATTGCTGAGTCGAAGGGTGGCATTGGGAATTGCCGCACCGGACTGATCAACGACAGTGCCGGTAAGGCTGCCGCGATACGTTTGCGCCCCCGCAAGGAGCGTGCACGTAAGAGCGGCAGGCGCCATGAGCAGAACGGGGGCAAACTTGTTGCGAAGGATCATCAGGCTACGTCTCCAGAGCTTTTAGAGCGGGTCCTGCAGGGTTTGCAGGAACAAACAAGGGTACGGTCCACCTGCTAATGCTGTTACTCCACGGGCTGTAACAGCACGTGGGTCACCTGGGAACAGCAGGATTCCGCAAAAAATTAGAGAGATTATGAACAAACCTACGTAACATTCCTGTGAATTGCAAGGTCGGCAAGTAAGAAAGTTAAGACACTTTCCTTTCAACCGTGGCCAAGCTTGCTTGCAAGCACATGCCTTTGGCGCTGCAGCGCGAAAGATCAAAGCAGTTACTGCACCTCTTTTTGCGAGAAGCTGCCGCAACTCGCCGATCAGGCCATGGAGGGCATTGCCAACATGCGTTGCCCGCTAGGCCATTTGCCGTGGCAACAGCACCAGGCGATCGCGTACGACAGGTGGTGCGTCCTGAGGGCCGTCAGCGTTCGGGGCGATTCGTTTAACACGTCCATCTTCAACAAGATGAAGTTCGCTTTGCTCGACACCATTGCGCGTCTGCAGAAACGTCGTAGCGGTCTGCGGCTGCTCGCCTGGTAACAGGTAGCGCTGCACAGCACCGAAGAGAAACGCCTGCTGCCACCAGGTCGCACCCTTTAGCAACGGGCGCAGCACGCGTGGATCGTAAAACCGCAGCAATGCTTCCTGGCCATTGGGCTGCTGGATAAGCAGCAGCCGCTTCAGAAATGCGAGCAGTTCCCACGGGCTGGCATTGCTGGTGAGGTAGATACCCCAATGTTCCGTCCAACCGTTGTCGATGAGCGATTCCAATGCAGGCGAGTCGACGGGCAGCGGCAGCAGGTATGGTGCAAAACTTATCAACTCTGGCGGCGTACCCGCCTCAAACAGCCAGGCATACTGACAGTTGTGCTGCAGCAGGGTAGCCAGCACGCGTGGGTCGCGCGAGGCGTCCAGCACGGCGTACAGCGGCTGCTGGTCTGTTCGCAGATGAAGCAGCAGGCGTTCACGGGACAGCGGCAGCAGCCCGTCCACCGCGGGTGCGGCTACCTTTGTCTCCGGCTGAGTTTCACGTAAGACAGTGAACCGGGTCTGGCCTGCCGTGAAGGTGTCGCCCGCCACAAGCCGGACTGCGGTGACTCGCCCCTGCTGAAACACAGTGCCGTTGCTGCTGTTCAAATCCCGCAGCGTGCAGCTTGCGCCCTGCTCCACTATCTCGAAGTGAACGCCAGAAAGAAAGGTATCTTCCGGCAGCGCGAGATCGGCTTTCGCAGTGCGTCCCACCCGCAGCGTGGAACCGGCCTGCAAAGGCACGCGTTCGCCGCTGCGCGGTCCAGATTTAACGCAAAGTACCCAGGACATGGTCGGCCTTTCCGTCACATCGTCACCAGGTGTGTCAGCGGCCTTGCACCTGCTTCAGACCGGTGTCGAACTAAAGATCACAGAGGATGGAGAGATCGAAGCCACGCTGCGAGGTACGAAACGTGCTCACCTTGCTCAACCAACATCGCGTTACTTTCCAATTCAGCCATGGCTGCTCTACCCGGATGAGCCTGCAGAGCCAGAACTGCCCACAGCCTGGCTCAACGTTTTGTTGTCGCCGATGACCACGGTAGTCGATCCATTCTCTGACGCCTCGGCCAGCGCCTGCGCCGCTGCTCCGGTTTCGCCGCCCATGCTGCCACCTACCGCAGCCATGCCGCCGCCGCCGCTTGGGGCAATCACCGCCCCCATGCCTACCTCGCCGATCATCACCGTCGGACATCCCATAACGATCGGGTTTGCCGGGCCCATTGCCAGGCCGGGCTTTTCAATGACGATGTCGCCCATGCGGCAAGCCATCATGCCGTTAATGAATACAGTAGGACTGCCCATGATCACAGAACCCACGCCATCGGCACCGGTCACACTGACCATGGGGCAGGCATGCTGATCAATGGCCGCCCGCCACGCCGGCATGAAACCGATCATGACGTTAGCGCTGCCCGGTCCCGGAGCGAGAGGGGCTCCATGCGTCGTTGGATCGGCCATTCGCGCGGCTGGAGGCACAGGCCCGCTCCTTCAATGCAGTTTGAGGTCGAACGCCCTCGTGCCAACCAAGCTACCACGTGAAAAACGTGTTGACCCATGCCTGTGCGGTTGGTGAGCAACCTGACCGCTGCACGATGCAGGCTTCGGCATGGAGGTCACCTGCGACTCGCAAAATTCACATGTCACATCGAGAGCGGGCCTGCCCGGCCAAACATTATCTCTGGGTCGTGAAAGTACTTACAAGCATGTTCGTGTCCTGAAGCGGTTACTTTTTGACATTGCGAGTTGGACATTTGAAGGCCTAAGTTTCATGAGCAACCTCATTGCACTGCTTTAGAACACTTGCCACTGACTGCAACTCGGCAACTTACCGCTCCGCGACGTTCTGCGGTTCCCGGTTCGTTCTCGAATCACAACGGAACCTCAGCGAATCGGAGTCAAAACTCGTGGAAAACCTAGAATTTTTTTATAACAAGGGCGTAGCGGTCGCAGCGGCCTCAAGACGGAACTTCCTCGCCGGGGTCGGCGTTGTAGGCGCGGTCGGCGCAGCTTCCCTGATGACAGGCTGCTCTGGATCGATGGGTGCCATGGGAGCATCCGGTGCCACAGGCGCAACGGGAGCTACAGGCGCAACCGGTGCCACGGGCGCGACCGGCGCTACGGGAGCAACGGGTGCCACAGGCGCGACAGGAGCTACTGGCATCGCCGCCCTGACGGATGCGGATTACCTCAACTTCGCTTTGAATCTTGAGTACCTCGAGGCGTCTTTCTACCTGTTCGCAGCGACCGGCAGCGGCCTGCCTGCTGCCAGCACGGGCTTTGGCGCGGGTTACGTTCTGGGCGGTTCGCAGGTTCAGGGTGCCACCGCGCTGCAGACACAAATCATCAACGAGATTGCCTATGACGAGCTTGCACACGTCAACTTTCTGCGCAGCGCCCTTGGTAATGCGGCGGTTTCCATGCCAAACCTCAACATCGGTTCGGCCTTCGCGGCGGTTGCCACCGCTGCCGGCGTACAGGGCACCTTCAGCCCCTACTCCAGCTACATGAACTTCCTGATTGGTGCCTTCATCTTTGAGGACGTGGGCGTGACCGCCTATAGCGGCGCTGCGCCTGCGCTTACCTCCGCCAGCAATCTGAACTACGCGGCCGGCATCCAGGCGGTTGAGGCCTACCACGCTGGCTATGTCCGCGCTGCCATTACACGGATCGGGTCTGCTGTGACGGCCGGCACCACCCTCCAGCCAAACGCCTCGCTGATCACCATGGCAAACCAGGTTGTAGCCTTGCGCGCCGCAGTGGGTGGTGGCAATGAGACCACGCTGACCCTTGCACCGGCGACGATCGCGGCCAACGGCAACTATCCTGCCAGCACTGTGGTCGCAGCATCCGCAACCAACGCGGTCGGCTTTGCACGTACCCCAAGCCAGGTACTGCACATCGTCTACGGTACGGGCGGCGGCGCAGGCGTTTCCTCCGGCGCGTTCTTTCCCAATGGCTTGAACGGCAGCATCAAGACGACCACCGCTTAACCCACGGCGATTCCTGTCTTTGACCGTGCAGGTTTTGCAAATCCCACGTTTTCGATCGAGCCATTCCAAGGAAGAACTTAAATGCCTACTCAAGAAACACGATTCCTCGATGATGTGATCCTCAGCAGGCGCACCCTGCTGGCCGGCAGCGCTGCCCTGGCTGCGACCTCACTGATCCCCCAGAAGGCTGCGGCGCAGTCTGCCGTCGCTTCCTACTCTGACAACGACATTCTCAACTTTGCCCTGAACCTTGAGTACCTTGAGGCCAACTTCTACTACCTGGCAGCGTTCGGAACCACGATCGAAGTAGGTAATGGTTCCTCTACCGCTGCGAATGCGCCCGTGCTCGGCATCAACGGCGTTGCAGGCAACAATCCCAGCGGATCCGGCATGGGTGTGGTTGCAAACTCCGGCGTCACGGGCGCTCCGGCAAGCTCCACGTACAAGGTGCCGTTCGCCAGCCCTGTGCTGGCAGCGTATGCCGTGGAAACGGCCGTGGAAGAGGGCAAGCACGTCTCCCTGCTCCGCACCGCGCTTGGCAGCCTGGCGGTGGCACAGCCCGCGATCAACCTGACGCCGAACCTGTTCGACACACTGGCAGGCCTGGCGGGTGTTCCCTCTTCGCTGCGTCCCTTCAATCCCTACGCGAACGAAGCGTACTTCCTGCTGGGCGCATACATCTTTGAGGATGTGGGCGTGTCGGCATACCACGGCGCGGCTCCACTGATCACCGGCAAGACCACCATCCTGCCGGTTGCAGCTGGAATTCACGCGGTAGAGGCTTACCACGCTGGCCTGATCCGTTATTCCCTTATCGTTGCGGATGCAGCGGCGACCTATGCGCCGGCTGGAACACTGAGCGGCGTGACCACCATGCTCTCTGCCTTCCGCAACTCGGCGGCACAGGCCAAGCCACAGGTGAACAACCCGCTGGATCCGAACCCGGATGATTACGGTACGGCGAACCAGATGGTCACGCTGAACAGCACCACCTCAGTTGCGGCAACCCAGATCGTGAACGCCGGTCCTGCCTCTTCAACGGCACCCGCGATTTCGTTTGGGCGCAGCACCAGCCAGGTGCTGAACATCGTCACCGCGGGCGGAGCCAACACCGGAGCCGTCGCCAAGGGCGGATTCTTCCCGCAGGGCCTGAACGGCCTGTTCATCTAACCCCTCCACGAACGCACTGCAGCCCATGGTCAACGCCCGCGTTGACCATGGGCTTTTTGATTTGCGCTACTCTCAAACCGCGCGGGCTGCAGATCTGCAGAATCAACAGGGGAGTTCGCAACATGAACGAAGCAGGTCAGACGATCGCTTTGTGCATGATCGTCAAGAACGAGCAGCACGTTCTGCGGCGCTGCCTACAATCTGTGCTGCACCGGATCGATCACTGGGTCGTCGTGGACACGGGTTCAACCGACGGCACGCAGGACCTGGTCCGCGACGTACTCGGTGGCATTCCCGGAGCGCTGATCGAGCAGCCCTGGAAAAACTTCGGCCATAACCGGTCTCAGGCTGTTTCCCTGGCGCGTGGCTGTGCCGACTACCTGCTGACGCTGGACGCAGATGAATACCTGCAGGCCGAGCCTGGTTTCCAGTGGCCTCATCTGACCCACGACGCCTATGACTTCGTGGTTGATTCCGGCGGCACGACGTATAGCCGCATTCAGCTGGTACGTTCGTCGCTGCCGTGGCGCTACGAGGGCGTGCTGCATGAGTACATTACCTGCGACGGCGTGCACCGGCAGGCGCGGATGCCCGGCATCCGAACCGTTCGCCTGTTGGAAGGCGCTCGGTCACGCAACCCGGAGACGTACCGCAACGACGCCCGCATTTTGGAAGAGGCGCTGCAACTCGAGCCCACCAATGCCCGCAATACCTTTTACCTGGCGCAAAGCTACCGGGACGCGCACGAACCCGCGCTGGCCATGGAGTGGTACCGCCGTCGCGTCGCCATGGGTGGTTTCGCCGAGGAGGTCTGGTTCTCCCTGTACGAAGGCGCGCGCCTGCTGGAGGCGACCGGCGCAGACTGGGAGCAGGTAGAGCACGCGTACCTGGAGGCATACGCCGCTCGCCGGATCCGGGCTGAACCGCTCTACCGCGTCGGCATGCACTACCAGCTGCGGAAAGAGTACGAAGTCGCCTGCGTCTTCCTGCAGCCCGCCCTGCAGATCCCCTTCCCGGCGACCGACCTGCTGTTTGTGGAGGCGGACGTCTACCGCTTTTTGCTGCCGCTGGAATACGCCGTGGCTTGCTACTGGCTGGGGCTGCACGAAGAGGCGATGGCCGTGACGGATCGCCTGCTTGCAGAGACTTCGCTCAGTGCGGAACGCCGCGAGCACCTGCTGCGCAACCGGCAGTACAGCGTAGATGCCCTGCAGATAGCCGCACCACACCCCTAGCTCTGCCGCATCAGGAGGCGTGCAGACCATCCAGCAAAGAGTTGCGATACGCACGCCAGGCCGGTAGCAGACCCAGCAGCGCTGCACCGACGACGGTACCCAACAGGTACAGCACAACACGCGGCGACGGCGGCGCAATCAGCAAGGGGATACCTGCTGCAGATTCAATCGTCGACCGAAGGGTAAACAGCAGCAGGTACAGCATGCCCAGGCCCGCAACACAACCTGCGACCGCAATCAGGGTGGCCTCCATCACAAACAGCAGAACGACCTGCCGCATGTGCAGGCCGACCGCACGCAGAATCGCGATCTCATGCCGACGTTCGTGCAACGCACTGTACAGGGCCGCCACCATCGCGAACAGGCCCACCACGACCACCGTCGCGGCCACCAGCGACAGGGCCGCATCCGCGTAGTCCAGCAGCGCCCACAGCTGCTGCAGCGTGTACGCGGGAATGGCTGCGGTCAGCGGCTCCGGCTTGTAGGTGGCAATCTCGCGCTGCAGGTACAGCGTACTGATGCGCGATTTTGCACCAACCAAAAACGCCGTAATCTGATCGACTTTGAGCTGTGACGGGTCGAGCTTCGGGACATCTTCGCCAAGCGCGGGCGGCGTACCGTCAGTCCAGCCGAAGTGCATGGCCTCCTCGCCCAGCAGCGTGATGTACAGCGCTCGGTCCACGGGCGTGGCTGTCGGTTGCAGCACGCCGCTTACCGTGAATGGCACCGCGTCGTGGTTCAGAATGCTGTGCGCCTCCACGCCATGTGCCAGCGTGAGTTTGTCGCCGTCACGCAGCTTCAGCGCCTTTGCAACTTCGGCTCCCAGCGCAACCTGCAACACATCCTGCGGCAGATGCCCAGAGGCAAAGGCCAGCGCGTGGCCGCCGCGGTACTGGTAATGGACGTAGAAGTTTTCGTCTGTCGCAACCACGCGGTAGCCATGGAACGAGTCACCCAGCGAGATGGGAATGGTCCATGCCACCGCTGCGTGGTGCGCGAAGTGCTGGTACGTCTCCCACGACATGTTATTGGCGGCACTGCCGATGTGGAAGACCGTGGAGAGTACCAGCGGCAGGTCGCCACCCCGCGCACCCACCACCAGGTCGGTGTGGGAGAGCGTTCCGGCAAAGCCAGCGCGCGCACCATTGCGCAGCGTGTCCACACCGGCCAGCAGCAGGATGGAAAGTGCGATCGAGAACACGGTCAGGCCGGTGATTACACCGCGTGACCGAAGCGACTTCCACGCTAGCCTAAACAGCATCATCCCGCTCCGTCGCGGCCGGCGCGATGCATGTCTCCGATGGAAACACTGCGGTTGAAATGTGCATCCAGCGAGCGGTCGTGCGACACAAACAGCAGCGTGGTCTGCGACTCCCGCGAAAGCTCCATCAACAGTTGAAGGAACGCATCGCGGCGGTCGGTGTCGAGCGAACTGGTGGGCTCGTCGGCAACCAGCAATTCCGGCGAGCCGATCACGGCGCGAGCAATCGCCACACGCTGCTGCTGGCCCACAGAAAGCTGCGTCACCGGGGCGTGCAGATGCGCGTGAAGGTCCAGCCGGTGCGCCAGTCGAGCCGCCTCCTGCGGCAGCGTTGCAGATGCAATGCGGGCCCGACGCGCAGCGTGCAGGTGGCAGGGCAGCAGAATATTTTCTTCCACGGTGAGGTAC